>NZ_BPRG01000241.1:0-32131 GCF_036984265.1 Pseudonocardia sp. D17 | reverse complement strand
CGCCTTGCTGGCCGCCGCCACCCTGCTGGCCGCTGCCACCCTGGCCGCCACCCTGCTGACCGCCGCCGCCCTGCTGACCGCCACCGCCCTGCTGACCGCCACCGCCTTGCTGGCCGCCGCCTTGCTGGCCGCCGCCCTGCTGGCCGCCACCCTGCTGACCGCCACCGCCTTGCTGGCCGCCGCCACCCTGGCCGCCGCCTTGCTGGCCGCCGCCCTGCTGACCGCCGCCCTGCTGACCGCCGCCCTGCTGACCGGATTGGCTACCGCCGCCCTGGCCGCCACCCCCACCCGGTCCGGCGGCCTGGGCGACCGCGCCGCCCATCAACAAGAGGCTGCTCGAGAGAGCCGCCACGTAGGCACTGCGACGAAGGTTCTTGTGCACCGAGTGGTCCTTCCGGATGAGACGCCCGGTCGGGGCCGGGGTCGTCGTTGTTTTCGGAGAAGTCGAGGGGAGTGCGTCACTCCGATTGCCACTCGGTCGTTCCCTGAAAAACTCCTGTTACGACGCCGTGAAAAGTTGCGCCGTACGGCGGTCGAAGTTCGTCGGATATCGACGCAACCTCTCCCACCGCCACGCGTCACACCGCCGACAGGGCTCTGGCCTGCACATTGACGTCTCACGTCGCATCGATCAGCCGAGCAGAAGAAGTCATTGCACCGAAAAGCGTAATATCTTCGGCGCCTTGTGGTCGGCCGCCCGGCAGGTCTTTGGACCCAATTCGCCGCCCTTGCCCGCCAGCTCGCCCACGACAGGGCGACGGCGCCGCACGAGCGGGCCTGGTAGGAACGGACATCTCCGACACGGGAGGTCCCCGATGGTCCGCGGCCCCGCAGAGACGCGTGACGGCGTCGAGCTGACCAACCTCGACCAGCCGCTGTTCGACGGCGCCGGAGCCACGAAACGCGACCTCGTCGACCACCTCTACGCCGTCGCGGACCGCATCCTCCCCGAGCTGCGCGACCGCCCGCTCTCGGTGATCCGCGCCCGCCCGGGGTCGCCGCCGTTCATGCAGAAGAACCTGCCGAAGTACGCGCCCGAGTGGATGCGGTCGACGACGGTGTGGGCGCAGACGTCGCAACGCCAGGTCTCCTACGCCCTCGTCGACGACCGGCGCGGCCTGCTGTGGTTCGCCAACCAGCGCGCGATCGAGTACCACCCGACGCTGATGCGTGTGGGCGACCGGCACGCCCGGCAGCTGGTGCTCGACCTCGACCCGCCGGAGGGTGACGATTTCGCCGCGGTCGTGCGGGCGGCGCGGCTCGTCGAACTGGCGCTGGCCGAGTCGAACCTGTCGGCGGCGGTGAAGACGAGCGGCGCGAAGGGGCTGCACATCGTCGTCCCGCTGGCCGGCGACCCGGAGTTCGACGACACGGCCGCCGCCACCCGCGCGCTGGCGGCCCGGGCCGAGGCGGTCGACCCGTCGGTCGCGACGACGGCGTTCATCAAGGACGACCGGGACGGCAAGGTGTTCCTGGACCCGACGCGCGTCGGCGGGGCGACGATCGTCGCCGCCTACAGCCCGCGCGCCCGGCCGGGGCTGCCGGTGTCGTTCCCGGTGGCGTGGTCCGACCTCGGGGACGTGCACCCGCGTGACTTCACCGTCGCGACGGTCGCGGACCTGTTGGGCGACGCCGACCCGTGGCGTGATGCGATGCCGGAGCCGCAGCCGTTGCCCGACGATCTCGTCGAGCTCGGGCACACCATCCCGGTGCCCCGGGTCCAGGCGATGCACGAGGGCAAGCGGCGCAAGCGCGCACGTGAGCAGGCCGCGAAGAACGAGGAGACCGGATGACCCGCACGACCGTCGTGTTCGACTTCGGGGGCGTGATCACCACGTCCCCGTTCGACGCCTTCAACCGCATGGAGGCCGAACGCGGACTGCCGCGCGATCTCGTCCGCCGGATCAACACCGTCAACCCCGACACGAACGCCTGGGCGCAGTTCGAGCGCGCCGAGATCGACGAGGCGCGGTTCGACACGCTGTTCGCCGAGGAGGCCCGGGCGCTCGGCTACGACCTCCCCGGCCGCGACGTGCTCGCCCTGCTCTCCGGCGACCTGCGCCCGGCGCTCGTCGAGGCGCTCGACCGCCTGCGCGCCATGGGCTACCGCCTCGGCTGCATCACCAACAACGTCCCGGCCGGGCACGGCGCGCAGATGTCGCCGACCGCCCGGAAGGCCGAGGCGATCGCTGCGGTGATGGCGCGGTTCGACCACGTCGTCGAGAGCAGCAAGGTGGGTGTCCGCAAGCCCGACCCCCGCGTCTACACGATGGCCTGCGACGCGCTGGGGGTCCGCCCCGAGGAGTGCGTCTACCTCGACGACCTCGGCATCAACTGCAAGCCGGCCGCGGCGCTGGGGATGCTCGCGATCAAGGTGACCAGCGCGGAGCAGGCGTTGGCCGACCTGGAGCAGGCGCTCGGGCTCGGCGCCGGCGCGCTCACCACACCGTCTCGAGCAGCCGGGTGATGGTCGCCTCGTCGACGGGCCGGGGCGACTCGCGCACCACCAGGTCGCCCATGGACGTCTTCGCGACGACCGGGATCTTCTCGCGCGAGATGCCGTAGTCGGAGACGCGACGCGGTACGCCGAGGTCGTCGAGCAACCGGTCCAGCGCGTCGGCGGCCGCCTCGCCGGGTGCGGCGACGCCGGCCTCGACGAGCGTGGTCGCCATGCGTGCCTGTGCCTCCTGCGTCACCGGCTCCAGGAACCGCATGACGTGCGGCAGCATGATGCACGACGTCACGCCGTGCGGAATGCCGAGCGCGCCCAGCTGGTGGCCGATGGCGTGCGAGAGCCCGAGCGAGACGTTGTGCACGCCGATGATCGACATCCAGGCCGCGATCTGGCAGTTCAGGGCGGCCTCGTGGTCGTGGGGGTCCGCGACCGAGCGCGGCAGGTTCGCGGCGAGCAGGCGCAGCGCACCCGTCGTGAGGGCCGAGGTGAACGGATGCGCGTTGTTCGCGTAGGAGATCTCGACGGCGTGGTCGAGCGCGCGCACGCCGGTCTGTGCCCACAGGTCGCGCGGCGTGTGCGCGGCGAACTCGGGATCGAGGAACACGACCTGCGGCGTGAGCTCGAGGTACGAGGTGAGGTCCTTGGTGTCGCGCTCGTGGTCGACCGAGCCGCAGAAGCCGTCCCACTCGGCGGCCGAGAGCGTCGTCGGGACGGCGAACGTCGGGAGTGGGGTGGCCTCGAGCGGTCGGATCCGCACGGTGTCGGGGTACTCGAAGACGAGCGCGTACTCCGCGAGCCCCTCGACGGTCGTGATCCCGTGCGCCACACCGAGTGCGGCGAGCTTCGCGGCGTCGACCGGTGAACCGCCGCCGACGGCGATCAGCACGTCGGCACCCGACTCGCGGGCCTGCACCACCAGCTCGGCGACCCGGTCGACGGGGTTGTGCGCGAGCACCCGGTCGTAGACGCCGACCGCCAAGTCGCCCAGCTCGTCGACGAGGTCGCGGAAGTGGGCGCTCGAGCCGACGGTCCGGCCCGTGACCAGGTAGGCGCGGGAGAGGCCGCGGCGCCGCAGCTCGTCGCCGATCGCGTGGACGGCACCGGCCCCCTGCACCACGCGGTCGGTACGCGGCATGTCGAACACGATCGGCTCGGCCATCAACGGTTCCTCCTCGAACCTCGACGTCCCGACGATTCTGGCCCGACACGGCGACACCCACTCGGGAGACGGGCGTCACACCCGCAGGGTGCGCCGGGTGGGCATAGCGTGGTCGGACGTGCCCCTTCCCACCCGAACCCTCGGTTCCCTGACCGTCAGCGCGCTCGGCCTCGGCTGCATGGGCATGAGCCAGGCCTACGGCCCCGCCGACCGCGACGCGTCGCTCGCCACCCTCAACCGCGCCATCGACATCGGCGTGACGTTCCTAGACACCGCCGACGTCTACGGCAGCGGGCACAACGAGGAGCTGCTCGCCGAGGTCCTGCGCACCCGTCGCGACGAGGTCGTGCTCGCGACGAAGTTCGGCATCGTCGTCGGCTCCGACGGCCGGCCCGGCGGGCTCGACGGCCGCCCCGAGCGAGCCCGCGAGGCCTGCGAGGCGTCGTTGCGCCGGCTCGGCGTCGACCATGTCGATCTCTACTACCTGCACCGCCCGGACCCGACGGTGCCGATCGAGGACTCCGTCGGAGCGATGGCCGAGCTGGTGCAGGCCGGGCTCGTCCGACACCTGGGGTTGTCGGAGGCCACCGCGCCGACCCTGCGCCGGGCGGTCACCGAGCACCCGATCGCCGCGTTGCAGTCGGAGTGGTCGCTGTTCACCCGCGAGCTCGAGGACGACGTCGTCCCGACGGCCCGTGAGCTCGGCATCGGCCTCGTCCCGTTCAGCCCGCTGGGCCGCGCGATCCTGACCGGCCGCGTGTCGGGGGATACGCCGTTGGGCGACAAGGACATGCGCGCCACCATGCCGCGCTTCCAGGGCGAGAACCTCGCCCGCAACCTCACCGCGGTCGAGACCGTCGCCGAGGTCGCGCGGGAGCACGGGGTCACCCCTGGGCAGGTGGCGCTCGCGTGGCTGCTCGCGAAGGGCGACGACGTCGTCCCCATCCCCGGCACCAAGCGCATCGAGTACCTCGAGGAGAACGCCGCGGCACTCGACGTCACCCTCACCGACGCCGACGTCGCCCGGTTGGACGCGCTGCGCCCGGCGGGCGAGCGCTACCCCGACATGAGCCGCGTCGGCCACGAGACCCCGGAGCGTGCGGCATGACCGACGTCGTCCCCACCGAGTTCGCCGACCTGCTGGAGCGACCGCTCCTCGGGCATCTCGCGACCGCCCGGCGCGACGGCGCGCCGCAGGTCAACCCCATGTGGTTCCTCTGGGACGGCACCCATCTGCTGTTCACCCACACCAGCAGGCGGGCGAAGTTCCGCAACGTGGCCGCGGAACCGCGGGTCGCGATGTCGGTCGTGGACCCGGACAACCCGTCGCGGTACCTGGAGGTGCGGGGAACGGTGGAGCGCGTCGACGAGGACCCGACCGGCGCGTTCTACGTGACCCTCGCGCAGCGGTACTCGCGTCCACCCAGGCCGCCCGCCGATGCGGCCGACCGCGTCGTGCTCGTCGTCCGCCCCGAGTCCGTCAGTTTCCAGCGGCCGCGCTGACCGCAGCGTCACGGCACCGCAGCGTCACGGCCGGGTGCAACGGAACCGGGCCGGCGGGGTTCTGCACGGCACCCGACCGGACGGAGGCACACCCGTGCAGCTCGACTGGCCCGCGATCGCCCACGCCCTCGACGAGGAGGGCGTCGCGACGACCGGCCCGTTGCTGACCCCGAAGGAGTGCGCGGACATCGTCGCGATGTTCGACGACGACGCGCGCTTCCGCAGCACCGTCGTCATGGCCCGGCACGCCTTCGGCGAGGGCAGCTACCGCTACTTCGCCGATCCGCTCCCGCCGCTGGTGCAGACGCTGCGGAAGGAGCTCTACCCGCCGCTGGCCGCGATCGCGAACCGGTGGGCGCCCCTGCTGGGCGAGCAGACCTTTCCCGAGGACCTCGACGGTCTGCTCGCCCGGTGCGCCGCGGCGGGTCAGGACCGGCCGACGCCACTGCTGCTGCGCTACGGCCCCGGGGGCTACAACTGCCTGCACCAGGACGTCTACGGCGACGTGACCTTCCCGCTGCAGTTCCTGATCATGCTGGGCCGCCCGGACGAGGACTTCACGGGCGGCGAGAGCGTGTTCGTCGAGCAGCGGCCCCGCCAGCAGTCCCGCGCGACGGTGCTGCGCCCCGGCCAGGGCGAGGCGGTGATCTTCCCGGTCCGGCACCGGCCGCGGCGGGGCAGCCGGGGGTTCCACAAGGTGCAGCTGCGGCACGGGGTCAGCGCCGTGCACAGCGGCGACCGGCACGTACTGGGGATCATCTTCCACAACGCCCGCTGACCCCGCGGGCTCACGGCTGCTCGTCGGCCTCCTCGACGGCCTGGCTCGCGGTGCGGATGCACTCGTCGCAGATGGCGGCGTCGACGCCGACGACCAGGCGGTGCACCTCGTCGGCGCCCCTGCCGCAGAACGAGCAGCGCGGGTCCGGCGCGGTCATGGCATCAGCTCCTCCGGAAGGTGGCGGACCCGCTCGTCGGCGGGGTGGAGCGCGAGTATCGCCTCTTCGCCCGCCGCGACGTAGGCCCGGTACCACGCGCCGTCGTCCAGTGGATGCGGAGCACCTGCGTCGGGTCGACCTGATCGACCGTGACGACGTCGCTGAGCTGCATCCTCGTGCCGTTCCTGTGCCACCGTGGGGCCGCCGCCTGAAGGTCGAGATGGGGGGAGCCCTCTTGCAACCGCTCACCGACGTCGTCGTCGTCGACTTCACCCGCTACCTGTCGGGGCCGTACTGCACGATGATCCTTGCCGACTACGGCGCCGACGTCGTCAAGATCGAGCGGCCCGGCACGGGCGACGAGTCCCGGCACATGGCGCCGTTCGTCAACGGCGAGAGCTACCCGTCGGCGATGCCCAACCGCAACAAGCGCTCACTGGCGCTCGACCTGTCCCGCGAGGAGGGCCGGGCCGTCGCCCGCGACCTCGTCGCGAGGGCGGACGTCGTCGTCGAGAACTTCCGGCCCGGCGTGATGGCCAGGCTGGGTCTCGACTACGCGGCGGCCAGGGCGCTCAATCCCGACGTCGTCTACTGCTCCGTGACGGGGTTCGGGCAGACCGGCCCGGAGAGCCACCGCGCCGGGTTCGACATCATCGCCCAGGGCATGACGGGCTTCCTGCGCATGACCGGCGAGCCGGGCGGGGAGCCGGCCAAGTTCGGCGTCGCCGTCAACGACCTCGTCGCCGGGATGACGGCGGCGACCGCCGTGCTCGCGGCGTACATCCGACGACTCCGCGAGGGCGGCGGGCAGTACATCGACGTCGCGCTCGTCGACGCGGGGCTCGCGCTCACGGTCTGGGAGGCCGGGGCGTGGTGGGGCAACGGCGAGGAGCCGCGCCCCGAGGGCAGCCGGCACCGGCTCAACGCGCCCTACCAGGCGTTCCGCACCCAGGACGGGTACGTCACCGTCGGGGCGAACAACGACCGGCTCTGGCAGCGCCTCTGCGACGACGTGCTCGAACGGCCCGACCTGCGCGACCGCCCGGAGTACAAGGACGTGCGCGACCGGCCGCGACATGTCGACCAGCTGACCGCGGAGCTGCAGGAGATCCTCTCGACGCGGCCGACCGCGCACTGGGTCGCCGCGCTCGACCGGGCCGGGGTGCCGGGCGGGCCCGTCCTCACCTACAGCGAGGCCCTGGCGCAGGCCCAGGTCGCCGCTCGGGAGATGGTCCTCGACGTGACGCACCCCGTGATCGGGCCCATGCACGCGCTGGGGGTGCCCGCGAAGATGTCGGAGACGCCCGCGTCGGTGCGGACCCCCGCGCCACTGCTCGGCCAGCACTCCCGCGAGGTGCTGCGGGGACTGGGCCGTACGGACGCGGAGATCGACGCCCTCGTCGCCGACGGGGTCGTCGAGGAGAAGACGGAGGTTCGGAACTGATGGCAGGACTTCGCCTCGACCGGCACGGCGACGTCGCCGAGCTCGTGATCGACCGGCCCGAGAAGCGCAACGCCATGTCCCACGAGATGTGGTCGTCGATCCCGGCGCTGGCCGCAGAGGCGGACGCCGACGAGTCGGTGAAGGTGCTCGTGCTGCGCGGCGCCGGGCCGCACTTCTGTGCGGGCGCCGACATCGGCGAGTTCCGCACTCGCCGCGCGACTGCCGAGAGTGCCCGCGACTACGGGGAACGGGTCGAGGCGGCGGCACACGCGTTGTCGGGCATGGCGAAGCCGTCGATCGCGATGGTGCAGGGGTTCTGCATCGGCGGCGGCTGCGAGCTGGCGCTGGCCTGCGACATGCGCTTCGCCGACTCGTCCGCGGAGTTCGCGATCACCCCGGCCAAGCTGGGCATCGTCTACGGGTTCGACTCGACCCGTCGCCTCGTCGCGACGACGGGCCCCGCCTTCGCCAAGTACCTGCTGTTCTCCGGCGAGCGGGTCGACGCCGCGCACGCCCTGCGGGTCGGCCTGATCGACCGGCTCGTCGAGCCCGCCGACCTGCAGAAGACCACGGCCGACTTCGCGACGACGATCGCCGGCCGGTCGCAGGTCTCGGTCCGCGGGGCGAAGCTGCTGATCGAGAAGATCGTCGCGGGCGAGGACGTGCCCGACGAGGAGGCGTCGTCGTTGCCGCTGCGCGCCGTCGAGAGCGACGACTACCGCGAAGGGGTCGACGCGTTCCTGGCCAAGCGACCGCCCGTGTTCCGGATGCGCTGACGTGCTGACCATCGACATCGCGTCCGCCGACCGGGAGGCCACGCACCGACTCCTGGGCGACGGTCTCGGGCTCCCCGGCGACGGCCCCGGCCGCTACCTCCTGGACGACGTCGCGCTCGCGGTGCACGACAGGTCCGACGGTGGACGCACCGGCCCGACCCTGCTCACCGTGCATTCCGACGATCCCGCCGGGCTCGCCGACGCCCTCGCCGGGACCGGCCACCCGGTCGACGCCGACGGCCGCGTCACGGTGTGCGGGGTGCCGCTGCGGGTGGCCGGGCCCACGTCGGTCGCCGCGGGCGACGGGCCGGGCCTCGACCACATCGGCATCGCCACGGGCGACTCCGCGGCACTCGTCGCCGTCTTCGGCGCGCTGGGGTTCGGGCACGAGAGCCGCCAGGTCGACACCCAGTTCACGACGCCGACCGAGGTCTTCTCCAGCGACACCTACGGTGTCGTCACCCACGGCGGGCAGCCGGTGCAGGCCGGTGCGCTGCTCGTCACGTTCCTGCGCCGGGGGGGTGCCGACGTCGAGCTGCTCGAGGACATCCTGACCTCGGACGGACGTCCGGGCGAGGGGCCCGGCTCGACGACCGGCGACAACCGCGCGATCTCCCGGTTCGTGGCGCGCACCGGTGGCGGCCTGCATCATGTCGCCGTGCGCGTGGACGACATCGAAGCCGGGCTCGACGGGTTGCGGAAGGTGGGGGTCGGGCTGCTCGACGACCACGGCCGCCCGGGCTCGCGGCGCTCCAGGATCGCTTTCGCCGACCGGCGGACGACCGGTGGTCTGGTCCTGCACCTGGTGCAGCGGTGACCGCGCTGCTCGGCCCGGACCGTGGCGACGACCGGCCCGCCGTCACCGTGGGGGACCGGGCGCTGCGCCGGTCCGAGCTCTGGGCCGCGGCCACCGCCGTCGCGGCACGCATCGCGGGCGCCCCGGCCGTCGCGGTGCACGGCGACGCGAGCCTGGAGACGGTCGTGTCGGTCGTCGGCGGGCTGCTCGCGGGTGTGCCCGTCGTGCCCGTGCCGTCCGATGCCGGGACGTTCGAGCGCGCCCACGTGCTCGCCGACTCCGGCGCCGCGCTCTGGCTGGGCCCGCCGACCGAAGGCGTCTCCCTGGAACGCGTGGCGGTCGATGCGACCGCCCGCGGAGGCGCCCTGCCCGCCGAGCCGGACCCGGACGCGACAGCCCTGATCATGTACACCTCCGGGACGACGGGGAAGCCCAAGGGCGTCGTCATGTCCCGGCGGGCCATCGCCGCCGACCTCGACGCGCTCGCCGACGCGTGGGCCTGGACGGCCGACGACACCCTCGTCCACGGCCTCCCGCTCTTCCACGTGCACGGCCTGGTGCTCGGCACGCTCGGCGCGCTGCGCCACGGCTCCCCGCTCGTGCACACCGTGCGCCCCAGGCCCGAGGCCTACGCCGCCGCGGGCGGCACCCTCTACTTCGGCGTCCCGACGGTCTGGTCGCGCGTCGCCGCCGATCCCGCCGCCGCGCGGGCGCTGTCCGGCGCGCGCCTGCTGGTGTCCGGTAGCGCGGGCCTGCCCGACCGGGTCGCCGAGACCCTCACCGCGCTCAGCGGCTGCTCCCCCGTGGAACGCTACGGGATGACGGAGACGCTGATCACCGTCGCCGCGCGGGCCGACGCCCCGGTCCGCACCGGATGGGTCGGCACCCCCGTCGCCGGCGTCGAGTCACGGCTGCGCACCGAGCACGGCGACCCCGTCCCGCACGACGGCGCGACCGTCGGCGACCTGCAGGTCCGCGGCGCCACGATGTTCGACGGCTACCTCGGCCTGCCCGAGGCCACCGCCGCGTCGTGGACCGACGACGGGTGGTTCCGCACGGGCGACGCCGCCGTCGTGGCCGAGGACGGGCGGCACCGCATCGTCGGGCGCATCTCGGTGGACCTGATCAAGACCGGCGGCTACCGCGTGGGCGCGGGCGAGATCGAGGCGGCGCTGCTCGACCATCCGTCGGTGCGGGAGGCCGCGGTCGTCGGCGAGCCCGACGACGACCTCGGCCAGCGGATCGTCGCCTACGTCGTCGGTGACGACGTCCGCCCCGACGAGCTCGTCGCGCACGTCGCGGGCGGGCTGTCGACGCACAAGCGCCCGCGCGAGGTGCGAGTGCTCGAGTCGCTGCCGCGCAACGCGATGGGCAAGGTGCAGAAGACACAGCTCGGCAAGGGGTAGGAACGGCCCATGCGTTCTGCCCCCGTCGACGGTGCCGCGCTCGAGTACGACCGGACCGGCTCCGGTGCGCCGGTCGTCCTGCTGCACGGCTGGCCCGGCGACCGGACCGACCACGCCGAGGTGGCGGCACTGCTCGCGGGCGACGCCGACGTCGTCGTGCCGGACCTGCGCGGGTTCGGCGGATCCGACCGCGACCCGGGGGGCGACCACGCGCTGGCCGCCCAGGTCCGCAGCGTCGTCGGGCTGCTCGACGAGCTGGGGTTCCCCGACGCCGTCGTCGCCGGGTACGACATCGGGAGCCGGGTGGCCCAGCAGCTCGCGGCCGAACACCCGGACCGGGTGCGCGCTGTCGTCGTCACCCCGCCGCTGCCCGGCGCGGGACGTCGGGTGCTGGAACCGCAGGCGCAGCGCGAGTTCTGGTATCAGGCCTTCCACCAGCTCGAACTGGCGGAACGGCTCGTCGACGGCAGGCCCGACGCCGTGCGCGACTATCTCGCGCACTTCTGGAACCACTGGAGCGGACCGGGGTTCACCCCGTCCGACGCCCGGCTCGACCACCTGACCGCCCGCTACGCGGCGCCGGGCAGGTTCACCGCGTCGGTGGGCTGGTACCGCGGCGGATCGGGCACGGTGGCGCGGGCGCTCGTCGAGCAGCCGCCCGAGACCCCGCTCCCGACGCCCGCGATCGTCCTGTGGCCCGAGTTCGACCCGCTGTTCCCCCGGGAGTGGTCCGACCGGGTCGGCGAGTGGTTCGGCGCCGCCGACGTGCGGCCCGTCGACGGCGTCGGCCACTTCGTGCCGGTCGAGGCACCCGAGCTGTTCGCCGCCGCGGTGCGGGAGGCCCTGGCGGGCGGCTAGGGCCGCAACCGATCGCCCGTCGTGGTGTTCTGCAGGACATGACACCCGACGAGACCGAGGACCGGCTGCGCCGCGCGCTGGCCCGCGACCTCGACGCCGGGTTCGCCGAGGTGGTGCGCGTGCACGGCGACGTCGTGCACTCGGTCGCCCGGGCACTCACCGCCCGGGCCGCCGACGCCGAGGACCTGGCGGCCGAGTCGCTGCTGCGCGCCTACCGCGCCCTGCGCGGCTACGACGCCGGCCGGGTCGCGGCGCTGGCCGTACGTCCCTGGCTGCTGACGATCGTCCGCAACGCCGCCCGCAACGCCGCTCGTGACGCATCCCGGCGACCCGCCCCGCCACCCGCGTTCGACCCGGTCGAGCCGGCCTCGGAGATCGCCGGGCCGGCCCAGGAGGCCCTGCGTGCCGACGACCGTCGGCAACTCACCGCGGCGCTCGCCGCGCTGCCCGAACCCCAGCGGTCCGCCGTCGTGCTGCGCCACGTCGTCGGGCTGCCGACCGCCGAGGTGGCCCAGGTACTGGGCTGCGCGGGCGGAACCGCCAAGTCACATGTGTCCCGAGGACTACGACGACTCCGGACGCTGCTCACCGAACCGGCCGATACCGGTGCGGCACAGCGGGTGTCCGTGTCGGGAAGGAGCGCACCATGAACGACTCCCTGCTGTCGGCGCTGGCGGGCCTCGCCGCGCCCGCGCCCGCGACCCTGCCCGGCCGGGTGTTCACCGGCTGGACGAGCGCCCCGAGCCGGCTCGGCGACGTGTTCGTCGCCGTCACCGCGCACGGGGTGCAGTTCGTCCGGCCCGCCGGGTCGGCCGACGAGTTCGCCGCCGCCTACCGCGACCGCTTCGACCGGCCCCTGCGCCGGCTCGACCGGCTCCCGGCCGGCGTCGGCCCGGCCCTGCGCGGCCGCGCGGGACGACCCCCGCTCGACCTGCACGCGTTGTCGGACTTCGAACGCGACGTCCTGGCCGCGACGGCCCGGATCCCGGCGGGCCAGACCCGGCCCTACGGCTGGGTCGCGCGGGAGGCGGGCCGACCCCGGGCGGTGCGGGCCGTCGGCACGGTGCTGGCCCGCAACCCGGTGCCGCTGCTGGTGCCGTGCCACCGGGTCGTGCGTGCCGACGGCGCCGCCGGCGACTACATGTTCGGCCCCGCGCGCAAGGACGCCCTGCTGCGCGACGAGGGGGCGAACCTCGACGAGGTCGCCGCCCTCGCCCGTGGCGGGGTGCACTACCTGGCGAGCGACACCACCGGGATCGTCTGCTTCCCGACCTGCCGCGACGCCCGCCGGATCACCCCGGCGCACCGGCACGGCTTCCCGACGGTGGCCGCCGCCGTCGCCGCGGGCTACCGGCCGTGCCGGACGTGCCGCCCCGCGGCCTGACTCCCGTTACCGAGGGTCAACCCCTGATCGGCCGTCCCAGCGGTCGCGCCGAACCGCCGAGGTCGCCGTCCATCCCGTCGAAGTACAGGTAGACGCCGACGAGGCAGAACGCGAACACCGCGACGCCACCCCAGGTGAGGAGGGTGGTTGAGCCCGCGAGCACGCCGCCGAGGACGAGCGCCACCGCCGCGTCGACGAGCACGAACAGCAGGGTGAACGCCAGCGGCAACCGCAGCGTCGCGAGCGTGAGCGTCACGAAGACGACCAACCACGAGATGAGGAAGGTCGCCTGGATGGACTGGACCTGCGACGCCGCCGCCGTCGCGTCGGACGAGACCCCGAACAGGCCGTTGACCAGCCCGAAGACGAGGACTCCGAAGCTCATCCAGAACGCCCCGAAGATCGCGAAGATGCTCGCGACGGCGCTCTGCCCGAGGCGGGCGGCCCAGAGCGCGCCCACCCAGACACCGATGCCGTTGACGAAGAACACCGCGGAGATCAGACCGCCCGGCAGATCGCGGGGCAGGGATCCGACCAACCACAGTCCGAGCGAGATGCCGCCGACCAGGAAGGTCGGCAGTGCGATGAGCGCCGGGTTGCCCGCAGGCGGCGCCGGTGCGGCGGGCGCCGGTGCGGTGGCCGGTGGCGCGTCCGGGTCGAGAGACATGGGGACTCCTCGTCGAGTCTGTGGAACGGGGACGGAGCCGGGCAGCCGGTGAAGCGGAGGCCCGGAGAACCGGAGGCCGGGACACTCGTGAGTGGCAATGGTCGCCGTGGCGACCATTGCCACCCACGGGGATCAGCCCGGGGTGATGACGACCTTGAGCGCCTGGTTGGCCGCGGCGTTCTTGAACACGTCGTACGCCTCGTCGATCTGGCTGAACGTGAACGAGTGGGTGCCCATCTTCTCGGCCGGGATACGGCCACTGGCGACCATCTTGAGCAGGGTCGGGATCGAGACGGTGTCGACCAGCCCCATCGTCATGGTCACGTTGCTGATCCACATGTCCTGCATGGGCAGCTCGACCGGGGTGCCGTGCACACCGACGTTGGCGATCGTCCCGCCCGGACGGACCAGCGAGGCCGCGGTCAGCAGGGTCTCGGGGTAGCCGACGGCCTCGATCGCGACGTCGACGCCGAGCCCGTCGGTCAGCGCCGTCACGTCGGCGACGGTGCCCGGGCCGACCTCCACGGCGTCGGTGGCGCCGAACTCCAGGGCCTTCTCCAGCCGGAACTTGTTGGAGTCGATGGCGATCACCCGCGAGGCCCCCCACAGCCCGGTGGTGAGCACAGCGGACAGCCCCACCGCACCGGCGCCGACGACCGCGACGGTGTCACCGGGACGCACCCGCCCGGCCAGGACGCCGACCTCGTAGCCGGTGGGCAGGGAGTCGGCGAGGAAGATCGCCTGGGCGTCGGTGACGGTGTCGGGGACGGCATAGAGCGAGGTGTCGGCGTAGGGGACGCGGACGTACTCGGCCTGGGTGCCGTCGATGAGGTGGCCGAAGATCCAGCCGATGCCGCCGACGGTCTGGCAGTGCGAGGGCATGCCGCGCTGGCAGTACTCGCAGCGGCCGCACTTGGTGATGGCGGGGACGAGGACGCGGTCACCGACGGCGAAGCCGCTGACCGCGTCGCCCACCGCGGTGATGGTGCCGACGGCCTCGTGGCCGAGGATGCGCCCGTCGGTGACGGCGGGGACGTCGCCCTGCAGGATGTGCAGGTCGGTGCCGCAGATCGTGGTGGTGTCGACGCGGACGACGACGTCGGTCGGGTCCTGCACCGTCGCGTCGGGGACGTCCTCCCAGGCCTTGTCGTCGGGGCCGTGGTAAACCATCGCCTTCATCTGGAACCTCCGCGTCGGGGATGCTGCCCGCACGACGGTAGGAGCCGATCTGCCGAAGGACTGTCGCGATCTCGGACGGTTCGCGGGGCGACGCGGCGCCCGGATCGGCGGAGCGTCCCGGACCCGGGACAGTCCGGGGGCCGCGGGCGCCTCCGCGCCGGACGGGGATCCCTGTCCGAAAGGTCGGCTGCCACCGTAGCGCGGGCGCCGACCGGCGACGACCTTGTGTGAGGACGACGACGCGCGGCGCGAGCCGGGAGGGACCGCCCGCGGTCGCGGCGCCTCAGCGGCGGACCGTGTAGTGCAGGTGCAGGACACGGTCGCCCTGCACGACCTGGTCGGGGTCGTCGAGCAGCACGGTGCCGGTGTGGCTGCCGAAGTAGCGCACCCCCTCGCCCAGCACGACCGGGACGACGTCCATGGCCACCTCGTCGACCAGCCCCGCGGAGAAGGCCTGCCCCCCGAGGTCCCCCGCGGTCACGCAGACGAGCCCGTCACCCGCGAGCTCCTCGGCCAGCGCGACGCCGGCCTCGACCGAGCCGGCCGTGTGGAACGGGGCGTCGGGATGCTCCGCGACCCAGCTCTCGGGCAACGGCCGGTGGGTGACGACGACGAGCTGGTCACCCGCGGCCGGTTTGCCGTCCCAGCCGTCGGTGGTGTCGAACAGGTGCCGGCCGATGAGCGTGACGTCGATCCTGTCCCAGAACGGCTGGACGTGGTCGAACGAGGCCCGCGAGACCGGGAAGGTCCATCCGCTGGCGTGTGCGGTCAGCTGGGTGTCGCCGTTGAAGTACCAGTCGAAGAGGGGTCCGACGGTGTCGTCGGGAAGGGCGACGAACCCGTCCACCGACACCACCCCGTGCATCACGACCCGTGCCATGCCGGCTCTCCTCACGCCTCGTGGTTCCGCAGCCAGGCCACGTAGTCGGGCACAGCGCGTTCGACGTCGTACTCGGGCTCGAAGCCGGTGTCCTGCCGCAGCCGGGTGATGTCCAGGTGGCCTGCCGGGCGGTCCGGGCTGCGTCCCGGCGGCAGCTCGATGCGCGCACCGGGGACGGCGGCGTTGATCGCGGCGACGACCTCGGCGTAGCGCACGAGCCGTCCGGCGGAGACGTTGTAGGTGGCGTGGTTCAGCCGGTCGGCGAGCACGAGCAACGCGACGGCCCGGCCGCAGTCCTTGACGTAGCAGAGGTCGGTCGCGTCGTCGGCGTGCGCGGGCGGCCGGGGCGGGGTGAGGTCGGGCTCCTCCCCGCGGACGGCCGCGCTGAGGAGTCGCGGGAGCGCGAAGAACGGCGAGTCGGGCAGCCCGAGCGGGCCCCAGATCGTGCCGATCCGGAGGTTGACCACGTCGAACCCGGCATGTGCCGCGGCGAGCGTGCTGAACAGCTCCGCGGTCTTCTTGAACACGGGGATCCGGTGCGCGGCGACCACGGGCAGCGGGACGTCCTCCCGGAACGCCGCGCCGCCGAGGCCCGCGTACACCGCGATCGAGCTCGCGACCGCGAAGCGCCGCACTCCCCACGCGGTCGCGGCGGCCAGCGCGTTGAGCAGCGCGGTGCTCTCGGCCCGCAGGTACGCGACGGGATCCGGCAGGTCGAACGGGGCGGCGGCGAGGTGCACGACCGCGGTCACCGGATGACGTTTCCCGATGTCGAGGAAGGCGGCCGCGTCCGTGGTGTCGAGCGGTTCGACGACCAGGCGGTCGTCCGGTTCGGCGGAGAGGAAGTCGGGCAGCCGGGTCGAGCGGTGCGCGGAGACGACGACCCGCTCACCCAGGTCGAGCAACGCCCGCGCGGTGTGCGAGCCGATCGACCCCAGCCCGCCGGTCACGAGGATCATGCTCACGACGCTAGGCCCGGCGCGCCCTCCGCTCTTGTACGGAACGGCCATCTCCCCCGCAGCATCGGCAGGTACGACGCGGCGTGGTCGTGGTCGTCGCCGCCCGCGCACGCGGACCGGTATTGCGCGAGGAACTCGCCCGGGGGCACTCCGGTGAGCCTGCGGCACTCCCGGGTCAGATGGGCCTGGTCGTGGTACCCGGCCTCGACCGCCCAGCCGGCGAGGTCGCCCGGCGCACCGCGGTCGACCGCCACCTGGACCCGGGCGGTGAACCCGTGGAACCGCAGGATCCGCTGCAGTTCCTTCGGACCCGTCCCCACGGCGGCGCGGCACCGCCGGCGCAGCTGGCGCTCGGAGATCGACAGCAGGTCGGGCAGCACGGCCGGGCCGCCGCCACGCCACGGCATCAGGTTCCGGACGGCCTCGGCGACGAGCGGGTCCGGCTCACCGACCGTCCTCGCGACGAACGCCTGCAGCCGGTCGAGCGCGACCTCGGGCGTCGGGGCCTCGCCGAGCAGGTGGGTGAGGCGGTCCGGGTCGCGCCAGAGCTCGGCGCCGGGCACGTCCTGGTCGGCCAGTTCGTCGGCGGGCGGTCCGGCGAGGCCGCCCAGCACTCCGGGGCGCAGCCGGACACCGACGACGGTCCCACCCGCAGGGATGTCCCGGTACGTCGCGGCGGTCAACGGACCGAGGAGCCGGGGCGCCTCGCCGAGGACGCAGCGGATCTCGGCGCCGCCGTGCGGCACGTACCGCTGGGCGAGCGGCTGGTCGCCGACCTGCTGGATCCAGACGGACGACGCGACCGCGGCGAGCGCCGGCACCGGCACCCGGTCCACGTACGACGATCCCGCGGCCACCCCGACATCATGGCCGGGCCCCGCCACGACGTCGATCCGGCGCGGCCCGGCACGCCCGACACCGCCGGGCGAAACTCGGGCCTGCCCCCCGCAGGAGGGGGGCCCACTCGATCGTCCCCGGCGCCCCGCGGGGGGAGAGTTCTCCACATCGTTCTCCACAACGTCCACCACGTTCACGACATCCACCACAGATCGAGTGCACGACCAGCGCCCGGGCCCGCAGAGGACCCGGGCGCCGACGTGCGGCGACCCCGTCGCCGTGGCCCGTCGACCTCGTCGTGTTCGTCTACCGCAACCGGCCCTTCGTGTTCTCGATCTCCGCCTGCTCCGACAAGACCGACCGGGCGACGACCCTCGCCGGCCCGCTCGACGTCACGAACCCTTCGGCCCTCTGTTGACCAGGACACGGGCTCAGCAGGCCTACGATGGCGCTGTGAGCATCGCGGTGGCCGTCGACCGGCTCGGCGAGACGATCGCCGGGTACGGGTTCGCCTACCTGCTGACCATCGGCGACGACGCCCGCCCGCACGTCACGGCCGTGTCCCCGACCTGGTCCGACGGGCGCGTGCGGGTCGCCGACCCGGGTAGGCGGACGCGCGCGAACGTCGCCGAACGGCCGCAGGTGACGGTGGTCTGGCCGCCGCCCACCCCCGACGGCTACTCGCTGATCGTCGACGGTACGGGCACGCTCGACGGCGACCTGCTCCTCGTCGCCGCGACCCGGGCCGTGCTGCACCGCCCCGCCCCGGCCCCTGTCGCGGCGGACTCCGACGAGCCGCCGTCCGAGGGCGCGTGCGTCGCCGACTGCGTCGAGCTGACGCTCCCCGGCAGCTGAGCGGTCAGGTCGCGAACAGCCGGCCGAGGTCGGCGAAGGCCTTGAACTCCAGCGCGTTGCCGGCCGGGTCGAGCAGGAACATCGTCCACTGCTCGCCGGGTTCGCCCGGGAACCGCACGTGCGGCTCGATCACGAACGACGTCCCCGCCGCCCGCAGCCGCTCCGCGAGGTCCTGGAAGCCCGCGACGTCGAGCACCAGCCCGAAGTGCGGGACCGGGACGTCGTGCCCGTCGACGGGGTTCGACGCCCGGCGCGCCGGGGCACCGTCGACCTGGTGGGTGACGACCTGGTGGCCGGCCATGTCCCAGTCGATCCAGCGGTCGGCCGAACGTCCCTCGCCGAACCCGAGCACGCCGCCGTAGAACGCGCGGGCGGCGGCGAGGTCGTCGACGGGGATCGCGAGATGGAACGGCGGACGGGTCATAGGTTGCCTCCCTGGGTATCGATTGTGCAGCAGTGGGATACGTCGCGCTGATCATGCGCGACCATTCGGCTGCGGACTCTTCGGTGATCGTGTCCGCCCTGTCGCACCGTCCGGTGTGGTCAGGTGGGGGGGGCCGGACCGCGGGGAGTGCGTCGATGGGTGATCTCTCGCTGATCAGCGGCTGGCTGCCGGTCACGCTCCTCGTGCTCGGTGCCGTCGCGCTGTTCTTCCTGCTCGCCCGCGGTGGCCGGGCATCGGTCATCACGATCGTCGTGGCCGCGGTCCTCGCGGTGCTGACGTACTTCCTGCTGAACTGGCTCGTCCTGGACGTGTTCGACCTGCTGCCGGAGCCGCTGCCCGGCGCGGTACGGCTCTGGATCGCGGTCGGCGTCGGGGTGTTCGTGCTCGGCGTCGGCAGCATGGTCGCGTCGTCGGTCGGCCGGAAGGTCACCGCGATCGTGTGCACGGTCGTCGCGCTCGTGGTGGCCGCCTCGCAGATCAACGTCTACTTCGAGGAGTACCCGACGCTCGGGACACTGCTGGCCAGCGACGAGAACGACGTCTCCGCGTTCGCCGCCGCCAACAACCTCAAGTCGCAGAACGAGAAGACGCCCGTCGTCGACCGGTGGCGCGGTGACTCCGGCCACAGCCGGATCGAATCGGCGCCGATCCCGGGCACGGTGTCGGGCTTCACCGCGCGGCCGGCGTGGTTCTACCTGCCCCCGTCCTACGCCGGTCCGAAGCCGCCGCTGCTGCCCGTCCTGATCCTGGTGTCGGGCCAGCCCGGCGGACCGCAGGACTGGGTCGTCTCCGGCGGGCTGCAGAAGCTCATGGACGAGTTCGCCGCCCAGCACAACGGGCTCGCGCCGGTGACGGTCGTCGTCGACCCGAACGGCGCCGAGGACGGCAACACGATGTGCATGGACTCCGACATCGCGAAGGCCGACACCTACCTGACGGTCGACGTCGTCAACTGGATCACGGCGAATGTCGGCATCGACTCCAACCACGCGCACTGGGCCTTCGGGGGCTGGTCGTTCGGGGGGACCTGCTCGATCCAGATGGCCACCCGTCACCCGGACCTGTTCCCCTCCTTCATCGATCTCGCCGGCGAGCGCGAGCCCGCGATCAGCGCCGACCGCGCCCAGACGGTCCAGCTCGCGTTCCACGGCGACACGGCCGCGTTCGACGCGCTGACCCCGCTGGCCCTGCTGTCGGAGAAGACCTACCGGGACAGCTGGGGCTTCTTCGCCGCGGGCGGCGACGAGCCGCAGACCGAGTCGTGGATGACCGAGGTGTCGACGGCGGCGAAGAACGCGGGGATGACCGTCACGACACAGGTGGTCCCGGGTCAGGGCCATTCGTGGGGGGTGCCCACGGCGACGCTGGTGCCCGCGTTGAACTTCCTGGCCCCGCGCATGGGGTTCACGAAGTGACGGCGGGGCCCCGGTGAGCATCCCACCCCCACCCGCCGCGGTCCAGGGCGGCTTCGAGGCCTGGGCGTCGCGGGCGGCCGCGGCGCTGCCGCACGCGTTGCGGCGCATCCCGTTCACGATCGGCGTCGTGGCGGTGTCCCTCGTGTTCGGGCTGCTGACCCGACGCATCTGGGAGCCGACGTGGCAGGCGCCGTGGTTCCCCGACGTCGCGTACGGGGTGCCGGCCCTGCAGGGGGGGAAGATCTGGACCCTGCTCACGGGCTGGGTCTTCGCGCTGACCCCGGGGCAGTACGTGAGTGGGCTGATCCTCTTCGCGCTGCTCGTGGGCGCGTGCGAGCTGCGGCTGGGGTCACGGCGCACGGCGATCAGCGCGATCGCCGGCGAGGTCGGCGGGGTGCTCGTCGCGACGTTGCTCGTGTGGGCGCTCTCGTCGACGACGTGGGTGTGGGCCCGCGACCTCGCCGGGGCCCGCGACGTCGGGTTCACCACCGGGATGCTGACGGTCGTCGCCGTCACCTCGGCGACCCTGCGCTCGCCGTGGCGGCTGCGGGTGCGGGCGGCCCTGTGGTTCTACGTGACCGCCGCGTTCCTGTTCGAGGGCACGCTGTCCGACGTCGCGCACGCCGTCGGCGTCGTCGCCGGGCTGCTCGTGGGGCAGTGGCGCTACGGCGTCGAGCCGGGGTTCGGGCCGCGCACGCGGCGCGAGACCCGCATGATCGCCTTCGGCGGGCTGATCCTGATCGGCCTCACCCAGGTGATCGTGCTGCTGTTCCCCGGCCGCGGCCCGTTCGGGGCGACGTCGGGCGCGGCGGGCCCCATCACCGACGTCCTCGTCGAGCTGGCGCTGATCGCCCTGGTGGCCAACGCGCTGCGCAACGGCAAGCGGTGGGCGTGGTGGGCCACCGTCGTGCTCGGCGTCCTCAACATCGTGGAGGCCGTCCTCGCGCTGGTGCTGATCGTCGGCGGGAAGCTGCCGCAGGGCGCACCGATCGCGCTCGCGGGCGGGTTGCTGTGGCTGGGTCAGCTCGCCCTGATCGTGCTCAACCGCGGTGCGTTCCGGGTCCCGTTCCGACGGCGGGTCCCCGGTGGCGTCGGCGCCCTCGACGCCGGCGGCGAGGGCCTGACCAGGGCGAAGGCGATCCTCACGACCGTCGGCGGCTCGACGATGTCGTGGATGACGACGTGGCCGCAGATGCGCTACCTGTTCACGGCCGACGGCCGCGGCTACATCGGGTACGAACGGCACGCGGGCGTCGCGCTCGCGCTGGCCGACCCGGTCGTGCCGCACGACACCATCGCCGACGCCGTCTCCGAGTTCACGACGATGGCCGAGCGCGGCGGCCTGATCCCGTGCCTGTTCTCCGTCACCGACGTCGCGGCCGACGCGGCCAGGGCCGCGGGCTGGCGCACCGTGCAGATCGCCGAGGACACCCTGATCGACCTGCCCGGGCTGGCCTTCAAGGGCAAGACCTGGCAGGACGTCCGGTCGGCGTTGAACAAGGCCAAGCGGGAGTCGATCGAGTTCCGGGTCGTGACGCTCGCGGAACAGCCTTTCGCGATCCTCGCGCAGGTCAGGGCCATCTCGGAGGCCTGGGTCGGCGACAAGGGTCTGCCCGAGATGGGCTTCACCCTCGGCGGCGTGGAGGAGGCGCTGGACCCGGCCGTGCGCGTCGGCATCGCCATCGACCCGACGGGCTCGATCCACGGCGTGACGTCGTGGCTGCCGGTGTACGCGCCGGGCGGTGTCGTCCGCGGCTGGACGCTCGACGTCATGCGCAGGCGCACCGACGGGTTCCGGTCCGTCATGGAGTTCATGATCGCCTCGGCCTGCCTGGAGTTCCGTGAGCAGGGCGCGGAGTTCGTCTCGCTGTCGGGCGCGCCGCTCGCCAGGGGCGACGTGTCCGAGGCGGAGCTCGACCGCACCGACCGGCTGCTGGAGCGGCTCGGCGGCGCGCTGGAGCCGTTCTACGGGTTCCGCTCGTTGCACGCGTTCAAGGCCAAGTTCCAGCCGCGGTACGAACCGGTGCACCTGGCGTTCCGCGACGAGGCGGACCTGCCCAGGATCGGCGTCGCGCTCACCCGCGCCTACCTGCCCGATGCCACGCCGTGGCAGTTGATCGCCGCCACTCGATCGGGCGGTCACGAACAGTTGTGAAACAGGGGGTTGCCCCTCGACGATCACCGCGGTACTTTTTCCCGCACACGGGGGATGCGTACTTGGGACGCCTTGTCAGGTTCAATTCCTGAGTCCTCCACCAAACGTCGAAGAATGGGTCGCCCGCGAGCGGGTGGCCCATTCTTCGTTTCACGGTGACGGCCGGCCGCGGCGGCGCCGAACCGGGCGCGGTCAGCCCGCGGCCCGCGAGCGCGCCTTCTGCGCGTCCATCAGCGCGTCGAAGTCGGCCTGCCAGGTCTCCTCCAGCGCGATGCCCTGGCGGTGCGCCTCCTCGACGGAGAGCTCGATCGGCATGCCGAACGTGTCGTGCAGCTCGAACAGGTGCGCACCCGTGATCGCAGGCTGCGTGCGGCCGAGCCGGCGCACCATCGACAGCCCCTTGCGCAGGGTCCGCGCGAACAGCTTCTCCTCCTTGGCGATCACCGCGACGATGTCGGCCTCCCCGGCCGCGATCTCCGGGTAGACGTCCGAGTACACCAACGCGACGACCGGCACCAGCTCCGCCGCGACGCCCGCCGTCAGGCCGAGGTCGAGCCCGAACCGCATGGCCCGGCGGAGCAGCCGGCGCATCACGTAGCCCTGCTTGGAGTTGCTGGGCCGCACCCCGTCCGCGGCCAGGAAGACCGCGCCGCGCAGATGGTCCACGACGACGCGCATCGCCGTCGTGGCCTCGGCGTAGCTCTTGCCCGTGACCTTCTGGAGCTGCTCGACCATCGGCCACAGCAGGCTCACGTGGTAGACGTCCGGACTGTCGATCGCCGCCGCGGCGATCCGTTCCAGCCCGCCGCCGAAGTCGACGTTGTGCTTGGGCAGGTCGACGACACCGGTCTCGGTGCGCCGGTAGGTCATGAAGACGGAGTTGCCGATCTCGAGGAACTGCCCGCCGTCGGAGTTCTGGTGCGGATACCGGCCGTAGGCCGTGTCGTGCTCGACCTGGGGGAAGTAGTAGAAGATCTCCGAGTCGGGTCCGCCGGGGTCCCCGACGGGCATGTCGTCGGGCCCGCCGAAGCGGCTCCACCAGTTCTTGTGGCCGTAGAACGCGATCCGCGCGCCCTGGTTGCCGACCTCGTTGCCGTACTCCTCGGTGTCGAGGTCGATGCGGTCGAAGCTGATCCCTCGCTCGCGGAACAGCCGCTCCCAGATGTCGGCGCTCTCGTCGTCGCGCGGGATTCCGTGCGCGGAGTCGCCGATGAACGCGGTGACGTAGATGCGTTCCGGGTCCAGCCCGACGACGTCGACGAGGAAGTGCCACACCATCGGGATCTGCTCGGCCTTGGAGTAGTCGCCGAGGCTCCAGTTCCCCAGCATCTCGAAGAAAGTGGTGTGCCGGTTGTCGCCGACCTCGTCCATGTCCTGGGCTCGCAGGCACGGCTGGACGTCGGCGAGCCGCGCGCCGTCGGGGTGCTCGGCACCCAGCAGGTACGGCAGCAACGGCTGCATGCCACTGCCGGTGAACAGCGTCGTCGGGTCGTCGCGCAGGACGAGCGGCGCCCGGTCGATCACCGCGTGCCGCTGCTCGCGGAGGAGATCGAGATACGCCTGGCGAATCGCGCGCGCGTCCATTTCGCCGACACTGCCACGCCGCGGCGACGACGGGAAGGGGATTCAGCGGAAGCGATTCCGCCGTCCACCGTAACCGTTCCGGCCCATTTCCCGAGTCCGAATACGGGGCCATATCCCGGCCGACGCGGGAGGTCCGATGCGCCCGCCCACGTCCGCGCGGCGGCGGCCGTCGTGACCGCACCTGGAACGGATGGTCGCCGAGACCCGCGAGGTCGCGCCGCACGACGTCGCCGGGCTCGCCGCGCCCGGACCAGCGTCGTCGACGAGATGGCCCGCGCGCGCCGACCGTCGTCAGACGGCCAGGTCCTGGGTGGTGCGGATCCCGGCAGGCGGCATCCCGATCGCCGCCAGCATGCCGGCGTGGTCCCACAGGCTGCGGTGCGAGCGGATCCACGTCTCGGTCCGGCCCGCCCTGCTGCGGTGCTTGGCCGTGACCACCGAGACCACCGTCGTCTCGACGCGGCGGTGCGTCGGCGCGATCCCGGGCAGCAGCCACGGCAGCTCGCGGTCGTGGGTGAACGTGACCGCCGACTCGGCGACCACCCGCCGCTGGTCGGACGTGCGGGTGACCCGGCGGAACTCGAGGTCGTCGGGCAGGTGGGGCCACACCTCGCCGGTGAGGTGGTGCGCGAGGGCCTGCCTGCCGTCGGCACCCGTGCCCGCCGGGACGTGGCGCACCTCGCAGTCCTCGGTCACCAGCGCGAGCGCCCTGTCCAGGTCCCGGTCGACGTAGACGGCCGTCCGGAAGTCCTCGGCGAGGCCCTCGATGACCCACATCAACTGCTGGATCTCCATGGTCATGGCGGCCCCTCCCCGACGTGCCCGACGTGCCCGACGTGCCCGGCGCCGTCGACGATCTCGATCGTCACACGCGTCTCGCGCGGGCGGCAACCGACCCGCGGTCGGCTCCGGTTCGGCTCAGAGGCTCTTGAGGACCGCGTCGGCGGAGCTCACCACGACGTCGGAGGGCACGGCCTCGACCCAGATGTCCTGGACGACACCGTCCCGGAGCACCGCCGCGTAGCGCTTCGACCGCAGACCCAGCCCGAGACCCGTCGCGTCGAGCTCCAGCCCGACCGCCCTGGTGAAGTCGCCGTTGCCGTCGGCGAGCATGACGACCGAGTCGCCCACCTCGCGCGAGCGGCCCCACGCGTCCATGACGAACGCGTCGTTGACCGACACGCACGCGACCGTGTCGACGCCCTTGGCGCGCAGCTCGTCGGCCCGCAGGACGTACTCGGGCAGGTGCCGGTCCGAGCACGCCGGGGTGAACGCCCCGGGCACGCCGAACAGCACGACCGTGCCGGTGCCGAGCGCCTCGCGGCTGCCGACGGGCGCCGGCCCGTCCTTGGTCATCGTCCTCAGGGTGACGTCGGGGATCGTGTCGCCGGTGGAGAGGGCCACTCTGCTTCCTCGCTGCCTTGGGTCGTCGCGGCGCACGGAGGGGGACCCGTGCGAGACCGACCCTCGCCCGCGGGCGCCAGCGGCACAACCAGCAGGGAAGTGATCCGGCTCACCTGCCGACGCCGACGCGCTCGCCCGCGGGTGCGACGACCCCGGCCGCGTACCGGAGGAGCCCGGCCGGGTCCGCCACGCTGCCGCGGTGCCCGACGTACCCGTCCGGCCGCACGGCGAGCAGCGTCCCGTCGACGGCCGCGTACGCCGCCCGGAACTCCCCCGCGGCGTCGCGCAGGGTGGGCGTGACCAGCCGCGGGGCGTGGACCCCTGAGGCCAGCATGGCGTGCACGACGAGGTCGTCGCCCAGCCCCGACCGCGCCGCGTCGGCGACCTCGTCGAGCCCGGCGGCCGTCGTGTCGGTGTCGGCGTAGAGCAGCAGCGCGTGCCCCGGTAGGCGGAACAGCTCGAAGAGCCGCACCGGGAACTGCACGATGTCGCGGACCAGGCCGCGGGCGTCCGGCGCGCGGTCGCCGGCCTGCGGGGCGCCGGCGGGCAGGGACTCGTCGACCTCGCCGACGATCGGGCTGCCGCGGTACCCGACCAGCAGCTGCGCCTCGCGGCGGACCGCGGCGAACGGGTCGGCCGCGTCGAACCGGACGCCGGTCGTCGCGGCCTGCACCGTGCGGCCCACGACCTCCTCGCCGACCGGACGGCGTTCGGCGTCGTAGCTGTCGAGCAACCCCGGCGCGGCGGTGCCGTGGACCGCGGCCGCCAGCTTCCACGCCAGGTTCACCGCGTCCTGGATGCCGGTGTTCATGCCCTGGGCGCCGGTCGGCGGGTGGATGTGCGCGGCGTCGCCCGCGATGAACGCCCGGCCCGCGGAGTAGGCGCCCGCGATGCGGTGGCTGATCCGGAACACCGACGACCAGCGCAGGTTCCGCGCGACCGTCGGCTCGGGCGACATCCGGTCGATGACGGCCTGGATGTGGTGCAGCTCGGGGGCGCGGCCGGCCTCGAAACCGTGCGCGACCTCGCCGGCGGCGGGCGCGTCCGACGACAGCTCCGGCGGCACCAGCATCGACATCCGGTAGCGGCCGCGGCCCGGCAGCGGGATGCACACGAGCAGGTCGACGACCTTGCCGTCCTCCTCCCGCATCGCGCGCACCCCGTACCCGCGCGGGATCGACCAGTCGACCTCGACGTCGCCGAGCATGTACTCCTCGGCGAACGCCCCGCCCTCGAAGCTCAGCCCCAGCGCCTTGCGGACGGTGCTGTGCGCGCCGTCGCCGCCGACGAGATATGCCGCGCGGACGGTCTCGGGACCGCCGGGCCCGACGAGCTCGGCGGTGACCCCGTCGTCGTCCTGGGTGAACGAGACCAGCTCGACGCCCCGTTCGGGGACGACGCCGTGCCGGGCCAGCGCCTCGCGCAGCAGCCGCTCGGTCTCGTACTGCGGCAGCGCCATGAAGCCGTACGGCATGTCCGGCGGCAGCTCGAACTGCATCGTCGCGACCCGCTCACCGTTGCGGTAGACGAACTGGCCGAACATCGGGATCGCGGCGTCGAGCATCGCGGGGAGCACGCCCGCGGCCTCCCACAGCTCCAGCGTGCGCGCCTGCACGCCGACGGCCTTGGCGTACTGCGGCGGCTCGGTCAGCTTGTCGACGACCCGGCACGCCACCCCGCGCCGGCGCAGCTCCAGTGCCGCGGTCAGCCCGATCGGACCGGCGCCCACGACGAGCACGTCGGTCGCGGCTGCGGAGGACTCGGTCGCCATGACGCCCTCGTCTCGGTCCGGGCCGGCCCCCGATGGCCGACGCACCTGTTCGTCGAGTCGGGACGAGTCGTCCGATCGTTACCAAACCGACCGCCTCGGCGTCACCAGGATCCGCGGTGGTCCGGCAGGGCGAAGATGATCGGCAGCGCGACGAGCAGCAGCACCGCGAAGGCCACGAACACGTAGGCCTGCGTGAGGCCGGGGTTGGCCGCGACGGACAGGATCGCGGTCGTGAGGGAGATGCCGGCGATGCCCCCGGACTGCCGGAACATCGCGCGCAGCCCCGCGATCGCGGAGATCTGCTCCTTGGCCAGGTGCATGGAGGCGTTGTTGCTCGACGGCGCCGCCGCACCCATGCCCAACCCGGCGACGCCGGCGGTGATCGAGAGCCACAGCTCCGCCGACATCCCGCCCGGCGGCGGCACGGCCAGCAGGCCCGTCCCGACGGCCATGAGCGTGTAGCCGATGAGCATCAGCTTCCGGGTGCCGACGGTCCGCAGCAGTGCCACCGACAGCGACGACGTCGCGATCATGGCGATGGCCCGCACGGACAGCAGGCTGCCGGCGACGAGCGGGCCGAGACCGTAGCGGTGCTCGGCGTAGAGCGGCACGAGCGTCGCGAAACCGAGCGCGCCCGCCCCGAAGAGGACGTTGACCGCGTTGAGCGGTCCGAACGTGCGTCCGCGCAGCAGCCGCATCGGCACCACGGCGTCGGGTTCGACGCGCGCGTGCCGCAGGAACCGCCACACCGCGACGACGGTGACCAGCGCCGCCACGCCGACCAGCAGGTACCGCATCACCGGGTCGCCGTCGCCGCCGAGGGCGGTGATCGTCGTCATCCCGGCGAGCAGGACCAGGGTGAGCAGGCCGATGCCGCGGAAGTCGATGGCCGACGTCTGCACGGGCCGGGCGGCGCCGCGGCCGATGAGGAACAGCCCGCCGACGACGATCACGACACCGATCGGCAGGTTGACGAAGAAGATCGCCCGCCACGACGTGTAGGTGACCAGGACGCCGCCGACGACCGGCCCGACGATCGCGCCGATCGGGAAGATGCTGGTGAACATGCCGATCGCGCGGTCGCGGTTGCGGCCGAAGCGCTCGGCGACGATCCCGGTGGCGGCCGGCATGATCGCGCCCGCGGCGAGGCCCTGGATCGCGCGCACCGCGATGAGGAAGGCGATGTTGCCGGCGAGGCCCGCGCACAGCGAGGTGATCGTGAACATCGCGACGGCGGTCAGGAAGACGGTGCGCCTGCCGAACTGGTCGCTGAGCCGTCCCGCGATGGGCAGCGCGACGATCTGGCCGAGCGAGTAGATCGTGATCGTCCAGCCGACCCAGCCGAGGGACCCGCCGAGGTCGGCCTGCATGGTCGGCAGCGCGGTGGCGACGGACGTCTGGTCGATCGAGCCGAGCAGCAGGGCGAGGCCGACGATGCCGAAGACGAGCCAGCGACCGGGTAACGGCTCGTCGGAGGAGACCGATCCGACCGCCGGTGCCGTTCGGGGACCAGGGTCGGAGCGCAACATGCGATCCACGCTAGTTGCTTGCTGCTAAGCAAGCAAGATCGGGGTACCGTGACCCGCGCGACGCCGCGTCCCGACCCAGGAGGTCCCGTGCCCGACCTGCCGCTCATCGTCGGCACCTACACCACGACGCTCGGCCACGTCCACGGACACAACGACGGCATCCTCGGAACGACCCTCGACACCACGACGGGGACGTTCGGGCCGGTCACGTTGCTCGCTCGCACCCGCAACCCGTCCTACCTCGCGCTGTCCCCCGACGGCAGCCGGCTCTACGCCGCCGACGAGTCCGCCGATCCCGGCAACCGCACCGGCGGCACCGTGAGCGCCTTCGCACGCGACCCCGGCACCGGCGCACTCACCGCGCTCGACTCGCGACCCTCCGGCGCGGGGACCTGCCATCTCACGATCGACCCGAGCGGCCGGTTCGTGCTCACCGCCAACTACCACTCGGGGTCGGTGTGCGTCTTCCCCGTCACCGAGGAGGGTCTCGGGGAGCCGACCGCCGACGTCACGCACGAGGGATCGAGCGTCGACCCGCGGCGGCAGACCGCCGCGCACGCCCACATGGTCGCCTTCGACCCCGTGACCGGCCTGCTGTTGGTGCCCGACCTGGGGATGGACGCCGTCGTCGGCTACGTGCTCGGCGACGACGGCACCCTCACCGAACGCCCCGCCGCGCGCATCGACATCCCGGCCGGGCACGGTCCGCGCCATCTCGCCTTCCACCCGGACGGCGAGCGGCTCTACGTGCTGTGCGAGCTGGGCAGCACGGTCGTCGCGGCACGGCGCGACGGCGAGGGCTACCGGCGGACCGCCGTCGTGCGGACGATCCCCGACGACGTCACGACGCTCAACCAGACCGCCGCGATCCGGGTCAGCCCGTCGGGGCGCTGGGTGCTGGCGTCCAACCGCGGGCACGACAGCATCGCCCTGCTGCGCGTCGACGGCGATTCCGACGAGCCCGTACTTGCGCACACCGAGCCCGGCCGCGGGAGCTGGCCGCGCGAGCTCGCGCTGAGTCCGGACGGGCGCATCGTGCTGCTGGGCAACCAGGACAGCGACGACCTCATCGCCTTCACCCTCGACGAGGACGGCGCCACGCTGACACACCTGGGCACGCTCGAGACGGCGAACCCGGTGTGCGTGGCGTTCCCGTCGCCGCCTGCCACCTAACCCGCGGCGAGGAGGCGGTGCCCGGGGTCGTCGGGGGCCTGGGCACCGCGGGCGAACGCGTCGAGCCCGCCCCACTCGGGACCGACCGTCTCCCGCAGGCTCCAGTCGTGGACGACGACGCGCTCCGCGATCCGCCACACCCCGTCGCGTCGCGAGAGCCGGTCGACGTAGCGTCCGCCGAACTGCCCGATCGACACGGGCGGGCCCGGCCTGCGGTGGACCGCGACGAAGTAGGTCTCGGCGCGGGCGTCGTCGCCGTCGAGCTCGATGGCGACGTTCGTCAGGTGGTGCTGCGTGACCAGCTCGTCGCGACCGGGCTGGGCGAGGATGAACTCGGCGAACTCGTGCCCGTTGCCCTTGAACATGCCGTGGTCGTCGGTGGCGTCGGGGTGGTAGACCGAGCGCAGCAGCGCGAGGTCGCCCCGGTCGACGGCCCGGCAGTACCGCAGCAGGACGTCCCGGATCTCCTCGCGCGCAACCAGGTCTGCGACGTCCATCGCCCTGCCACCTCCACGTCGGGTCCGCGGGGAGAATCTCCCGTCGCGGCGCGGCGGGTCAACGGGCGGTCAGTCCGCGACGCCGCGCTCCGCGACCCCGACCCGTCCGGCGACCTCGCGCCGGGCGCCGCTGCGCGACCACGCGTCGGACGGCTGCCACCGACGCGAACCCGGCTCCGGCAGCCGCGGTCGGGCCCGTGACGGGTGCCGCAGCCGCAGCGGGACCGCGATCCACAGCACGAGGGTGATCAGGACGAGCGCACCGGCCCCGGCGACGGCGGGCACCCTGCCCAGCGCCATGTCGAGGACGAGCATCACCCCGCAGCACAACGTCAGCGCGAACGCCGCGAGGCCGGCGATGACCATCCGGTGGCCCAACCGGACCAGCTCGCGCTTGCGGTTCTGCTGGAAGGCCACCCGGTGTGCGGCCACGGGCGCGATGATCAGCGTCGCCGACATGGCCGCGCAGCCGAGGGTCGCGACGAACAGCCCGTGCTGGACGTCGTCGAGACTGCGGAACCGCTCCGAGAACGACAGCGTCAGCAGGAACCCGAACAGGATCGGCACACCGGCGAACACGACGCGCAGTTCCTGCAGCAGCTCCGCGAAGTTCCGGTCGGCCCGGTTGAGCGGGCCCTCGGAACGATGTCGCGTGTTCCAGGCCTCGTCCCCGGGCACGGTCATCCACTCCTCCTCGATCGACGAGGAGGTACGTACCCGTTCCGTCACGGCTCACACGAACGAGTGATAGGTCACTGCATCGCGGGCAGCGGCGCCTCGCCGGTTGCGCGGTCCTCCCGACGGTGCCGCCCGCCGTCCGCGAGCATCGGCCGCCCGCGGACCTCCAGCGCCGCGACGACCGGCCGCGGCACGGCGAAGCCGGTGCGCCGCTCCAGCTCCGCGAGCCGCTGCGCGACGCGCCGGTAGGCGGTCCGCCGCTCCTCCTCGAACGGCGACTCCCGGGCCGTCGTCAGGAGCCGCAGGGCCTGGCCGAGCAACGCCCGCTCACCCGGCCGGAACCGGGCCCACCGCGCCCGTTCCGCCGCGTCCTGCGCCGCGGTCCACGCCCGTTCCGCCGCGCCCGCGGCCCGGACGAACTCGGCCGCCGCGGCCGGGCCCGGCCACGAGTCGGTGCGCAGCGCGGTCGCCTCGGCGAAGGCGTCGACGAAGCGTGCCGTCGCGGGCCACGAGACGTCGCAGAGCGCCGGCCTGGTGAGCACCTCGCCCGGGTCGCACTCGAACGCGGCGTACGCACGAGCCGTCTCGTCGTACCGGGCGACGGCCGCATCCCAGCGGGCCCGGCCGTCGTCACGCACCCGCGCTGCCGAGAACCAGGAGACCAGGGACCTGACCAGCAGATACACCAGCGTGGCGAGGAGCACCGTCGCGACGAGCGCCGCCGGCCCGATCAACCAGTGCAGGTCGAGCCCCGTCCAGTCCGGCAGGCCCCCGCCGCGCCCCTCATGTATCCACGGCGGCCCACCATGGCCGTGCCCGTGGCCACCGACTCCCCCATCCGGCATGCGCACCTCACCTCGCCCGCGTGGCCGTTCATGACACCACGGGACGAGGCTCGTGCTCCATGATTCTCAGCGTTCCCACATCGGCGCCCGTACGAGGAACAGTTCTCCGACCGTTGCGATCTCGACCTTCGCGCCCATGCGGGAGATGTCGTCGTCATCGCGTGCGGACCGGACCCGCGGGGGTCCGGTGCAGAGCCGTTCGTCGCGTCGTTCCCGTCGCTACGGACCCGCTGACGTGGGAGATCAGCTGGCCCGGACGCGGTAGGCGCGTCCGGTTTCGCCGATATGCGTCTGGTGACGGTCCTACGCTCGGTTCGTGTCTCGTCTGCTGCTGGTGGACACCGTCCGCCGACGCGGCCCCGCTGCAGAAGTGGGGTTCTCCCCCTCGGGAACGGGGGCGCACTCGATCGTCGCGAGGCCTCCGCGACGGCAGAGTTCTCCTCAACACGGAAACACCCCCCACAGCACGAACCCCACCGCACGAACCCGGCGCACGAACCCCACCGAGACGAGGCCCGAAATGTTCAAGTCCCACTGCAGCA
>NZ_BPRG01000240.1:0-841 GCF_036984265.1 Pseudonocardia sp. D17 | reverse complement strand
TCGCCGCACAGATTCGTGGGGCCGCCCGCACCATGCCCCACACCCTGCGCCGGGTCGGCACCGATGACGAGACCCTCGCCGAGCTCACCGTGCTGGCCGGCTACGACGACGACCTCGCCGCCCAGTCGACACGGCTGACCAACCGGCTGCGCGATGCCCTGCTCCACGTCCACCCGGCCCTGGAACGCCTGCTCGGGCCTCGGATGGACCGCGGCGGGGTGCTCGATCTGCTCGTTGCCGCCCCGACCCCGCAGGCCCTTCGCGACCTCGGCGAGGCCGGGATCGCCGCGGCCATGCGCCCGCGTTCCCCACGTCTGGCCACGACACTCCCTGCCGCGATCCTGGCCGCGCTCGACGCGCAGACCGTCGTCGTCCCGGGCACCGCCGCGTTCGGCCGAGTGATCGCCGGGGTCGCCGCCCAGCTGCGCGAGGTCCGTGTCGAGCGAGACACCCTTGCCGCCGAGCTCGAGGCCCTCCTGGAGGCCCACCCTCTTGCCGGGGTCCTGACCTCGATGCCCGGTCTCGGGTTCTCCGACCGCCCTGAAGATCCTCACCATCGTCGGAGATGGCGCCGCGTTCCCCACCGCAGCCCATCTCGCCGCCTACGCGGGCCTGGCCCCGGTGACCCGCCGCTCCGGCAGCTCGATCAAGGGCGAGACGCGTTCCCAGCGCGGGAACCACGCCCTGAAGTCGGCGCTGTTCTTGTCGGCTTTCGCCAGTCTCGCCGATCCGGTCAGCCGCGCCTACTACGACCGCAAACGCGCCGGCGGCAAGCGGCACAACGCCGCCCTGATCTGCCTCGCCCGTCGCCGCACCGACGTCATCTACGCCATGCTCCGCG
>NZ_BPRG01000239.1:0-147 GCF_036984265.1 Pseudonocardia sp. D17 | reverse complement strand
CTCCCGAGTCCAGGATCCGCAGGCCCGATTACCTACCGAACGTTGCCTGACGAGGCACTAGACGAGTAAGTCCGAACCCGGTCAGTGGTCGTAGGCGATCAAGGATCGTGTGATGGGCTGTCCGGTGGCGCGGTTGTGCCAGATCGC
>NZ_BPRG01000238.1:0-300 GCF_036984265.1 Pseudonocardia sp. D17 | reverse complement strand
GGTCCTTCCCCCGGGACACGCCCGGAGCTACAGACCAGTTACACCGAAGATCAGACACTCCCCCAGCGCGCGGCGGACCGCGTCGAACTCGGCCGTGACCGCGCGGAGGTCCCCTGCCCGCAGTGCGGTGAGATGACCCGCCACCACGGTGAGCGCGTCGGCGCGGGCACGGCTGACCCACGCGGTGTCGTCGGGCCATGGCTGGAACGCGACAAGTTCGATCAGCAGCAGCAGCGCGCGTGAGTTGCCCTGTGTCAAGCCGCCGCTGGTTGATCTTGGTTGAGGACGCGTTGAAGGGCG
>NZ_BPRG01000237.1:0-242 GCF_036984265.1 Pseudonocardia sp. D17 | reverse complement strand
CTCAGGAGGGCATTCTCGTTCTACGCCACGCTCACCCACCGACCCACACCGGTGGATCAGGGCTGAGCGGCCTGCAGGTCGGGCCCTGATCCTCGGTCGGTGCCACTCGGCCGGGCACGTGCCGGTGGCGCCTGCTCCACCGACCGGTCGGCCCGGTGCGCCGCGTCGTCGGGCGACGCGGCGGCTACTGGCCGGCGCGGCGTCGTTCGGCGTAGACGGCGGCCTCGGTGCGGCGGGAGAAG
>NZ_BPRG01000236.1:0-141 GCF_036984265.1 Pseudonocardia sp. D17 | reverse complement strand
GTCTCTATGGGGTTGTCAAGCGGCTGCGGCCACTGGCGGCAGCGTCGGGACGCTCGGTGGCGCGTAGGGGCGGCGGTCGCGGAGCATGGCGTAGATGACGTCGGTGCGGCGACGGGCGAGGCAGATCAGGGCGGCGTTGTG
>NZ_BPRG01000235.1:0-159 GCF_036984265.1 Pseudonocardia sp. D17 | reverse complement strand
GCCTCGATGTCCTCGCCCGGGCCCGGATCACCGCCGTCCCCGCCACCACCAGCCCTGCCGAGGAGGTGACCTCCACCGACACGATCCCGGCGCTCAGCGCCTGACCGACATCCAGAAGATCACGCTCAGCCGTCACACACCACGCCAGGGGACTTGACC
>NZ_BPRG01000234.1:353057-359845 GCF_036984265.1 Pseudonocardia sp. D17 | reverse complement strand
GGGCTGGCACCTGCACGACCTTGAGGTCGCGCTGCCACGCGGGCAGGCGTTGAACCGGATCACCCCGCTGAACCGGCTCCGCGAACAGATCGGCCGGCTTGCGGGCGGCGTGCGCGCCGAGATCGCCGTCGAGCTCATCGAGCGGATCATCACGGTGACGCGGCGGGTCGGGCAGCTCAAGGGGCGCATCGAGGCCCAGGTGCAGCCGCTGGTGCCGCACCTGCTGGCTATTCCTGGCTGCGGCGGGCTGACTGCGGCGAAGGTCCTCGTCGAGACCGCAGGGGTCGACCGTTTCCGGTCCTCGGCCGCGTTCGCCATGCACGCCGGGACGGCGCCGATCCCTGTCTGGGCGGGCAACCGTGCGCGGTTCCGCCTCAACCGCGGCGGCAACCGGCAGCTCAACGCCGCCCTGCACCGCATCGCGGTCACCCAAGTACGAATCCACCGACCCGCCCAGGCACTCGTCCAGCGACGCACGGCCGCCGGGAACTCGAAGACCGAAGCCCTACGGGTGCTCCGACGCCACCTCGCCGACGTGGTCTACCACCGGCTCCGGGCAGACGCGGGCAGCCCCGGTACTTGCCATCCGGAGGCCGGTTGACATAGGAGATTCGCGGGGTTGGCCGACAAACGTGTGGCGGTCATCGGGACCGGGGCCACCGGCGTCCAGGTCGTTCCCCACGTCGCGGCGAGCGCCGAGCATCTCTACGTCTTCCAGCGCACGCCGTCCGCGGTCAACGTCCGGGACAACCGGCCCACCGATCCGGACTGGGCGGCGTCGCTGCGCCCCGGTTGGCAACGGGAGCGTGTGGCGAACTTCTCCGGCTACATCGCGGGGGAGGATGTCGGCGAAGACCTGGTCGACGACGGCTGGACGAAGATCTTCCGCAACCGTGCACTGCACGCAGGGGTGCTGGACGAGGCGGTCGACTTCGAGGTCATGGAGGCTGTGCGCGCCCGCGTCGACGCGACCGTCACCGATCCCGAGGTGGCCGAGGCGCTGAAGCCGTACTACCGAGCTCTGTGCAAGCGCCCTACTTTTCACGACGAGTACCTGCCGACCTTCAACCGGCCCAACGTCACCCTCGTCGACACCGATGGCAAGGGGGTGGAGAAGATCACTCCGACCGCAGTCGTCGCGAACGGGCAGGAATACGAGGTCGACTGCATCGTGTTCGCGAGCGGCTTCACCATCGGTGCGTCGTTCGCCACGCGACTCGGCTTCGACGTGGTCGGCCGGGACGGACTGACGCTGAGCGAGAAGTTCGCGCCCGGCATCTCCACGCTCTTCGGTATGCAGACCCACAGCTTCCCGAACCTCTTCATCGTCGCGATCAACCAGGTGGGGATCGCCTCGAACCAGACGCACCTGCTGGACGTGCAGGCGCGGCACATCGCCGGGGTGGTCGAGGCGACACAGAGGGTCGGAGCGGCCACTGTCGAGGCGACGATCGAGGCCGAGGAGCGGTGGGTGCGCACGGTCGTCGACTCCGCTCGTCGGAACGCGGAGTTCCTCAAGACGTGCACACCCGGCTATTACAACAATGAGGGCCATCCGAACGTCGAGGCGTTCAAGCGGAACGGCGCCTACGCCCCGGGGGTGTGGCGATTCGAGAAGACCGTCGAGGAATGGCGCTCGACCGGTGGCTTCGACGGCCTGCTCTTCGACGGCTCTCCGCTGCCGTCCCGACACGTCGCGGTGACCGAAAGGACCCGGTGAGGTTCAGTGAGGACCACCATGCCTGCATCCTCGGCCCCACAGGCCACTCCTCTCGAGGTGTCCGTGCCCCACGACGCCGGCTCGTCGGTGACCCGGCCCGTCCCGGTCCCGACGCCGCTCAGCGCGCCGTTCTGGGCGGCATGCAGGGAGAATCGGCTACTGGTCCAACGCTGCGACGCGTGCGGGGCACACATCTTCACCCCGCAGGAGTTCTGCCGGGCCTGTCATGCCACGAGCCTGACCTGGGTCGAGTCCGCCGGCCGCGGACACATCGTGACGTTCACGGTCATCGGTAGACCGCAGACACCTGCGTTCGAGACCCCGTACGTCGTGGCGGTCGTCGAGCTCGAGGAGGGATACGAGATGATCACCAACATCGTCGGAGGCCCCGCGGAGGACGTCAGGATCGGTGACGCCGTGCGGGTCCGCTTCATCCCGGTCACGGACGAGATCACCTTGCCGTGCTTCGAGGTCGTGCCGTGAGCAGGCGGCAGGCCGTCATCGTCGGCGCCTACAACACCCCGCAGGCCCGGGTGCTTCCGGGCGAGACCTCCGACTCGGTGACACTGGCCGCGATCAAGGGGGCCCTGGGCAATGCCGGGCTCACCGTGGCCGATGTCGACGGCCTGAACGTGCTCTCCGGACTGAACTACCGCGGCGGTGCGGACGCGTTCGGCTATGCGCTCGGCATTCCGTGGTTCTGGACCGGCGGCTTCGTGCCCAGTCCGGGCGCGGTCGTCGAGGCCGCCGCGGCCATCGAGCGCGGAGTGTGCGACACGGTGGTGCTCGCCAGCGGTCAGGCGGGTGTCTATACCGATCGGGCGTCGGTCGCGCCGTGGGCGCGGACCCCCAACGAGTTCATCGAGTGCTGGGGGCTGATGACGCCGGCGGAATGGTCGCTCTCCGCTCAGCAGTACATGCACCGGTTCTCCGTGGCACCGGAGAAGATCGCCTACATCTCCTCTGTCATTCGCAACAACGGCGCGCGCAACCCCGAGGCGATCTACTACGGCCGCGGTCCTTACACCGTGGAGGACGTGCTGTCGTCCCGGCTGATCGCCAGTCCGTACCGGCTGCTGGACTGCGCCACCGTCAGCGAGGGCGGGTCTGCGGTGGTGATGACCACCGCGGAGCGAGCTGCGGACCTCGACGTGCCCGCGGTGAAGGTACTCGGTGGCGCCTACGACAGCTGGGGGCCCACCTACACCCATCCGTCGACCTACGAACGGGTCGCGATGTGGGGTCGCAAGGCAGCGGACGCCGCGTTCGGTCAGGCCGGGATCAGCCGTGACGACGTCGACCTGTTCGAGCTCTACGACAACTTCTCATGGGAGATCGTGCGGTACTTCGAGGCGCTTCGCTACTGCGAGGTGGGAGAGGGCCCGGACTTCGTCGCGAACGGGGCGATCGAGCTCGGTGGACGCTATCCGATCGTCACCGACGGCGGCACGATGTCGCACTCGCACACGGGGGAGTCCCAGCGGTTGCAGCGTGTCGTGCAGGCGGTCCGTCAGCTGCGTGGCGACAGCGCAGCCAACCAGGTCGAGGCGGAGATCGCGCTGGTCGTCGTGATCGGCGAGGTTCTGCTCCTGGGGGCCTGAGGCCTTCGATGGTGCGGAGCGAAACGTGAATGACGACGTGAAGCGGCTGCGGACCCCGCAGCGTCCGCCGTTCGACGCCGAGTTGGCGGAGGCCCTGACGCAGGTGCGCGACGAGATGCCCGTGACGGTGACCTCGTCCGGGATCGGGGCGATTCGGGAGCGTGCGGCACGCACGACTGCCTCGGTCGAGGAACTCGCCGCCGAGTACGGTGTCGCGGTCCGGATCGTCACCGCGACCCGTCACGGCGGGCCGAACCTGCGGCTGCTCGTGGCGCGCCCTCCGACACCGACCTCCGGTGCCCTCTACTGGATCCACGGCGGCGGCGGCGTCCTCGGCGATTTCCGGTTCGGGATCGACCCGGCCCTGACCTGGGCCGCGGAGTTCGGGGTGACGGTGGTGTCGGTGGACTACCGGCTGGCTCCCGAGCACCGGGATCCGGTTGCCGTCGAGGACTGCTATGCCGGCCTGTGCTGGCTGGCGTCGAACGCCCGGACGCTGCAGGTCGATCCGACCCGGATCATAGTGGGCGGACACAGCGCGGGCGCCGGGCTGGCGGCCGGGACGGCGTTGCTCGCGCGCGATCGTGGGGGCCCTCGCGCGCACGGGCAACTGCTGCTGTGCCCGATGCTCGACGATCGGGAGCAGACGGTCTCGAGCAGACTGCTCGCGGGTGAAGGAGTCTGGGACCGGACGGCGAACCGTACGGCATGGGCGGCGCGGTTGGGCGCCCGTCGCGGAGGACCGACGGTCAGTGCGTACTCGGCGCCGGCCCGCGCGGGGGACCTCGGCGGATTGCCGCCCGCGTTCCTGGACGTCGGCTCGGTCGACACCTTCCGGGACGAGACCGTGGAGTATGCGTCACGCATCTGGTCCGACGGTGGCGAGGCCGAGCTGCACGTGTGGCCAGGGGCCTATCACTGCTTCGAGATCGTCGCGCCGGCCGCGACACTCTCGACAGCTGCGGTGAGGTGCCGGGCCGGGTGGCTGCGGCGCCGGTTGGAGGCGTCATGACCGTCGGGGAGCTGCCGCTGGCCGGGATGACCGTGGTGGCATTGGAGCAAGCCGTTGCCGGACCGCTGGCCTCGCGACACCTCGCGGATCTCGGGGCCAGGGTGGTGAAGATCGAGCGGCCGGACGGCGGCGACTTCGCCCGCGGCTACGACGACGTGGTGCGCGGGATCGCGTCGCACTTCGTGTGGCTGAACCGCGGCAAGGAGTCCCTGGTGCTCGACCTGAAGTCCGCGGCGGGCGCGCGAGCGGCCCGGGCGCTCATCGCACGGGCGGACGTCTTCCTCCACAACACGGCACCCGGGGTCGTCGAGCGCCTCGGGTTGGACGCGGAGACGCTCCGCGCGGACCAGCCGGAGCTGGTGGTGGTCAACATCTCGGGCTACGGGCGGACCGGACCGCGCCGGGACCGCAAGGCCTACGACATGTTGATCCAGGCCGAGTCCGGAATGGTCGCGGTGACCGGGACCCCGCAGACGGCGACCAAGACCGGGGTTCCGACCGTGGACATCGGGGCCGGGGTGTACGCGGCGATGTCGGTGCTGGGCGCGCTGGTACGCCGAGCCCGCACGGGCGTCGGCGCCGTGATCGACGTGTCGATGTTCGACGCCGCCGTCGAGTGGATGGGACATCCGCTGTACATGCAGCTCTACGGGGGCAGACAGGTGCCGAGGATGGGGCTGTCGCACGCAGCCATCGCGCCCTACGACGCCTATCCGACGGCCGACGGGCAGATCCTCATCGGTGTTCAGAACGATCGGGGATGGCGCGCCCTTGTCGGCGCGGTCTTCGGGAAGCCCGAGTACGCCGACGACCCCCGCTTCGCCACGAACGTGGCCCGAGTGGCGAACAGGGCGGAGTGCGACATGCTGGTTGCGGACTTCACCCGGCAGTGGGCGACAGCGGATCTCGACCAGGCCCTGGCGGACGCCGGAGTACCTGCAGGACAGCTCAACGGCACCGCCGAAGTGGTGGAGCATCCGCAGCTGTCTGCGCGCGACAGATGGCGGTCCGTGCGCACCGAGGTGGGAGAGGTCCGCGGAGTGCTCCCCCCGATGACCTTCCGCGACGTCGAGCTCCCCATGGGTCCGGTACCGGCGCTCGGGGAGCACACCCGGGCGGTCCTGGCCGAGTTGGGCATCCACGACGACGCACCGTCCGAGTTCCGTCCCGAGGAGATCGCCGATGTCTGAATCCCGCCGAGTAGCCGTGGTCACGGGTGCGGCCCGTGGAATTGGTGCGGCCACCGCGCAGCGCCTGGCCCGAGACGGGCTGGCCGTCGCGGTCGTGGACCTGGAGGAGAGCGCAGCGAAGGCCTCGGCCGACGCCGTGGTCGCCGCGGGGGGACTGCGATCGCGGTGCGTCTCGACGTCACCGACGCCGCCGCGGTTCAGGTTGCGGTGGACCAGGTGGTGGCAGAGCTGGGGCCGCCCACGGTGCTCGTGAACAACGCCGGTATCACCCGTGACGACCTGCTGTTCAGGATGACCGAGACGAACTGGGACGCGGTGGTGGACGTCCACCTGAAGGGTTCGTTTCTGATGAGCCGGGCGGTGCAGGGATTCATGGTTCAGGCCCGATGGGGACGCATCGTGAACCTCTCCTCGACTTCGGCGCTGGGCAAGCGCGGGCAGGCCAACTACGCCGCGGCCAAAGCCGGCGTGCAGGGCTTCACCAAGGCGCTTGCCCTCGAGCTGGGACGGTTCGGGATCACAGTGAACTGCGTCGCGCCCGGCTTCGTGGTCACTGACATGACCAGGGCGACCGCACAACGACTCGGAGTGCCGTGGACGGACTATCTCGCCCAGCGGGTGGCTGAGCTCCCGGTGGGCCGGGCGGGCCAGGGCGAGGACATCGCCCACGCCGTGTCCTACTTCGTCGACGAGCGGTCCGGGTTCGTGTCCGGTCAGGTGCTCTACGTGTCCGGCGGCCCGCGCGTCTGACCGAAACGACCATTCCGCAGCGGCGGCACTCGCCGCCGCACTACCCACCCAGAGGTGAGCCATGTCCACACCGTTCGCACCCGAGCTGCGCCCCGGGATGCGGCTGCAGAGCCAGACCGGCCCGGCCGAGCTCATCGTCATTCGGCCGGGGCCCGGAGGCATCTTGGCATGCGGAGGCCTTCCTATGGTCGGCCCTGGTGACGTCCTCGCGTCAGCCCCGCACGCGGCGGAGGCGGCAGCGGACGCGGTGCAGCTCGGAAAGCGCTACACCGACGCCACCGGGACACTCGAGGTGCTGTGTACCAAGGGCGGTGCGGGGCCGCTGACTCTTGACGGGGCGATTCTGAGGATCAAAGCGGCTGCGGCGCTCCCGGCGTCGGATTGAGTGGCGGGGAACGCCGGCCCCGCTTCCGGTCGGGAGCCGTGAGGTCGCGGCGTCGTCGGCATGGCGCCTGCGGCCACTGCCCGCGCGAGCCCGCTGACCGCGTCGCGCTCTCGATGTCGTTCGCTGCCGA
>NZ_BPRG01000234.1:307614-352801 GCF_036984265.1 Pseudonocardia sp. D17 | reverse complement strand
GCGTCGCGTCGCTGGAGGTCTCCGTGCTCGACCGGACGGCCGCGCTGGTGCGGTCGCGCGGCACCCGCCACGACCGAGCGGGAGCGACGCTCCAGGCGTTCGACGTCCTCTACCTCGTGGTGCGACCTGAGGCCGACGCGAGTTGGCGGATCACGACGCTGGTGTCGGTCCGAGGCGCACCCTGACAACGGGATCGCGTATAGGATCCTATATTGACACTATTGTATTCACACAATACCGTCCTTCCGGACCTTCGCCCCGAACGCCGGGCATTGATCAGGCTGGTGGCGGCTGGTACGCCGGACTCCGCGCCACCGCGCGGTGCTCACCCCGGAACCGGACTTTCGCCGTGGACATCATTTCGCCGAGGAGGCCGGAATGCGTGAGAACTACCTGTTGAACCTGCTCCAGAAGGACGTCGACGAGGGCACCGACCCCACCTACTGGTGGGACGAGGAGCGCACTCCCCTCGACAGCATCGACAAGCGCGTCACCGACCTGATGGACCTCAGCGGCAAGAAGGCCGTCGTGACCGGCGGCGCGGGGGTGAACCTCGGCCAGGCGTGCGTCAACCGACTGGCCGGTCTCGGCGCGGACGTCGCGGTCGTCGACCTGCCCAAGGAGCGGTCCGAGGCATGGACCCGGGCGGCCGGGCGCACACCCCTGCTTGACGCCGAGGGCGTGGCGGAGAAGTTCTCCAAGCGCTGGGACACGAAGTGCATCGCCGTCGAGGGCGACGTCCTTACGGCCGACGGCGTGGAGGCCGTGATGCGCGAGTGCCACGAGCGCCTCGGCGGCATCGACATCCTGGTCAACAACGTCGCCGACGTCGCGATGGGCCCGTTCACCTCCTTCACCACGGAGGACATCGACCGGTCTGTCCGGGGGACGTTCACCGGCGCCGTCTACTGCGCACGAGCGGCGCTCGACTACATGATCCCCAAGGGTTGGGGCCGGATCATCAACGTCGGCTCGGAGTCGGCGCTCACGGCCATGCCGGGGCAGGTGATGTACGGCGCGCTCAAGGGCGGGCTGGCCACCTTCACCGCCCAGCTCGGCGCCGAGGTGGAGAGGCACGGTGTGAAGGTGCTCGGCGTGTACGGGGGATGTATGTGGGGCCCGGGCCGCGATCTGCTCCCCGACTCGGTCCTCGGTCAGTACGCCCTGGGGCGCACCGCGATCCAGCGCTTCGAGCTGCCGGAGGAGGTAGCCAACATGATCGGCTTCCTGGCGACCGACGCGGCCAGCGCGATGACCGGCGTGATGATCCCGATGGGTGGGGGGATGGCGCTGTAGGGCCGGCGGTCTCGTCGCACGCTGCCGCACTCGGCCCGAGGACAGGAAGACAACATGGACATTCTCGAAGCGATGGAGACCTGCCGCTCCATCCGCAGGCTCAAAAGCGATCCAGTCCCTCCGGAGGATCTCGAACGGCTCGTCTACTACGCCACCCGGGCGGCCAGCGCGGGCAACTCGCAGCTCTGGCGGTTCGTGATCGTGACCGCCGCCGAGGACCGCCTCTGGTTCCGGGACATGCTGGCCGACACGGCGGGCAGACTGCTGTTCAGCGAGCCACCTGCTGACGACGACGACTCCGCGGCGGCCCGGAACCTGCGGCTGATGCGTCGTTTCGTCTTCGACTTCGACAAGATCCCCGCGTTCATCATCACGACCGTCGAGAACGCCTTCCCCACGGCCGACGCGCCGGACCCCCACTATGCGTGGTCGTCGGTCTACCTCGCGACGCAGAACCTGCTGTTGGCCGCGCGCGGTATGGGCCTGGGCGCCGCCATGACGACCTACCATCTGTGGAACGAACCGGGCGTCCGTTCCCACTTCGGCATTCCCGACGACGTGGAGATCGGGGCCGTCATCCCGATCGGCTATCCCGAGGGACGCTACGGCCCGGTCGCCCGCAAGCCGGTCTCCGAGGTGATCTTCCGCGACCGCTGGGGCAGCCCGTAGGACGTCCGCCCGACCTCCCGCACGGAAGGGACCTTCGATGCCCACGACGCGAGCCCACGAGCAGCAGGTACGCGCCGCCCGGTCCGGGCGGGCGGTGGACTGGCACTCCGCCCGCCGGCGGGCCCACGCCGAGGGACGGCCCCTGCCCGGACGGCCGGTCGAGCTCGCCGCGGCGGCCGGGCTCGTCCTGGCCGAGGACCTCGTCAGCCGGGTCGCCCAGCCCGCGTTCGACACCTCGGCGATGGACGGCTACGCCGTCGCCGGCCGGGGGCCGTGGACCGTGCTGGGCGAGGTCCGGGCGGGCCGGCAGTGGCCCGGGTGCCTCCGCCCGGGGGAGGCCGTCGCCATCTCCACCGGCGCTCCGGTCCCCGCCGGGGCCCGGGCCGTGCTGCCGGTCGAGGACACCTCCCGGTCCGGCGACGAGGTCCGCGGTCTCGACGGCTGCGCACCGGAACCCGGCCGGCACATCCGCCGGACGGGCGAGAACTCCCCCGCGGGCGCGCTGCTCGCGGACTCGGGCTCGGTGGTGAGCCCGGCGATGCTCGGGCTGGCCGCGGCCGCGGGCCACGACGACCTCGTGGTGCGGCCACGACCACGCGTCCGGCTGCTCATCACCGGCGACGAGCTGGTGACGGCGGGGCCGGGCGGGGCCGGCCGGGTGCGTGACGCCCTCGGCCCCACCCTGCCGCCGCTCGTCGCCGGACTCGGTGGGGACCTCGTCGAGACCGCGCACGTGCAGGACTCGTTCGCCGCGCTCGCGGCCGCGGTCGGCAGCGGCGCCGCGTCGGAGATCGTCCTCGTCACCGGGTCGACCTCGGTGGGTGTCACCGACCACCTGCACCGGCTGCTCGACGGCCTCGGCGCCCGCGCCGTCGTCGACGGTGTCACCTGCCGGCCCGGCCACCCCCAGCTGCTCGCCGCGCTGGGTTCCCGTCGCTGGCTGATCGGGCTGCCCGGCAACCCCTACGCGGCGATCGTCGCGGCGCACACTCTGCTGGCGCCGCTGCTCGCCGGGCTCGGCGGGCGCCCCGTCCCGCCGTTGCGCCGGACAGCGGTCGCAGGTGTCCCACCGGCCGTGGACGGCCACACGCTGCTCGTCCCCGCCGCCTGGGACGGCGACCACCTGGCCGTCGTCCCCGGGCACCGGCCCTCGGACCTGCGTGGCGTGGCTCGCGCCGACGTCCTCGCCGTCATCGACCGGGAGACCCGCGACACGACCGTCGCGGTGCTGTCGCTGTGAGCAGAACCGAACGGAGCCGCAGACCCATGGCGCGCATGGTGACCAGACCCTGTACCGACGTCCCCGCCCGCGGCTGCGCCGGCGGGCGGCGCGTGGACCTCCGCGCGGCACTCGCGCTGCTCCCACCCCGATCGGGGCGCTCATGAACATGGCGCCCGCGGCGCAGGAGGCGGCTGCCGACCGCGACCTCGTCGACTCGCTCGTCGACGAGCTCCAGGAGCGGATCAACGCCGGACGGATCCCCGCCGGCACGTGGTTGCGGCAGGCGCCGCTGGCCGAGGAGCTGGGGGTCAGCCGAACGCCCGTGCGCGAGGCGTTGCGCCGGCTCCAGGCCATGGGCACCGTCGAGGTGGTCGCGAACCGGGGCGCCCGGGTCCGGCTTCCGTCGGCGCGCGACATCATCGAGGTCTACGAGCTGCACGGGCTGCTGCAGGGGCACGCCGGAGCGGCGACCGCCACCCTCATCACCTCGGAGCAGCTCGACCGGCTGGCCGCGGCCGAGCGGATGTTCCGTGAGGTCGTCGAGGAGCTCAGGACCGGTGGCGGCACCGCCGACGCGCAGCAGCGCTGGCACCGGGCGAACACCCAGTTCCACACCGTCATCATCGAGGCCAGCGGCAACAAGCGCCTCGCCGAGGTCGTCGAGAGCCTGCACCGCAAGGTTCCCCGCAACCTCACGTGGATCGCGCTGGGCAACGACATCCGGCGGCTCGAGAAGGACGCCGCGGAGCACGCCGCGATCCTCGACGCCATCGGCCGGGGCGACGGCACCACCGCACGCCGCGAGCTGATCAACCACGCCAGACGCGCCGCCGACCTCCTGGTCCGCACCGTGGACGAGATCGGGCCGGGCTCCGCCGCGCAGCGGAGGTAGTGGAGGTGGCAGCGGGCCGCCTCCGCTCCCGTGCCGCCCGGGCGCGGACCCGTCACCCCCAGGGGCCGCCCGCCACGTACAGCACCTGGCCGGACACGAACCCCGCCTTCTCGTCCACGAAGAACGACACCGCGTTCGCGATGTCCTCCGGCCGCCCCGCGCGCTGGACCGGGATCGCCGCCGCGCGGTCCTGCAGGTACTGCTCCCACGGCACCCCGATCCGGTCCGCCGTCGCCCGCGTCATGTCGGTGACGACGAACCCGGGCGCGATGCAGTTCGCCGTGATCGCGAATTTGCCGAGCTCCATGGCGAGCGTCTTGGTGAAGCCCTGCAGGCCGGCCTTCGCGGCCGCGTAGTTGCCCTGGCCGCGCTTGCCCAGCGCCGACGTGGAGGACAGGTTGACGATCCTGCCCCAGCCCGCGGCCACCATGTGGGTCTGCGCCGCGCGGCTCATGAGGAACGAACCCCGCAGGTGCACCCCGAGCACGGTGTCCCAGTCGGTCTCGGTCATCTTGAACAACAGGTTGTCGCGGGTGACGCCGGCGTTGTTGACCAGGACGGTGGGCGCGCCGAGCTCGGCGACGACCCGGTCCACCGCGGCCTCGACGGCCTCGGCGTCGGCGACGTCCGCGCCCACCGCGATCGCCTGCCCGCCCTGGGCGAGCACCGCGTCGGCGGTGACCTTCGCCGCGCTCTCCTCGAGGTCCAGCACGGCGACCGCGAGGCCGTCCTGTGCGAGCCGGACCGCGGTGGCGGCACCGATTCCGCGGGCGGCACCCGTCACGATCGCGACGCGGCGGGACTCGGGCATGGTCATCGGCTCCTTCGTTGGTGACGGACGGGTTCGGGCCCGGGCCGGCCGCGGGCGACGGCTCCGAGGGTGGGTCGAGGACGACGGCCGACCGCGGTCGGTGTCGGTGTCGGTGTCGGCGGGAGTCGGTCAGGCGCGGGCCGTGGTCATGGACGGGCCCGCTGCGCGGTCGCCGCGAACTCCTCGGCCACCGTCGCCTGGACGCCGACCGGGAACTCGTGCCCGAGGCCCGGCACGACGACGAGCCGGGCATCCGGTATCGCCGCCGCCGTCGCCTCGCCGCCGCTCACCGCGACGAGCGGGTCGTCGGCGCCGTGGATGACGACGGCCGGCAGCCGCAGCGTCCGCAGTGCCGGCGTGCGGTCGGCCGCGACGAGGATCGCCGCCTGCTGACGCAGCTTGCCTTCGGGGTAGTGACACCGCTGGTAGGCGTGCTCCGCACGGTCCCGCGCCCGCGCTTCGTCGAACGGGAACCCGCCGCCGCGCAACGCCCGCGCCATCGCGACCTGTGCCGCGACGATCTCGTCGCGGGTTCGCGGCGCGCCGGACCTGATGACGGCGAGGACCTCGGGTCGCGCCCCGCCGACGCCCGCGGCGCCGGTCGTCGACATGATCGAGCACAGCGACCGGACGCGGTCCGGGTGCCGGACGGCCAACGTCTGCGCGATCATGCCGCCCATCGACGCGCCCAGCACGTGCGCCCGGTCGATGCCGAGCGCGGCGAGCAGGCCGGCGGCGTCGTCGGCCATGTCGTCGAGGGTGTACACCGCACCGGCGCGATCGCCCCTGCGGGCCGCGTCGAGGTCCGGGATGCTGCCGTCGAACTTGGTGGACAGCCCCACGTCGCGGTTGTCGAACCGGACGACGAAGAAGCCCCGCGCGACGAACTCCTGGCAGAAGCCCGGCTCCCACGCGTCGAGCTGCGTCCCGTGCCCCATGATCAGCAGCAGGGCGGGATCGGCGGGATCCCCGATGGTCTCGTAGCAGATCTCGATGCCGTTGGCGCGGACCGTGCCGGTTCGGGCCACGCTCGACGCTCCCGTCATCGGACGAACTCCGGCGCCGACGGCAGCGGACCGGGAGGGCACGCCTGCCGGGCGGAGTGCCAAGCCTGCCGGGCGGAGTGCCGAGCCTGCCCGCCGTGGACCGCCTCTCGCAACAGCGGTCCCCTCGCGTCGGACACGGTGATCTCCTCCCCTGCGGTGTGCGGTATCTCGCCTGGTCCTTGACCTCGGCAGCCCCCACGACGCTATGCTTAGGATTCATATTCGTCAATATTGGATCCTGAGATGGTCGCCTCCCGGGGGCTCCGGACGGCAGGCCCTCGGGACCCTCCCTGCCTTCGCCGTCGTGACGCGCGGATTCCGCGCGCGCGACCAGCGCCACGGCCGTCCCATCCACGTAGGAGCACGAGATGTCCCAACGCACGCGCTCGAGGCGGTTCGCCGCCGCTGCCATCGGGTTGATCCTCCTGGCGACCAGCGCGGCCTGCGCGACGAGCGGACCCTCCGGCGGTAGCGCGAGCGGCGACCCCGTCAGCGGGGGCGAGGTGACCTATCTCGTCGACCAGACACAGCTCACGCTGGACCCCGCGGTCAGTCCCGCCACCGTGACCGGTCTGGTCACCCGCCCGATCTTCGACTCGCTCGTCGTCCAGGCCGGCCCGACGCGGTTCGAGCCGTGGCTCGCGTCGAGGTGGGACGTCTCCCCCGACGGCCGCGAGTACACCTTCGCCCTCAGGAGCGGTGTCCGGTTCACCGACGGCACACCGTTCGACGCGGCGGCGGTCAAGGCGACGCTCGACCACGTCGTCGACCCGGCCAGCAAGTCCCAGTACGCGGCGTCGCTGATCGCGCCGTACCAGGGTTCGACCGTCGTGGACGACCTGACCGTCAAGGTGTCGCTGTCCCGGCCGTTCCGGCCGTTCCTGCAGGCGTTGTCCACTCCCTACCTGGGCATCCAGAGCCCCCGGGCACTCGCCGTGCCCCCGGCCGAGTACAAGCCCGTCGGCACCGGACCGTTCGCGTTCGTCTCATGGGAACAGCAGAAGGACATCACGCTCACCCGCAACCCCGACTACACCTCACCGCCCGCGAACGCGCCGCACACCGGCGCCGCGTACCTCCAGACGCTCAGGTTCAACTACGTCCCGGAGGACGCCACCCGCTACGGCGCACTGACGAGCGGCCAGGTGCAGGCGATCGCGGCGGTGCCGCCCAACCGCGTCGGGTCCCTGCAGTCCGACCGGAGGTTCAGCGTCCTCAAGACCGAGCTGCCCGGCGTGAACTACAACCTGTTCCTCAACGCGAAGACCGGTCCGACGAGCGACCCCCTGGTGCGGCAGGCGCTGCAGGCGGCGATCGACGTCCCCGCTCTCGTCGGCAGCATCTACGCCGGGCAGTATGCGGCCGCCAGGAACGTGCTGTCACCGACGACACCCGACCACGACCAGGCCGCCGCGGCGGCGCTGCAGGCCTACGACCCGGCCAAGGCAGGCGCGCTGCTCGACCAGGCCGGCTGGACCGGGAGGAACGCGGAGGGCTACCGCACGAAGGACGGCCAGGAGCTGACGCTCACGTGGCCGTACCTCGCGCTGATCAACCGCGACCAGCGCGACGTGCTGGGCCAGGCCATCCAGGCCGAGGCCCGCAAGGCGGGCATCCGCATCGACCGCCCGAACCTCGACGCCGGCGCCTACTCCGAGTCGGTCCTCAACGGCACCTACAACATCCTCGACAGCAGCAACGCGCGCGCCGACGCCGACATCCTGCGGTTCATGTTCGCCTCGGGCTCGACCTTCGCCAAGGGCGGCGCGAACGTGTCGCTGTCGGACTCCCCGCAGCTCGACGGGTGGCTCGACGAGGCCGCCACCACCTCGGACGCGGCCGTCGCCGCCCGTGACTACGCGCTGGCCCAGGCCGACGTGCTCAAGAGCGGCTACCTCCTGCCGGGCTACGTCCCGACCTCGCTCGTCGGCACGACGTCGGCCCTGCAGGGGGTCACGTTCGACCCGCAGGGGATCGCCCAGCTCTACGGTGCCTGGCTCGTACCGTGACGCAGCGGGCCATGGTCACGACACGGTGGTGGCTGCGCCGGGCGGGGCTCGGCGTCCTCGTGATCTGGGGCGCCGCCACCCTGTCGTTCATCGGCCTGCACCTGTTGAGCGGCGACCCCGCCCGCATCATCGCGGGCGGGGGCGGGGCCGTCAGCGGCTCGTCGGAGCAGATCCTCGCCCGGATCAACGAGCAGTACGGTTTCCACGAGCCGCTGATCGTCCAGTACGGGCGGTTCCTCGGCCAGCTGGCCCGAGGGGACCTCGGCATGTCCTATCAGCTGAACCAGCGGGTGACGACCGTGATCGTCGACCAGCTCGGTCCCACCGTCGCGTTGGCGCTCGGGGCGGCGGTCCTCGGTTTCGGGCTGGCGCTCGTGCTGGCCGTCGGCACCGCGGGTCGCCCACGCGCCGAGTCGCTGTTCTCGACGCTCGAGCTGCTGTTCGTGTCGACGCCGAGCTTCTGGGTCGGGATCCTGCTGCTGACCGTGTTCTCGTTCCGCCTCGGGTGGTTCCCGGTGTTCGGCAACGAGGGCGTCGCGTCGCTCGTTCTGCCGTGGCTGACGCTGGCCCTGCCGATCACCGGGACGCTCGCGCTCGTGATGCGCGACGGGCTGCAACGTGCGCTCGAGCAGCCGTTCGCCACCACGGTGCTGGCGCGTGGGGCGACCGCGACCCGGCTCCGGCTGCGCCACGCCCTCCGACACGCCCTGCTACCGGTGCTCACGCTGTCCGGCTGGACGCTCGGGACGCTGTTGGGGGGCGTCGTCGTGATCGAGACGGTCTTCGCCCGCGCCGGCATCGGGCAGGTCGCGGTGACCGCGGTGAACGGTCGCGACCTTCCCGTCGTGACGGGCGTCGTCCTCGTCGCCACCGTCGTCTTCGTCGTGATCAACACCGCGCTCGACGCGCTGACCCGCGTCGTCGATCCCCGACTCCGAGGTGTCCCCGAATGACCACGGTGGTGCACGGCGAGCCCCCGGCGGGCCTCCCGCCGGTCACCGAGCTCCCCGCCGCCCGCGCTCTCCGGCGGACGCGGTGGCTCGGGCCGGCACTCGCCCTCGCGTTCTTCCTCGCGGTGTGTCTGCTCGGCGCGTTTCCGGATGCCTTCGCCGGCGACCCGGCCGCGATCGACCCGGTGAACGCGTTCCGCGACCCGGCCCCCGGCCATCTCCTCGGTACCGACCAGCTCGGCCGCGACACGTGGGCACGGGTCGTCCACGGCGCCCGCGCCTCACTCGCACTCGGCTTCGGGGCCACCGCGCTCGCCGCGCTCGTCGGCATCGCGTGGGGGCTGGCGGCGGGACTCGGCGGCCGGCTCGTCGACGAGGCGACGATGCGCGTCGCCGACATCTTCATGGCCGTCCCGACCACGCTCATGGCGCTGCTGGTCGTCGCCGTGCTCGGCGCCGGCGGCCCGAGCGTCGCGGTGGCCATCGCGGTCTCGCTCGCGCCCGGGTTCGCACGGGTGGTGCGCGTGCAGACCCAGGTCGTGAAGCACGCCGGCTACGTGCAGGCCGCGGCGGCACTCGGTGTCCGCAGGCGCGGCGTCGTCGGCCGCCACATCGTGCCGAACGTCCTGCCGCCCATGCTGGTGCTCGCCACCATGAACGTCGGCCAGTCGATCATCGCGGGGGCGTCGCTGAGCTTCCTCGGCCTCGGCCCGCAGGCCTCGTCATCGGAGTGGGGCTCGCTGCTCTCCGACGCCCGCGACCACCTCCAGGACGCGTGGGCCCCCGCAGTCTTCCCCGGCCTCGCGATCGCGCTGACCGTCATCAGCATCAGCGTGCTCGGCCGGGAGCTGCGGCTGCGCTTCGAGGGGCGGACCGAGCGATGACTCCCCCGGACGCACTCCTGTCCGTGCGCGACCTCCGGGTCCGCTTCACGACGCGCCACGGCCCGGTCGACGCCGTCCGCGGGGTGAGCCTGGCCGTCGAGGCCGGACGGTGCCTCGCGGTCGTCGGCGAGTCCGGCTCGGGCAAGAGCGTGACGGCTCGGGCGTTGATCGGTCTCGCCGGGTCGAACGCGACCGTCGACGCCACCACGATGACCTTCGAGGGCCGCTCGCTGCTCACCCTCGGCGAGCGGCGGTGGCGGCGGCTGCGCGGAGCCCGGATCGGCTTCGTCCTCCAGGACGCCCTGACCTCACTGGACCCGCTGCGGCGGATCGAGGACGAGGTCGCCGAACCGCTCGACGTCCACGCCGATCTCGGACGCCGCGAGCGCGCCGAACGGGTCCGGTCCCTGCTGGGCGACGTCGGCATCCCCGACCCGGCGCAGCGCGCCCGGCAGTACCCGCACGAGCTCTCCGGCGGCCTGCGCCAGCGTGCGCTCATCGCATCGGCGATCGCGGCGGGGCCGTCGCTCGTCGTCGCCGACGAGCCCACCACGGCGCTCGACGTCACGATCCAGGCGCAGGTGCTCGACCTGCTGGCCGACATGCGCGACGCCGGGACGGCGGTGCTGCTGATCAGCCACGACCTGACCGTCGTCGCGCGCATGGCCGACCACGTCGCCGTGATGTACGCGGGGCTGGTCGTCGAGGAGGGCCCGGCCGCGCAGGTCCTGCACGAGCCCGTCCACCCGTACACGCGCGCCCTGCTGGCCGCGGCCCCGACCCTCGACCCCCGGGGTCCGGCTCCGACGCAGATCGCGCGGCTCGCGCCGCCGACGACCGGACCGGGGTGCCCGTACCGCAGCCGCTGCGCCCTGGCCGACGCCCGGTGTCACGCGGAGCTGCCCGCCCTGCGCGCCACGGGCGACGGCCCGTCGCTCGCCCGCTGCTGGCACGCGGATGCCGCCGAGCCGCTGCCGCCGCCGGCGCCCCGCACCGTCGGGACCACCACGTCGGGTCGCCGGGTGGTGCTCGAGGTCGACGGGGTGTCCAAGCGGTTCCGGGTGCCCGGCGGCGGCCGGCGGCGGGCCGTCGACGGCGTCTCGTTCTCGCTGCGGGCAGGGGAGGCGCTCGGTCTCGTCGGCGAGTCCGGTTCCGGCAAGTCGACCATCGCGCAGATCGCGCTCGGCATGCTCGGGCCCGACGACGGCCGCGTGCTCCTCGACGGCGCGTCGTGGTCGGAGCTGCGCGAGCCCGACCGACGGCCGCACCGCTCCCGCATCCAGCTGATCCAGCAGGACCCGCTCAGCTCCTTCGACCCCCGGTTCACCGTCGAGCGGATCATCGGGGAGGGCCTCGGGCAGCCGAGCCGGCGCGGGGCGGCGGCCCACCGGTCGCGCGTCGTCGAACTGCTGCACCGCGTGGGACTCGACGCGACGATCCTCGACCGGCGTGGGCCTCAGCTGTCCGGCGGGCAGCGCCAGCGCGTCGCGATCGCCCGCGCGCTCGGTCCCGAACCGGAGATCCTCGTGTGCGACGAACCGGTGTCGGCGCTCGACGTCTCGATCCAGGCGCAGATCCTCGACCTCTTCGACACCCTGCGGCGCGACCTCGGCGTGGCGCTGCTGTTCATCTCGCACGACCTCGGCGTCATCAACCGGATGTGCGAGCGCGTGCTCGTCATGAAGGACGGCGCGATCGTCGAGGAGGGCCCGGTCGGCGACGTCCTGCACACGCCCCGGCACGCCTACACCCGTGAGCTCCTCGCCGCGGTCTCCGCCGACCCGGCGACCGGGCGGACACCCGTCCGCACCGGCCCCACCTCCGTACCCGAAGGACGACCGACATGACGAACCGGCCGACCGCGGACGCTCCCCGGTGGACGTCCGAGGCCATGAACACCCCCGAGACCGCCGAGGAGATGGCCGCCCGCATCCGGACGTCGCTGCGGAGCGGCTTCGAGATGTACGCGAGCGTGCACAAGACGCTGTTCGCGCAGGTCATCCAGCTCGCCATGGCGACCTTCGAGCAGCCGGCCGACCAGCACGAGTACAGCGAGCTGGACCACGGCGGGGTCGCCGGGAACGGCAACTACGGCGCGTTCCTGCGCCGGCGGATCCCGGACATCGACATCGCCGGGACGGCCACGGCGCGCACCGCGGACACCGTCGTGGCGGACTACACGATCACCGGCACCCTGCCGGACGGTCCGCTCCACCTGCACAGCGAGGCGACCTACACCCTGGAGGACGGCCTGGTGGTGCGTTACCTCGTGCGCCACGACGCCGCCGAGTGGCAGCGCTACCTGCGTGCGACGGGCAACCCGTACGAGGGCGGCGGGTTCGCCGCGGCCGAGCTGGACCAGGCCTGACGCCTGAGGGGCGGCGGGCGGGCGCCCGCCGCCCTTCAGGACGCGGGGGCGTCGATCGACCCGAGCACCTTGGCGACGATCTCGCGCGACCTGCTGCGCAGCTCCACGTCGTTGATCATGTCCTGGACCATCACCTCGGTCACCCCGAGCGCGCGGACCAGCGGCTCGAGCTGCTCGCGCAACGCCTCGGCCGTCCCGGCGACCTGCGGCGGGATCACCGGACCCCGGATCGAGCTCGGCCGTGCCCGCTCGTCGGAACCCAGCTCCGCCGCCGCCTGCGCCACCGTCGGGATCGGGCGGTCCCGGCCGCCCGCCCGCAGCGCGCGGGCGGGCCACGTCAGCCGGTGCGCCAGGTCCTCGTCGTCGGCGGCGGCGAGGTGGAGCGCGAGGATCGCGCGGGGGGCGCCGCTCCCGAACGGCGTGCCGACGAAGCCGGCGCGGTACTGGTCGAGAGCCGCCTGCGTGGTCGCGGGGTCGATGTGGGCGCCGAAGACGTAGCCGATGCCGAGCCGCGCGGCGAGCCGGGCACTCGCCACGGAGGAGCCGAGCAGCCACACCTCGGGCACGCCGTCGACCGCGCGCGTCAGGTCGAGGGTCGCGAAGCGGTGGCCCTGCGGGAACGCGCGATGCACGTGGCCGAGGACCTCCTGGACCTGGGCGGGGAAGTCGTCGACGGGCCGGGACCCGCGGTCGCGGCGCAGGGCCTGGTCGACGACCGGGCCGGCGCTGGAGCGCCCGATGCCGAGATCGACGCGGCCGGGCGCCATCGACTGGAGCATCATGAACCGCTCGGTGACGGTGAACGCGCTGTGGTGGTTGAGCAGCACCGCGCCGGACCCGACCCGGATCCGGTCGGTGCGCCCCACCGCCGCGGCGATGAGCGGCACCGGGTCCGCGGATGCGTAGCCCACGGTGTGGTGGTGCTCGGCGTACCAGATCCGGTCGTATCCGAGCTGCTCGGCCTCGACCGCGGCGGCCAGCGCCCGGCGCAGCGCCGCGGTCCTCGTCCCGCCGGGAGCGACAGGAGCCAGCTCGACCACCGAGTACCGCATCGGACCGGTCTCCGCCGCGACGGCGTGTTCCTCACCCATCGAGGCGCAGCCCCGTCCCGATCACGTGGTTCGCCTCCAGGTCGTCGTACTCGTCCGCGGTCATCCCGAGCAGCTCGGTGACGACGTACGCGTTGTGCTCGCCCAGCATCGGGGCGCGGCGACGGTGGACCGGGTAGCGGTCCCGGGTGAACCGGACCGGTGAGCCGGCGACGATCGTCGACCCTTCGACGGGATGCTCGACGGTCTCGAAGAACCCGCGATGGGCGAACTGGGTGTGATCGGGTTCGTGCGGCATGGCCACCCGGGCGACCGGCACCCCGGCCGTCCACAGCGCCGCGACGATCTCGTCGGCGGAGCGCTGCGCGCACCACGCCCCGAGCCGGGCGTCGAGCTCGTCCTCGCGCGCCTTCCGGCCGGCGAACCCCGCCAGCTCGGACGCCTGTGCCCACCCGGGTCGGCCGAGCGCGTCGACGAGCGCGGTCCACTGGTCGTCGGTCTCGACCGAGATCGCCACGAGCGGGCCGCCGAGCCCGTCGTCGGGGTCCGCCGTGCGGTAGAGGTTCTGCGGCGCGGCGGACGGCGACCGGTTCCCCTGCCGCTGCGCCAGCACGCCGTAGGCCGTGTACTCGATGACCTGCTCGGCGGCCACGTTGAGGGCGCTCGCCACCATCGGGACCTCGACGAGCATGCCTTCGCCGGTACGGTCCCGGACGGCGAGGGCGACCTGCAGCGCGAACGCGGCGTGCGCGCCCGCCAGCGGGTCGCAGACCCCGCTCGGGACCTGTGGTGCCCCGTCCGGGAACCCCGTCACCCACGCCATCCCGGACGCCTGCTCCATGGTCTGGGCGAACCCGGTCCGGTCCCGCCACGGTCCCGTCAGCCCGAAGGCCGGCATCCGCACGAAGATCAGCCCCGGGTTGGTCTGGTGGAGCAGCTCCGGGCTCAGCTCCCACGAGTCGAGCACCCGCGGGCTGAAGTTCTCGATCAGCACGTCGCTGGTGTCGAGCAGGTCGACCAGCAGCTCCAGCCCGCGCGGGCGGTCCAGGCGCAGCCCGAGGCCGAGCTTGCCGGTGTTGGTCGCGTGGAACAGCGGGGCGTACTCCCACCACTGTTCCTCGTCGACGGCGCGCAGGCTCAGCGCGCGCATCCCGTCCGGCCGGGCCGGCGACTCGACCTTGATGACCTCGGCCCCGTGCATCCCGAGGAACTGCGCGGCCGACGGGCCCGCCCAGAACGCCGTCAGCTCCACGACCCGCAGGTCGTCGAAGGGGAGCCGGCCGCCGGGCCCGGACGTCGGCCCGGCGCTCGGCCGCGGCCCGTCGGCGACCCGCCGAGCCCATTCCGCGGTGTGCTCACCGAGGGCCGGGGCCCGGCCGGGTGCCGGCAGGCTCGCCTTGCCGTGCAGACGGTAGGGCGTGGCCGGTTGGACGACGCCACCCTCTGGGGCCTCGACGAGCATCTCCTGGTCGGCGAAGTGGTCGATCGCCGAGATCGTCGCCCCGTTGCCCACGGGCGCGGCGGGGACCCGCAGCGCCGCGGCCAGCTCGAGGATCTCCGCGGTGGTCCGCGCCGCGGCCCAGGCGTCGATGTGGGCGGTCAGCTCGTCGCGACGGCGTTCCCGCTCCCCCTGCGCGATGAGCGTCTCGTCGTCGAGCCAGTCGAACCGTTCGACGAGCACACAGAAGTCCAGCCACTGCTGGCCGGTGCCGGTCATGAAGCCGACCCAGCCGTCCTTCGTGGCGTGGATCCCGGGCAGCAGCGACATCGGCGCCGGATCACGCGGCCGGCCCGCCTCGGCGAAGTAGGTGACGGGGTGCATGTTGGTCAGGCTCAGCGCGACCGCCTCGAAGATCGACGTGTCGAGGATCTGGCCACCGTGGTCGCTCGCGCGCCTGCGCCGCGAGGCGAGCAGCCCGGTCGCCGCGAACGTGCCGGCCATCCACTCCCCCACCCGGCCGCCGACGCTGACCGGCGGCCGGCCGGGCAGCCCGCGCCAGCCGATGGCGCCCGACCAGGCCTGCAGGGTGAACTCGGTGGCCGCCCTGCCCGCCCACGGACCGTCGAGCCCGAAGGCGGTGAGGGCGAGGACGTCGAGCGCCGGGAACCGCTCGTGCAGCGCGGCCGGCTGCAGGGCCGGCACCGCCGCCAGCCGCGAGTCCGGATCCCAGACCACCGCGTCGGCGCGGGCGAGGACATCGAGCACGAGTGCGACGTCCGCGGGCCGCTCGGGGTCGGCGACCACACTCTGCGTCGACCCGGCCAGGAACCGGAAGAGCGCGCCGTCCTCGCCGTCGGGGGACACGATGCCCGAGGCCGACCGGCGACGCAGCGGGTGCCCCTCGGGTGGCTCCGCCCTGACGACGACGGCGCCCGCCCCGGCCAGCAGGTGGGTGCAGTACGCACCGGCGACCCCGCTCGACAGGTCGACAACCGTCACGTCGTCGAGCGGTGACATGTCCGTCATGACATCGACAGTACCTTTTCGGATCCCTGAACTTCAATACTGGATCCATTTCATCGGGACCCTCATCCCGACGCGCCGACCGGACGGCCGGCATCACAGAGGGTGGGCCGTAAGCTGGATCCATGATGGCCCGGGCGACCGCGCAGGATGCCGACCCGCAGACCGGCACCGAACCTCGACCTCGTGGGCGCGGCGACCGCGACCTGGTCGACTCGCTCGTCGAGGTACTCCAGGAACGGATCAGCACCGGGGAGATCCCGGCCGGGACGTGGCTGCGTCAGGAGCACCTGGCCACCGAGCTCGGCGTGAGCCGCATGCCCGTCCGCGAGGCGTTGCGGCAGCTCCAGGCCGTCGGCACGGTGGAGATGATCGCGAACCGGGGCGCGCGGGTACGCCTGCCGTCGACCCGCGACATCATGGAGGTCTACGAGCTGCACGGCGTGCTGCAGGCCCACGCGGGTACGGCCGCCGCCGAGCTGATCACCTCCGGGCAGCTCGACCGGCTGAGCCGGGCCGAGGCGATGTTCCGTCAGGCCGTCGACGAGCTCAGGGCGGCCGACAGCGACCCCGCCGCGGTGCAACGGCGCTGGCACGAGGCCAACACCGAGTTCCACTCGGTCATCATCGAGGCCAGCGGGAACAAGCTGCTCGCCGACGTCGTCGAGAGCCTGCACCACAAGGTGCCCCGGAACCTGACCTGGATCGCCCTCGGCTCCGACGTCCGGCGGCTCGAGCGGGACGCGGCCGAACACGCCGCGATCCTCGACGCCCTCACCCGCGGCGACGGGGCGACCGCCGGCACCCTGCTGCGTGAGCACGCCAAACGCGCCAGCGAGCTGCTCGTCCGCACCGTCGACGAGATCGGCCAGGAGACCACCCCCGCCCGGCGGCGGTGACGTCTCACTTGACCGCGAGCGGGTTGACCGGCGAGCCGACGGCGTTGGCGAACTTGATCGGCGGCCCGCTGAAGAAGAACTCGTAGACCCCGTCGGCGGCGCAGTCCTCGGCGAGCTCCTCGAAGTCGAGGATCTCCCCCAGCGGCATGCCCATGTCGCGGATCAGCACGCAGTGCACCGCGAACTTCTCGTCGGGCTCGCCGGGGAGCGCCTCGATCGCCCAGTTGTCCGAACACAGCGCGGCGACCTCCCGCTCGTACAGCCACTCCGCGCACTGCAGGCCGATCCCGGGCTCGCCGTCCATGAACCGTCGCGAGTCACCGGTCGTGGTGAAGACACGGCGCCAGCCCGTCCGGATCAGCAGGATGTCGCCCCGGCCCACCGTGACGCCCTGGCGCGCGGCCGCCTCGTCGAGATCGGCGGGGGTGATCACGTAGCCGCGCTCCAGCCACTCCACGCCCTTCAGGCGGGCGACGTCGAGCAGCACGCCCCGGCCGGTGATGCCCTTGCCTAGCTTGTCGATCGCGAGCCTGCCGGCACCGCGGGGCCCGACCTCGGAGGCCGGGTAGCCGTTGTAGAGCAGGCCGTCGTAGAAGACGTGGGCCAGGCTGTCCCATTGCGAGGCGCACTGCAGCGGCATGAAGATGTAGTCGTCGGCGAAGTGGAACCCGCCGGGGAAGTCCTGGTTCGCGCCGGTGTCCCGCATCAGGTGCACCGGGTTGATCCGCGCCCCGCCGGGCTGCGGCCCGTCCGACGCGAACGGGATTCCCAGGTCGAACACGCGGCCGGTGCGCACCAGCCGCGCCGCGGCGACGACGGCCTCGGGCGTGATGTGGTTGACCGTGCCCCGCTCGTCGTCGGGTCCCCAGCGGTTCCAGTTGCTGAGCCGGGCCCCGATCTCACGGAAGCTCTCCATCGCGATGACTCCAGGTTCGTTTCCTCGGGACCGGGACGGTCCCGTTACGTCGGGTGGACCCGCCGGGTCAGATCCCGAGCGCCCGGCCGACGAGGTCCCGGTGGTGGCCGGGGGTGCCCAGGAGGAACTCGCTGCTCTTGGCGCGCTTGTAGTAGAGCTGCGCCGCGTGCTCCCAGGTGAACCCGATGCCGCCGTGCAGCTGGATCGCCGTCGCGGCCGCCCGCGTGTAGGTGTCGGAGCAGACCGCCTTGGCCACCGACGCTGCGAGCTCGACGTCGGCGTCGCGCTCGGCGACGGCCCGGGCCGCGTCGTACGCCGCCGAGCGCGCCGACTCGATGTCGACGAGCATGTCGGCCAGCTTGTGCTTGACCGCCTGGAACGACCCGACCGGACGGCCGAACTGGTGGCGCACCGTGACGTGGTCGAGCGTCATGTCGAGCACCCGCCGGGCGCCGCCGACCTGCTCGCAGGCCAGCGCGACCGCGGCGAACCGCAGCGCCCGGCGCACCCCGTCCCAGGCCTGCCCGGCGCGCCCGACGAGGACCGCGGGCGTCGCGTCCAGGCGGACCCGGGAGAGCTTGCGGGTCAGGTCGAGGGTGAGCTCGACCTCGACCCTGCACCCGGCCGAGTGCGGGTCCACCGCGAACAGCGACAGGCCCTCGGCGGTGCGGGCGACGACCAGCAGGAGGCCGCTCACGTGCGCGTCCGGGACGAAGCGCTTCACCCCGGACAGGGTCCAGCCGGACCCGGACGGCTGCGCGCGCATGTCGACGGCCGACTCGTCCCAGCCGCCCCGCTCCTCACCGACCGCGAGCGTCGCGACGAGCTCACCCGACGCGATCGCGGGCAGGTGGCGCTTCATCGCCTCCTGGTCGCCGCACTCGAGCAGGGCCGTCGCCGCGAGGCCCACCGTCGCGAAGAACGGGGACGGGAGCAGCGCACGGCCCATCTCCTCGAAGACCACGCACAGTTCCTGGTACCCGAACCCGGCGCCGCCGAGCTCCTCGGGGATCGCCATCGCCTGCAGGCCCAGCTGGTCGGCCATCGTCGTCCAGACCGCGGGGTCGTACCCGGCCTCGTCCTCCATCAGCCGGCGGACGTCGCTCTCGGTCGAGCGGCGTTCCAGGAACTGCCGGACGACTCGGCGCAGCTCGTCGCGGGCGTCGTTCGTGCTCATCCGGATCAACCCCGCGGGATTCGGGAGAAGGGAACGTTCTTGTCGGTGCGCGGTTCCGGCGGCAGGCCGAGAACCCGTTCGGCGAGGATGTTGCGCATGATCTCGGACGTGCCGCCCTCGATCGAGTAGGCCCGCGAACGCAGGAACAGCCGTCGGACGTCCTGCTCGGCGCGCCGCGTCAGCGACTCCTCGGTGTAGGCGGACATCTCGTAGGAGTCGTAGAGCATGCTCTCGTCCCCCAGGAGGTCCAGGCAGAGCTCCAGCGCGTCCTGGTTGAGCTCGGCGTAGACGAGCTTGCCGATCGAGCCCTCCGGGCCCGGGATCCCGGCTGTCCGGTTGGCCGCCGCCCGCCGGCTGTTCAGCCGCTGGACCCGCGCCCGGACCCAGAGGTCGATCATCCGGGTCCGCAGCTCCGGGCCCGGGTCCGGCCGCGTGCGGTACAGCTCGAGGGCCAGGTCGGCCGGCGTCCTCTCGGTCCGTTCCCGGTTGAACAGGACCCGCTCCTCCATGAGCGTGGTCATCGCGACGCGCCAGCCGTCGGACACCTCGCCGACGCGCGCGGAGTCCGGGACCCGCACGTCGGTCAGGTACACCTCGTTGAACTCGGCCTCGCCGGTCAGCTGCCGCAGCGGGCGGACCTCCACCCCCGGCGCGTCCATGTCGACGAGGAAGTAGGTCAGGCCTCGATGCTTGGGCTGCTCCGGGTCCGTCCGGGCGATCAGCATGCCCACCTGGGAGATCGTCGCCAGCGAGCTCCAGACCTTCTGCCCGTTGACGACCCAGGCGTCGCCGTCGCGGACCGCCCGGGTGCTCAGCCCCGCGAGGTCCGAGCCCGCACCGGGTTCCGAGAACAGCTGGCACCAGCGCTCGTCGCCGACGAACAGCGGGCGCAGGTAGCGCTCCTGCTGCGCCCGGGTACCCCACGCCGCCAGCGTCGGCGCGCCCATCGAGTAGCCGAGCCGGTTGAACTCGGCGCCGTCGGGCGCCCCGGTGTCGGCCAGCCGCAGGGTGACCTCGCGCTGCAGCGGCGGCGCCACCCCCAGCCCGCCCGACCCGACCGGGAAGTGGACCCAGGCGAGCCCCGCGTCGAACTGGGCGGCGAGGAAGTCCCGCCGCGGCGTCCGCGCGGGCGGGTGGGAGCGCAGCAGGTCCTCGGTCGTCGTGACGACGAGGTCGAGCTCGGCCGTCATCAGGCGAACCCCTCCGCGCGGAAGGCACCGTCGCGCCAGTCGAGCGCGGCGCGCAGCCCGCCCTCGTCGAGCTTCTCGCGGAAGGCCCGGGCGCCGGGACGGAGGTTGCCGCTCAACGCGTGCCACGACCACGACTGGTCGAAGTGGGTCTTCATGCCCTGGATCTCGTAGGCCTGGTTCACCGAGTGCTTGTTGGCCGCGAGCAGACCTGGTGCGATCGACGAGATCGCCCGCAGCTCCCGCTGCGTCTCCGCGTCGAGGCTGTCGGCGGGGAAGGACTTCACGACCCACCCCATCCGGGCCGCCTCCGCGCCCGTCACCGAGTTCCCGGTCAACTGGAGGTACTTGGCCTGGGCCATGCTCATCTTCCAGGGGAAGTACGGCACGTCCGGCGTGGTCATCCCGCGCATCGGCGGGTACCCGATGACGGCGTCGTCGGCGACGAAGGCGATGTCGCACATCGACATCAGCTCCGTTCCGCCGGCGACGCAGTGGCCGTGGACCATGGCGACGACCGGCTTGAGCAGGTCCCAGATCGTGTACCAGTCCCGCACGCAGCTGCGCGCCCACTGGTCGGTCCAGTCGTCGAACTCCGCCGCGCTGACCCAGCGCTCCGGCCGGATCCCGTCGTCGCGGTAGTAGCGCGCCCCCTCGGCGGGTCGGGCGCTGGTCTTCGGTCCGGACGACAGGTCGTACCCCGCGCAGAACGACGGGCCGTTGGCCCGGATCAGCACGACGGTGACGTCGTCGTCCTGCTCGGCCGTGCGCAACGCGTGCAGGATCTCGCGGCGCATCAGGTAGCTCAGCCGGTTGCGCTTGTCCGGCACGTTGAGGGTGATGGTCGCGATCCGGTCGGCCGTGGAGTAGAGGATCTCCCGGTAGGGCGCGCCGATGGACGCGGGTTCGGTCGACTGCTCGGTCGTGGTCACGTGTGGTCCGATCTGGAGAGGACGGTGAGCGGTTCGAAGCGCGTGCGCAGCTCGCGTTTGAGGACCTTGCCCGCGGCGTTGCGCGGGAGCGCGTCCGAACCGACGACGAACCGGGTCGGGACCTTGAACGCCGCCAGCCGCTGCCGGGCGTGGTCACGCAGGTCCTCCGCGGTGACCGAGGCGCCGGTCGCGACCCGTACGACCGCGGCGACCTCCTCGCCGAGCAGCGGGTCCGGGACCCCGACCACGGCCGCCTCCTGCACGTCGGGGTGCTCGGCGAGGACCTCCTCGACCTCCGCGCAGTAGACGTTCTCGCCTCCCCGGATCACGACGTCCTTGATCCGGTCGACGATGTGCACGAAACCCTCCTCGTCGCGGCGGACGAGGTCGCCGGTGCGGAACCAGCCGTCGGCCGTGAACGCGGTCGAGTCGTGGTTCCAGTAGCCGCGGGCGAGCGAGGCGCCCTTGAACCACGCCTCGCCGACCTCCCCGTCGGGGACGTCGCACCCGTCCGCCCCGACCACTCGTAGCTGCGACGTGGGAAAGGGCCTCCCGACCGACAGCGGACGGCGGAAGTAGTCGCGCGAGCCGATCATCACCATGGCGCCGGTGGTCTCGGTGAGCCCGTACCCGGTGCCGGTTCCGACCCGGCCGCCGAGGAGCGTCCCGATCCGCGCGATCAGCGCGGACGTGGACTGCGCGCCGCCGGTGCCCAGTGTCCGGAGGGACGGCAGCTGCGCGCCGGAGCGCTCGATCTCGTCCATCAGCTGACGCGCGACCGTCGGGACCGCCGTGAGGGTGTCGACCCCCTCGCGCTCGATCAGCTCGACCGCCCGCCGGGCGTCCCACCGGTGCATGAGCACGAGGTGCACGCCCGTGACGGCGGACGAGATCAGCCGGGGCAGGTAGGCCACGTGGAACAGCGGGCCCGGGACGAGCAGCGTCGGCTGCTCGGGCGGCGGCGGCAACGGCTCGCCGCGCCACTGCGCCAGCCGGCTCTCGACCACGGCGTGCAGCCGCAGGTTCGACAGGACCGTGACGTGCGCGCGGTTGGTGGCGACCGCGCCCTTCGGGCGCCCGCTCGTGCCCGACGTGTAGAGGATCGTGACGTCGTCGTCGGGGTCGATCGGGACCGAGGTGAGGTCGAACCGGCGGCGTTCGCCGGCGAGCAGGGCCTCCCACTCGTCGTCACCGCGGACGGCCTCCCCCGGCCGGACCTCGACCACGGCACGCAGGCCGGGCAGGCGGTGGCGCTGCGGCTGCACGCTCTCGGTCCGCTCGCGGTCGGCGACCAGCACGGCCGCCCCGCAGTCGGCGAGGGCATCGACCAGCTCCGACCCGGTCCACCACGCGTTCAGCGGGACGCACACGGCGCCGACCGCGGCGGCCGCGGCGAACACGACGACCCACTCGGGATAGTTGCGCATCGCGATGGCGACCCTGTCGCCCTTGCCGATCCCGTACCGCTCGACGAGGAGCGTGGCGAACCGGGCGACCAGGTCGGTGTGCTCGCCCCACGTCCGGGTCTCGTCCTCGAACGTGACGGCGGGCCGGTCCGGCGGGTGCGCGGCCGCGACGAGGACGTCGCGCACGCTCGCGGGTGCGTCGGTGTACACCGGCAGCTCGACGCCGAGCACCCGCGCCGTACCGATGGCGAAGCCGCCGCCCGGCGCCGTCAGCTCGGCGACGATCTCGGCGCGGCGCCTGCTCTCGTCCACCCGTCGACTCCTTCCGCCGCGCTGCCGAGGAGACCGTCGGGCGCGACGCACCGCACCCACGTCGCCGAACGGCGCCCGCGCCGGTCCTGAGCGAGCCTACGTTTCAGGATACGAAATCGTCAAGTATGGATCCCATTTTACCGGCGTCAGTATCGTTCGCGGACGAGACCGTTGTCCTCGGCCCAGCGGCTCGTCGCCTCCACGGCGTTGCGGATGTGCGCGGTCATCGCGGCGCGCGCGGACGCCCCGTCGCCCCTGGCGATGGCGTCGGTGATCTCGTCGTGCTCGGCGAGGTTGCGCCTCAGCAGCCGCACCCGCCCCGCATAGGCGGCGAAGGAGATGTTCTGCGGCAGCCGCCGGTGGATGTCGGCGATGGTGTGCGCGAGCTGCCGGTTGCCCGACGCCTCCGCGACGAGCGCGTGGAAACGGCCGTTCGCCTCGACCCACGCGGGCGCCGTCCGCACCGTGCGTTCGGCCGCGGGCAGGTCCACGAACTCCTCGATCGCGCGGCGGAAACCGTGCCAGGCTCCGCGGAGGCGCTCGAGCTGGGCGTCGTCGATACGCTCGGCGGCCAGCTGGGCCGCGAACCCCTCCAGCTCGGCGCGGACCTCGCCGAGCTCACGCAGGTCCCGGCCGGAGTGCCCGTCCACCCGCGCTCCGCGGTTGCGGACGATCGTGACGACGCCCTGCGCGTCGAGGATGCGCAGCGCCTCGCGTACCGGCGTCCGGCTGGTCCCGAACTCCGCGGCCAGCGCCTCGTGGCGCAGCCAGGAACCGACAGGGACCTCACCCATCAGGATCCGACGCTGCAGGGCCTCGACGATCTCGCCCGCGCGACCGCGGGCGGCGTCGATCTCGCCCGCGCGACCGCGGGCGGCGTCGATCTCAGCGGTGTCGCCGGACATGGGCACCCCTGCTCGTTCGGGGACGGCGGCCCGACAGTAACAGGATTGCATCCCCGTCGGACCGAACTGGATGCACGTCGCGTCAGCGCCCGACGGCGTACCCCTGCGCACCGCGCGAGTTCGCCGCCGCGGACAGCGACCCGCTGCCGGGGTCCCGGGTCACCGTGGAGAGCCTGCCGAGGCTCCAGTCGTCGGAGACGGTGACGCGGTGTCCGCGCCGGACCAGCTCCTCGATGACGTCGGCACCCAGCCGCCGTTCGACGACGGCGCCCCCGGGCGTCCAGATCCGCGGCCAGAAGCTGCTCACCGCGGCCACGGTGTGGAACGCCGGCGCGTCGATCGCCTGCTGCGGCTGGTAGCCGCCGACGATGGTGCGCAGGAGATACAGCAGCTGCCACTGGTCCTGCTGGTCACCGCCAGGGGTGCCGAGCGCCGCGACGGGCCGGTCGCCGTCGAGGAGCATCGTCGGGCTCAACGTGGTGCGCGGCAGACGACCCGGCCGCAGCCCGGACGGGCTGTCCGGGCTCAGCCATGTCATCTGCAGCCGGGTCCCGAGGCAGAACCCCAGCTCGGGGACGGCCGGGGAGGACTGCAGCCACCCTCCCGACGGGGTGGCCGACACCAGGTTGCCCCACCGGTCCACGACGTCGACGTGGCACGTGTCGCCGCGGGTGACGCCGGTGCGCGACACCGTCGGCTCGCCGACCCCCTCCGACCCGCGCACGGACTCCTTCTCCCGCAACGGCGGCAGGCACGGCTCCAGCCCGGGCGGCCGGCCCGGCCGGTACTCCGACGACGCGCTGTCGGTGATGGCCGCCGCCCGCTCCCGCGCGTAGTCCGGGGACAACAGCGCGGCGAGGCCGGCCGCGTCGTCGTGGTCGCCGTAGTAGCAGTCGCGGTCGGCCAGCGCGAGCTTGAGGGCCTCGAGGACGGTGTGCGCGCCGAGCGCCGTCGACGGGTCGAGGCGGGCGTCGTCGAACTGGTCGAGGATCGCGAGGGTCTGCAGCAGGACGGGGCCCTGGGACCAGAACCCGGGTTTCGCGACGGTCACGCCGCGGAACGTCAGCCGCGTCGGCACCTCGTAGCGGGGCCGGTACGCCGCGAGGTCGTCGGCGGTGAGGACCCCTGCGTGATCGGTGCCCGACGAATGCCGGTGCGGGCGCTCGACGGAGCGGGCCAACGCCGCGGCGACGAATCCCGACCGCCAGATCCGCAGGGCCTCCCGGATGCCCGCCGTGCGCGACGGCCCCGCCTGCGTCGACTCGGCCACCAGGCGGCGCAACGTCGCCGCGTAGGCCGGGTTCCGCAAGGTCTGCCCCGGCGTCGGCGCCGTACCGTCGGCCAGCCACTGCGCGGCCGACGTCGGCCAGTGGTCGACGAAGTGCCGGGTCATCGCGGCGATCACCGCGCAGAGCTGCGGGGCGGCCGGGAACCCGCGCTCGGCGTAGTGGATGGCGTAGTCGAGGACGTCGGCCAGCGGCCACGTCCCGTGTTCGAGCAGGACCTCCAACCACGCCACCACCGCACCCGGGACGGCCGCGGCCAGGGCCCCCGAGCCCGGGACCTCGTCGAGCCCCTGCTCCCGGAAGTGCTCGGGCGTCGCCCCCGCCGGTGCGGGGCCCTGACCGTTGACCACGCGGACGGCGCCGTCGGCCGGGGCGACGAGGGCGACCAGGTCGCCGCCGGGCCCGTTCAGGTGCGGCTCCACCACGTGCAGGACGAAGGCCGCGGCGACCGCAGCGTCGAAGGCGTTGCCCCCGCGCTCCAGCACCGACTGCGCCGTCCCACTGGCCAACCAGTGGGTCGAGGCCGCCATGCCGAACGAACCGCTCAGCGTGGGTCGGGTCGTGTCGGCCGGTGGCGGCGCGAAGGGAGGCACGTCGATAGCATGCAATACCGCCAGATTGGATGCAATGCGCGGCTCGGTCCTCGGGCTCAGTCCTCGGGACGGGCGAGCGTGGCGAGGAACCGGTCCGCCGCACCCTCGACCCGCGCCCGGTCGCCGGTGGTGAGCAGGTCGAGCAGCAGGCCACGGAGCGTCGCGATCACCAACGTCGCCTCCCGGTCCGCGACGGCCGGGTCGACGTCCGGGCCCTGGGCGGCACGGAGCGCGGCCATCCAGTCGGCCACCACCCGGTCGAGGAAGTCGGCGAACTGCTCCGGCGCCTGCAGCGCGCGCCCGTAGACCGCGAAGAAGAGCCGGAACTCCGCCGCTCGTGCCGGCTGCGAGGTCTGCTCCCACGCCGCCCGGGCGGCCGCCGCGAGGTCGTGCTGCGCACCGAGCAGCTCGGCCGTCGCCGCCAGGATGCGCTCCCGCAGCCGGCCGAGGATGGCGACGAGCAGGTGCTCCTTCGACCCGAAGTGGTGCACGAGCGTGTTCGTCGAGACGTCCAGTGCCGCCGCGACGGGCCGCCAGGACAGCTCCGAGAAGCCGTTCTCGACCGCGTAGTCGACGACCGCGTCGAGCAGCTCGAGCCGCCGCCGATGATCGACGGGCCGCCCTGCCATCACCGCCTCCTTGTCGGTCGTCGCAAATTTCTGGTACGAACGTTTAAAGAATAGCGCGCGACGTACGGAGGGTTCCATGCACGTGTTCGTCACCGGCGGGTCGGGTTGGGTGGGGCGCGGCCTCGTCCCCGACCTCCTCGCCGCCGGCCACCAGGTCACCGGACTGGCCCGCTCGACCACGGCGGCCGACGCGCTGCGCGCCGCGGGCGCCGCGGTGCTCGCGGGGTCGCTCGATGATCTCGACGTCCTGCGCGAGGGCGCCGCGGCGGCCGACGGCGTCGTCCACCTCGGGTTCAAGCACGACATCGCCTTCGCGGGCGACTACGCCGGTGCGAGCGCGACCGACCGCGCGGTCGTCGAGGTGTTCGGCGAGGTGCTCGCCGGTACCGGCAACCCGCTCGTCATCGCCTCCGGAATCCTCGGGGTGCTCGGGCTCGCACCCGGGGTGGTCGCCACCGAACGCGACGGTCTCGTGCCGGACACCGGCGACGGCACCTCGCCGATCAGTGGTGGCGCCGGGCGGATCGCGACCGCCCACTACGCGCTCGCCCTCGCCGACCGCGGGGTTCGCTCGTCGGTCGTCCGCCTCCCTCCGGCCACGCACGGCAACGGTGACAACGGGTTGATCGCCACGGCGGTCGGGTTCGCCCGCGAGAAGGGTGCCGCCGCCTATGTCGGGGACGGCGCCAACCGATGGCCTGCCGTGCACCGCGACGACGCCGCGCGCCTGTTCCGCCTCGCGCTCGAGTCCGCACCCGCGGGGTCGGTGCTGCACGCCGTCGGCGAGGAGGGTGTGCCGATCCGCGCGGTGGCCGAGGTCGTCGCCGATCACCTGGGCGTTCCGGCCGTCTCCGTCACCGCCGACGAGGTGCACGACCACGTCGGGTGGCTCGGTGGATTCTGGAGCACCGACGGCCCGGCCTCGGCGGAGCTCACCTGCGCGCTGGTGGACTGGAAGCCGACCGGCCCGACCCTCGTCGCCGACCTCGAGGACGGCCACTACTACGCCTGAACGAGCACCGGTCGGGATCGGCCGGCTCATAGGATCGCTCTCATGGACGACGGGGTGACGCTACGGCGGCTGTCCGTGTTCTGCCTGGTCGTCGACGCCGGAGGGGTGACCCGGGCCGCGGAACAGCTGCGGGTGGCACAGCCGAGCGTGTCCGGTCAGCTGCGGTCGCTGGAGAAGGCACTCGGCGCCACCCTGGTGGTGCGGTCCGGGGTGTCGCTGGTGCTCACCGAGGCCGGGGAACGGGTGTACCGCTGGGCCAAGGAGGTGCTGGCGAGCAGCGCCCAGGTCCAGCGCGACGTCGACGATCTCGTCGCCGGTACGGCGGGCTCGCTGGTCGTGGCCGCCAGCATGGCGATCGGCACCTACCTGCTCCCGCCGGTGATGACCGCCCTGCGCGCCGAGCGCACCGGCGCCGACATCACCGTGCAGATCGGGGAGCCGGAGGTCGCGCTGCGGGCCGCGCAGCGCGGCACCATCGACTTCGCGGTGACGAGCTGGGTGGACAGCGAGGTGCCGGAGGACCTGATCGGCGAGAAGCTGTGGGAGGAGCCGATGGTGCTGTGCGCGAGCCCGCACGGCCCGCCCGACGGCGACTCGATCACCCTCGCGCAGCTGCACGACCTCCCGCTCGTGGGCGTGCCCTCCGGCGTCTCGTTCCACCGCATGGTCCAGGACCAGCTGCGCCGCCACGGCACCGCGCTGCCGACGCCGGTGATCCGGCTCGGCCACGCCGAGGCGATCATCGAGGCCGTCTCCGCGAACGGCTGGGTCGCGCTCGCGATGGGCTACATGCTCCGCAGGGACGTCGAGGCCGGACGGGTGCGCGCCGTGGAGATCAGCGACGCGCACCTCGTCGAGGGCATCGGCCTGTACCACCGCGAGGCCAAGTACTTCTCCCCGCTGCAGGCAGCCGCCGTCGAGGCCCTGCGCGAGCTGGGCCGGGCTCGTTCCTAGCTCCCGGCCTCGCGCGGGCCGACGTAGCCGGTCTGACCGTCCTCGGAGCCGAGGGTCAGCACGGGGCCGTCCATCTCCTCCTGCCACACCAGCGACTCCATGCCGATGTGCAGCGGGTGGTCCTGCACGGTGAAGGCGCCCAGGCCCTCGGCGCCCTGGTAGTGCGCGTGCTCGAGCCAGGACGGTGCGGAGAGCAGCAGGTCGCCCTCCTCCCACGTGAGGGTCTCGCCGTCGACCTCGCTCTCGCCGTGGCCGGCGAAGTGGTAGTTGATCGCGACGGAGGTGTGCTTGTGGCCGCGCCCGCGGGGGCGCTGCCCGGACCCGGGCGGCAGGTAGGAGGCGGTGACGAAGAAGTTGTGCGTCGCGCCCTGTCTGCGCCGGGTGGCCGGGTTGTAGAGCGCCATGATGGTGCGCCCGCCGTCGCCCGCGGTCCGCGAGAGGAGACGACGGACCTCCTCCCACGGCCAGTGCAGCGCCAGGGACTCCACGACCTCGATGTCCACGAGGAACTCGTACCCGCGCAGCCGGGCGCCGTCGGTGCCGATGGCGTGGTCGGGGGCGGTCCCGCGGGTGTACGCCGCCGGGGCCTCGGTGCTGCGGGGCCCTGCTGTTCGACGGCGCGGTTCCCAGCCCTCGGGCAGGTCCTCGGCGTAGTGCGCGGTGAGCTTCTCCAGCAGCGGGGCGTTGGAGTACGACAGCCGGGCCCACACCTCGTCGCCGGTGTTGCGGAAGACGAACCCCTGCATGGCGGGGATGTTCGCGACGTCGAGGCGGGCGAGGTCGATCTCGCGGACGTCGCGGCCCTGCACCGAGATCCGCCCGCTGCCGCGGATCCCGATCTCCACGCGGTGCGCGTTCTCCCGCATCGGGGCGGTCCGCTCCCCCGGATCGAGCACCTCGATCGTCACCGAGACGCCGGGGGCGAAGCCGAGACCGGGCGCGACGGCGGACGGGTGCACGATGCGGCTGGCGCGGCGCCCGTTGGCCGGGGCCGGGGCGGCCGAGAGCCGGTCGATCTCGGCGTCGATCTCCGCACGGGTGATCTTGATCGGGCGCCAGGGGGCCGGGGCCGGGGCGGCGGCGCCGCTGACGTCGAGCATGAGGTTCTGGAACGTCGTCATGCGGGTTGTCCCTCCTTGTTCTTGACCGTCACGGCAGCTCGCCGGGAGCGACGCGCCGCCCGGAGGTCGTCACAGCAGGGCGGAGCCCTGCTCGAGCAGCGCGCGGACGCGCTCCTGCCCCGCCGCGGTCAGCGGCAGCAACGGTTCGCGGACGTGCGACGACGAGATCCGCCCCTGCTGGTGGAGTGCCCATTTGGCCGGTGCCGGGTTGGTCTCGACGAACAGCAGGTCGACCAGCGGGTGCAGGGCGTAGTGCAGCTCGCGGGCCTGCTCGTGGTCGCCGGCCTCCCACGCCTCGTACATCCGCGCGACGGCGGCCGGGGCGAGGTTGGCGACGGCGCTGATGAACCCCACGCCACCCAGCGCGAGCAGCGGTATGCCGAGGAGCTCGATCCCGGACCACACGAGCAGGTCCCGCCCGCACAGCTGCAGCACGCGGGAGAAGTGCTCGAAGTCCTTCGTCGTCTCCTTGATCCCGACGATGTTGTCGTGCTCGCGGAACAGTCGCGCCACGGTCTCGGGTGCGATGTCCACCGCGGTCCGGGACGGCACGTTGTAGACGACGATCGGCAGGTCCGGGAACTCGCCGGCCACCGTGGAGTACCAGTGCACCAGGCCGTCCTGCGTGGGCCGGGCGTAGTACGGCGTGATGACCAGTGCGGCGTCCGCGCCCGCCTCCCGCGCCGCGGCGGTGATCTCGAGGGTCTCGTCGAGCTTGGCCGACCCGGTGCCGGGCAGGAACGGGACGGCGTCGGCAACCTCCTCGGCGGTGATCCGGATCGCGGCGATCCGTTCCGCCGCCGTCTGTGCGGCGGGCTCGCCGGTGGAGCCGCCGATCGAGATGCCGTGCGAACCCTGGTCGAGCTGCCAGCGGATCAGGCCCCGCAGGGACTCGGTGTCGACGGCTCCGTCCGCGGTGAACGGGGTGACCACCGGCGCGATCGATCCCCGGATCCGCGCCGGATCGGTGCGGAACTTCACGGAGCTGCTCCGAGCAGCACGCGGGCCACGGCCAGGTCGGACAGACCCATTCCCATGCCCTTGAACACGGTGAGCCGGGGCCGCTCCGGGCGGGAGGTCTTCCCGGTGACGAGCTCGCCGAGGGTGTGAACGGCCGGCCAGTCGTCGAACTCGCGCAGCTCACGGGAGCCGCGGCGGGCGTTCGGCTCGCTGTCGACCACGGTGAGATCCGCCGCCGCCAGGGACGACGGGACGAACTCCGCGTGGCTCGGCAGGATCGCACCCAGCGCGTTGAGGTGCGCGCCCTCGGCGAGGTCGGCGAGATCGAGGAACGGCTCGGCGGCCCGCGTGATCAGGGTGACGATCGGGCAGTCCTGGATCGCGTCGCCCGGACCGGGCACCGCGTCGGCCACGAGCCCCGACCCGGTACGAAGCTGCTCGGCCAGCTCCTCGGCCTTCGCGGGCGTGCGGTTCCAGATCCGCACCCGGCGCAGCTCCCGGACCGCGGCAACCGCCTCGACCTGCCGGAACGCCTGTCGTCCCGCGCCGAGGACGGCGAGCTCGTCCGCCGCCGGGTCCGCCATGAGCCTCGTGGCGAGGCCGGCGATCGCCGAGGTGCGCAGCGCACCCGCCGTGCCCGCCTCGGTCACACCGAGAGTGCGACCGTCCGTCGCGCCGAACAGCGTCATCACCGCGCTCGCCCCGGCCGGGGTGTTGACCCAGGTCTTGAACACCGCGAGGTCCGACTCCAGGTCCACGGCGCCGAGCGCGTGCGCGCTGCCCGTCGCGCCGCCGACCGGCCAGCTCGCCATGGTCTTGTCGAGGTTCCATGCGCTGCCCGCGACCTCGTGGGCGAGCACGTCGGTCAAGGACTCGATCACGTCGGTGACGGCGACGCCGGCGCGGACGTCCGCCTCGGTCCAGACCCTCACGTCGTGCTCCCCGTGGTGACGAGCTCGTCGACGACCCCGTTGCGCAGCACCCCGACGCCGGAGACCTCGACCTCGATCTCGTCACCGGGCGCCAGGAACCGGGGCGGGTCCATCCGGAACCCGACACCCTTCGGCGTGCCGGTCGCGATGACATCGCCCGGCCGCAGCGGGGTGAACGCGCTGACGTAGGCGACCAGCCGGGGGACGTCGAACACGAGGTGGTCGGTGGTGTCGTGCTGGACCACCGCACCGTTGAGCCGGGTGGTGACGGTCCACGGGCCGCGGCCCGCCTCGTCGAGCGTGGTCAGCCACGGGCCCATCGCGCCGCTACCGGCGAAGTTCTTGCCCGCCGTGGCCTGGGTCGAGTGCAGCTGCCAGGTACGCACGCTGTTCTCCGCCATCGCCGTCACACCGGCGACGTGGTCCCATGCGACGGACTCGGCGATGTGCCTGCCCGCGCGCCCGATCACGATCGCGGCCTCGCCCTCCCAGTCGAGACTGTCGTCCACGGTCGGCCGCACGACGGGGGTGCCCGCGCCGACGAACGAGTCCGGGAACCGCGCGAACAACGTCGGCCGGTCGAGGACCTCGCGGCCGGACTCGCCCGCGTGCGAGGCGAAGTTCATCCCGCAGCAGAGGACCTTCGCGTGGTCGCCCATCGGGGGTTCCCAGGTCACGTCGGCCACCCGCTCGTCGGCGGGCTCCGGCAGCACCGGCGCGGCCAGCAGGGACTCGAAGGACGGGACGCGCCGGTCGAGCCGGACGATCTCGTCGCCGTCGACCACGCCGAACGCGCGGGTGCCCGTGGCGGTGCGGAAGCGGGCGGGCCTCATGCCCGGATCCCGGCCTTCACCAGCAGCGGGAGCACGTCCCGGATGAAGTCCGCGAGGCCGCTGTCGTAGTCGATCCAGGTCAGAAGGGCGCCGTCGATCCCGGCGGCACTGAGCGTCTCCAGCCGTTCGGCGATCGTGTCCGGTGTCCCCGCCAGGGGGAACCCGCCCGCGCCCGCCGCCATCCGCTGCCGCATGATCGCGAGGACCTCCGGCGGCATCAGCTGGGCCTCGGCTCCCTGCAGCCGCATCCACGCGTCGACGCTCTCGGTGTCCTCCTGCTCCACCGAGACGCGCCGCAGGTAGGCCGCGGCCTCGGCGTCGGTGTCGCGCTGCACGACGACCGTGTGGGTCCAGACCTGCACCTCGCGGCCGAACTCCCGGCGGGCCATCTGCTTGTAGCCCTCGACCTGCGCCCGGATCGCGGCCTCGTCCTCGGACTGCACGATGACGAAGCACAGGTCGGCGTGCTCGGCGGCGAACCGCATCCCGCGCGGCGACCCGCCCGCGTTCATGATCGGCACCCGGGTCTGGACCGGCTTGGGCTGCGAGACGCCGCCGAGGACGTCGAAGAAGCGGCCGTGGAAGTCGAACTCCTCGGTCTCCGTCCAGAGCCGGCGCAGGACGGTCAGCCACTCCTGCAGGTGGTCGTAGCGCTCGTCGTGCTCGCGCAGCGGTGCGCCGAACATCTCCAGTTCGGGCCGGTTCCAGCCGCCGACGACGTTGAGCGCGAACCGGCCGCCCGAGATCAGGTCGATCGTCGCCGCCTGCTTGGCCGCGACGATCGGGTGCAGGGTGGGGGCGTGTGAGGTGGCGAGCACCCCGATCCGCTGGGTCGACGCCGCGATCCCCGCAGCCCAGGTGAACGGATCCATGACCATGCCGGACGAGTGCTCCGGGCGGTTCTCGGGGTAGCCCTTCCACCGGGCGAACGGAACGACGGTCTCGAAGCCCGCGGCTTCCGCGGCCTGCGCGGTGCGCACCGAGCGCTCCCATGAGGGCGACGTGTGCCGCTCGGGCGCCAGGGTCTGGGAGGCACCGGTCCCGTTGGTGCAGAACAGCCCCAGCTTCAGGGCGTTCGTGCTCTCGACCAGTGGATTCATGGGCGCGAACCTCCTCGTTCGGGTGTTTCCGACGCTAAGGCCGCGGGACTCATAGTTCCAATACCAGCTCTTCGATGTACTCATAGGTTTATCCCTATTCATCTGGCCGTTTCTGTTGGTCGGGGCTGCAGCTACGGTCGGGCCGGTGTTGCGGGCGGCGCTGGTGACCCCGCTCTCCGGTCCACTGGCCGAGTACGGCCGGGCCGGGGCCGCGGCCCTTGCGCTGTGGGCAGAGGCGTTCGCCGGGCGGCCGGCTCCCCGTCTCGTCGTCCACGATGCCCACGGGGATTCGGCTGCGGCGGTACGACGAGCAGAGGCGGAAGGCTTCGACCTCCTCTTCGGGCCGTACGGCAGCAGCCCGGCCACTGCGGTCGCGCAGGCAACCTCCCGGCTGATGTGGAACCACGGCGGCGCCCGGATGTCACCGGGCCGACGTGTGGTGAGCGTGCTCGCACCGGCAGCCGGCTACTTCGTCGGTGCCGTCGACGCAGTCCACGCCGCGGATCCCCGGGTCTCGAGCGTGGCCCTCCTGCACTCGCGAACCGGTTTCGGCCGCGACGTCGGCGCCGGCGCGGAGCAGGCGGCCACCCGCCGGGGGCTGACGGTGTTCCGGACGGCCCTCCCTGCCCGCTCACCGACGGCCGACCTCCTGCTCGTGGCCGGCAGCTTCGACGACGAGCTCGCCGCCGCCCGCCGCCTGCTGCCCGGGGAATGGCGGGCGGCCGCGTTCGTCGGTGCGGGTGTAGAGGAGGTGCTCGCCGCGCTCGGCCCGCTGCGCGAAGGGCTGCTCGGCCCCGCCCAGTGGCTCGCCTCCGCCGCCCCCGAGCCCGACGAGGGCCCGACGGCCGCCGAGTTCGCCGAGCGGTTCCGCCGCCGGACCGGTGCCGAGCCGCCGTACCCGGCCGCCCAGGCGTTCGCGGCGGGTCTGATCGCCGCGCGCTGCCTGCGCGATGCCGGCGACGCGGCTGACGACGCCCTGCTGGCCGCGGCGCGGGGGCTGGACTGCACGACGATGTTCGGCCGGTTCAGGCTCGACCCGCAGACCGGGCTGCAGGTCGGCCAGCAGGTGCTGACCGTCCAGTGGCAGGACGGCGTCCGCACCGTCGTGTGGCCGCCGGATCGTGCACAGGCGCCACTGCGCCATCCACTTCGTGCACCGTGACGACACCGGTCCGCGCGGCACCTGCGTCGGCGATCGTCACGCCCGGCCGGCGACGCGGGCCGCGAGCACGGTGCGGGCGAGGACGTCGTCGGGTGGTCGTCTCGCGAGCAGGGTGGGTACCACGTCGACCCCTGGTCCGAGGGCTCGGACGGCGTCGCCCTCCATGGAGTCCGCGGCGTCCAGGACGAAGCGCCGGCAGAGCCGCCCGTAGTACGCGGCCACCGCGGTGGCGGTCGGCGGAAGGCCGAGCGAGGCGAGCAGCGCGGCTCGGCTCGTGGCCCGCAGGCGTTCGCCGGGATCGGTGATCGGGACCCGGGAGACGATCGGTGACACCGCGACCACCGGCGCATCCGTCGCGAGCAGCGCCTCGCGGATGCCGGGCACCGCGAGCACCGGTCCGATGCTGGCCACAGGATTGCTGGGCGCGAGCAGCACCAGGTCGGCCTCGGTGATCGCCGTGACGACGCCCGGTGCCGGTCGCGCCCGGTCCACACCCGAGTGGACGACCCGGGCCACCTCGGGCGTGGCCTGGTGCCGTACCAGAAACTCCTCGTAGTGCAGCGTCGCGCCGTCGGTCGTCTCGACCAGCGTCGTGACCTCGTCGTCGGTCATGGGCACGACGCCGGCCTCCACGCCCATCGCCGCCGCAAGCCGTTCGGTGACCTCACTCAGCCGCGCGCCCTCCCGCAACAGGCCGGTCCGCAGCAGGTGGGTGGCCAGGTCCAGGTCGCCGAGGTGGAACCACACGTCCCGGCCCAACCTCCGGAGTGCGGCCATGCACCGGAACGACTCGTCCGCGAGCCCCCACCCGCGCTCCACGTCCTGCCGCCCGGACAGGGCGTAGAGGGTGGTGTCGAGGTCGGGGCAGATCCGCAGGCCGTGCAGCCACAGGTCGTCGCCGGTGTTGACCACGATCGTCAGCTCGGCCGGGTCGAGCACGCGCAGCAGGGCACGCCAGAACCGTGAGGCGCCGATGCCGCCACCGATACCGACGACGCCGCGGCTCATCGAACACCTCACCTCTCCACCCGGTCCTCCTCGCGCGCGGACGGCCGGCGCGCTCCTGCCCACGGGGGACGCGGTGCGGCCGAGCCGGCCGCACCGCTCGTGTTCCGTCAGTGCCAGGCGGCCATGTGCTCACGGATCTGCGGCGTGACGCTCGAGCCGTCGTAGTACTTCTCGTAGAAAGCCGGGTCCACGTGGTGGATCACCGCCCCGAAGTTGCACTGCATCGGGTTGAAGTAGACCGGGCACTGACCGTAGGTCTGCACGCAGTAGTCGAAGTACGCCACGCATGCCTCGACCGCCCAGTCGCTGACCTGGACGGCCGGGCTGTCGACGATGTTGCGCACCACGTCGGCCGTGAACGGACCCTTGTGCGAGAGCATCCAGTTGTCGTCGCCCTTGGACATCGTCCGCCCCAGGCCGTACTTCTCCTCCATCATCGCGGTCACCACGGATCGCGCGTCCGGGTACTTCTCCGACGGGATGTAGGTGGCCTCCTTGACGCCCTTCATCCCGAAGGTCTTCAGCGCACCGCAGGCGAGTGGCGCGCGCTCGTTGAGCGGTTCGTGCCGGAAGCCCAGCCCGCGCGCGACGTCGGGGAAGGCTCCCATCAGGACATCGTCGAAGAAGCCGCAGAAGATCCAGTTGCCCAGCCCCATGGACTCGGCGGCCAGGCGCATGTTCTGGACGTAGGAGCCGGGCGGATACGTCTCGACCTGGAAGATGAACTGCTCGAACTGGCTGATCGTGATCGGGAACTCGAGCCGGCCCTCGGTGACCCACTCGGCGGTCCCCGCGGGCTCTCCGGTCCTGTCGTCGGTGAGATAGATGTGCCAGGCGTCGAAGATGTTGAGCATCACGCTGAAGTACAACCAGCCGTGGTCGGTGATCGGGATGAACCACGTCGTCCCCGGACGGTTGACGTTGTACTGGTACGGGCCGAAGAGCGATGCGTTCGGCGCACCCGGGACCCGCAGCGCCCAATCGATGTCCGGGCGCCCGTCCATGATCTTGTGCATGCCGGTCCGGTACCAACCCAGGATCTTGTCGTAGTCCTCCTCCCCCTGGATCTCGACCATCCGCTCCCGCTCGTCGCCCGGGTTGTAGATGAACGCCCCCTCGTCCTTGATGATCAGCAGGTCGTGCGCGAACGAGTTCCCCGGCGCGGCCGCGGTCCGTCCCGCGATCCCGACCAGCTCGTGGAATCCCCCGGTGCTGGCGATGTCCCAGTGCGCCATGCCGTTCGGGCCGCAGGCCGACCAGGCGACCATGGCCTCCTCCACCTCGGTCAGCGGCACGACCGGGTGCTCGGAGACGAAGGCGAGCGGTCCCTTCGGCTGGTACAGGCGCCGCCCGGCGGCGGTGGTCTCCTCCTCGCCGCTCTCGATCTGGTAGCCCATCGCCACCCGCCGGCTCCGCAGCGTCGCCAGCAGTTGCGGGAGCGATCGGGTCTGTTCGAAGAAGGCCTTGAGCTGGCGGTGTTCGTCGTCGGTCGTCGCGCCGGGCCTCGTTGCCGTCGTCGTCATGAAAGTCCTCCACCGCATCATCGGACGCAGGGGCGGCGCCCCGGCCGGCCTGATCCCGGTCGGGCCACGGGAGGGTCCTCAGGACCCGCAGGGAGCGCTCCGGCCTCCGCGGAGCTGGTCCCGCGCCGTGCCTGGCCGTCCCGTCTACAGCGTGTCGCCGGTCGCGAACGGCGACAATGGAGGTCTTCGCCAAGGTTCGGTGGAGGGGTTGTGCCCGCGGCACAGCACCCGCGCCCTCGCCGTCGGCCCGTGCGGCTCAGTCCCGGGCCAGCGCAGCCTTCACCCGCAGTGCCAGCTCGAGCACGAACCGGTCGTCGACGTCGCGGAGGTTGACCCGGAGGGCCTCCTGCACCTTGGCCAGCCGGTAGCGAACGGTGTTGGGGTGGACGTGCAGGCTCTCAGCCGCCCGCTCCAGGTGGCGGTCGGTGGCGAGGTACGCGTCGAGTGTCTTGACGTACTCGGAGCCGCCCGCGGCATCGGCCTCCAGGAGCGGCCCCAGCGCGTCGTCGACCATCGCCTCCAGCGACTGCCGCGTCGAGCTCCCGACCAGGAACCCGTAGAGCCCCAGGTCGGCCACGGACAGCACGACCTGATGGCGGTCCCGCCGGCGAGCGAGGTTCAGCGCGAGGGCGGCCTCGGCGTAGGAGTCGGCGTAGTCGTCGGGCCGGACGCATATCCGGCCCAGTCCCGCGGCGAGGCCGTCGGGCTCGCCCGCCGGATCGCTCACGACGTCCGTCAGCACCCGGCGGACCTGCTGGCGGTCGCCCGTTCCGGCGGCGAGGAGGACGACGACGTCCCCGCCGCGCGGGACGAGGACCGAACCGGGGCAGTGCCGCCGGAGCCCGTCCTCGACCCTGCTGAACGGGCTCTGCGGGTGCTCTCGCGTGACAGCTCCGCACCCCTTCCCGCCGGGCGACTCCCGGAGCCCGATGCAGGCGACGTAACGGGGAACCCGGAGGTCGACGCCGAGCAACGCGGCCCGGGCCAGCATCCCCGTGCGGTCGCCGACGCGGCCCTCGAGCAGGTCGTCGAGCATCTCGTGGTGCACCCACCTCTCGCCGCGCAGCGCGGCGCGCCCACGCAGCAGCTGCAGGGCGATGAGGTCGGCGCTCACCTCGACGAGCGCGGCCTCGGCGGGCGTCGGGCGTCGGTGACCACGGACGCGGAGCGTGCCGAGATCGTCGCCGACCCGGGCCCGCAGCTGGACCGGCTCGCCCGCCGCCCCGCCCGAGGTGGCCGCCTGGAGCAGGTCGTCCGCCGGACCGAGCAGCTCGACGTGCATCTGCAGGTGCTGGGCGAGCACGGCGAGGCCGGCGCCGACGTCCTCGCTGTGGACGAGCGCGCCGACGGTCGTGCGCACGACCTCGAGATCCCGGGCCGCCGCTCGCGACCCGCGCTCGGCCTGCTCGGCGCGCGAGCGTTCCCGCTGGTGCTCCCGGATCCGGGCCAGGGCCACGGCGGTGTCGTGCGCGACCCTGCTGACCAGCCGCACCTCGTCGTCGGTCCAGTCCCAGGGGACGCGGTGGGTGGCGTAGAGGACACCCAGGATCTCGGAGCCCGTCATCAGGGGGGCGCACACCCCGCCGCGGATTCCCTCGTCGTCGATGATCCGCTTCATCACCGGCACCCGGCGGGGTCGCGGCGATAGTCCCGCACCGAGATGGTGCGGCCCTCCTTCGCGACCCGCCCCCCGACGCCGTGCCCGACCCGCAGCCGCCACAGCGCCGGCATCTCGGCGGTGCGCAGACCGCTGTGGGCCGCCATCGTCAGCACGTCGCCCTCGGTGAGCCCGCACCAGCTCACCTCGGCGCCGACCACCTCCCGGACGACGTCCACGGCGGCCTGCGCTGCGGCGCCGACGGTGTCGGCCCCCACCAACCGACGCAGGAAGCCCTCCACCGGCGACGGGTCCCGTTCGGCCGGGCCCGCCCCGACCCCGACGACGTGCCTGTTCAGCAGTGACGGCACGGATTCACGATAGGCCGGTCGCGCGTCCGGTGGTACCGGTGCTGGAGCGTGCGTGTGTGCGGTCCTGCCAACGAACGGTGGCAGGTTCGGCACGGGCGCACATTGCCCTGCCCTGTGACCCGTGACACGGTCGCAGGACGGGACCGTGGCTCGTGAGGAGGCAGCGATGGCCCGGGCGCAGGGAGCCGTCGAACAGCTGATCCGCTCGCGGGTCGCCGACCATCCGGACGACACCTGGCTGAAGTGGCGGGACGAGGAGGTCCCCTGGCGCGACGTGCTGTCCCTCGCGCAACGCGCCGCGAACGGGCTGCTCGAACTCGGGGTGCGGCCCGGCGAGCGGGTGGCGATCATGATGGCGAACCACCCCGACTTCATCTGGGTCCACCTCGGGGTCCTGCTGATCGGTGCCTCGTCGGTGCCGGTCAACATCTCCCAGCGCGGAGCGACCCTCGCCCACATCCTCGCCGACTCCGACGCCACCGCCGTCGTCTTCGACGAGGACCTGCGCGATGCCGTGCTCGCCGTCCGCTCCGACCTGCCTGCCCTGCGCCATCTCGTCGTCCACGGTGGCCAGGTGGGCGGCGAGGTGGACTGGGACGTCGAGCGGCTGCTCGCCGGCGCCGACCGGGAGCCGGACGTCGAGCTCGCGGAGCCGACCGGTGGCGTGGGCATGATGTACACGTCGGGAACGACCGGGCCGCCCAAGGGCGTCGTGGCGACCAACTACGACCTCAGCCCGATCACCACGCTGCTGGAGGCGTCCGGTGTTCGGCCCGGCGAGACGATGTACACGGGGCTCCCGCTGTTCCACGGCAACGCGCTGCTGGTGTCGATGCTCGGCTCGATCTTCATCGACGCCCGGCTCGCGCTGGCTCCGAGGTTCACCGCCTCACGGTTCTTCGACGACCTCCGCCGCTACGACGCCGCGGAGTTCAACACCCTCGGCGGGATGATCTCGATCCTGCTCAAGCAGCCCCCACGGCCCGACGACCGGGACAACCCCGTGCGCGTCGTGCTGTCCGCGGGCTGTCCGCCCGACCGGTGGCGGGAGTTCGAGGAGCGGTTCGGGGTCCGGATCATCGAGTGGTTCGGCATGGTCGACTCGCCGGGCATCCTGCTCAACGACGCGGGCCGGGTCGGGTCCATGGGCCGCTCGGGGGTGTCCGGCGTCGAGTTCCGCGTGGTCGACGACGACGACCGACCCGTCGGCCCGGGGACCACCGGCGAGCTGGTCTTCCGGCACCCCAAGGGTCGGATGACGACCTACCACAAGCTGCCGGAGGTGACCGACGAGGCGTATCGCAACGGCTGGTTCCACTCGGGCGACCTCGCGGAGTACGACGGGGACGGGTTCTTCTACTACCGGGGCCGCAAGACGGAGTCGATGCGCAGGCTCGGCGAGAACATCTCCGCCTGGGAGATCGAGACCGTGGTCAACGCCCATCCGGGAGTACTGGAGAGCGCCGCCCACCCGGTGGCGTCCGAGCTCGGGGAGCACGAGGTCAAGGTCTGCGTCGTGCCGCGGCCGGACGCGTCCGTGACGCCCGCGGACATCCTCGACTTCTGCGTCGGCCGGATGGCTCGGCACGCGATCCCGCGGTACGTGGAGTTCCTGGACGAGCTCCCCAAGACCGCCACCGAGCGCAACCAGTACGCCGCGCTGCGGGCCCGGGGCGTCACCCCGACGACCTGGGACCGCGAGCAGGCGGGTTACCAGCTGCAACGTTCGTAGCACGCGCAGGACGGAGTTCCGGATGACCGAGGTCGACATCGTCGGGACGGCGATGACGCGGTTCGGGAAGTTCCCGGACAGCACGGTCCGCTCGCTGGCCGAGGAGGCGGTGGCCGACGCGCTGGCGGACGCCGGGCTGACCGCGGCCGACGTCGGCATGGTGTTCTTCTCCAACGCCGTCGCCGGGATCATCACCGGCCAGGAGATGATCCGCGGCCAGGTCGCGCTGCGGCACACCGGGCTGCTCGGGGTCCCGATGGTCAACGTCGAGAACGCCTGCGCGTCCGCGTCCACCGCCTTCCACCTCGCGGTGGGCGCCGTCGCGTCCGAATCGGTGGACGTGGCGCTCGCGGTCGGCGCGGAGAAGATGACCCACGAGGACAAGGCGCGTTCGTTCGCCGCGATCGGCACGGCCGTCGACCTCCTCCAGCTCGACGACCTCAAGCGGTGGACGCGCGGTGGGTCCGCCGGCTCGCCACTGCCCGAGGAGGCCGAGGACGACGGCGGGAAGCGCTCCTTCTTCATGGACGTCTACGCGGCCAACACCCGCGCCTACATGCGGGCCACCGGAGCGACGGCGGAGGACTTCGCCGAGGTGGCGGTGAAGAGCCACGAGCACGCCGCGCTCAACCCGAAGGCGCAGTACCGCTCGCCCGTCACCGCTGAGGAGGTCCTGGCCGCCCGGGTCGTGTCCGACCCGCTGACCCTGCTGATGTGCTCCCCGATCGGGGACGGTGCGGCCGCGGTCGTGGTGTGCTCGGCCGAGCGGGCGCGGCGGCTGGGCGCCCGACCGGTGCGGGTGCGCAGCTGCGAGCTGGTGTCGGGCACGGACCGGTCGGGGGACGAGCCCGGGGCCGTCGAGCGCGCCGCGGCCCGGGCCTACGACCGCGCCGGGGTCGGCCCACAGGATCTCGACGTCGTGGAGCTGCACGACGCCGCGGCACCGGCGGAGTTGATCACCTACGAGGAGCTCGGCCTGTGTGGACCCGGTGAGGGTGCGGCGCTGCTGCGCTCCGGCGAGACCCGCCTGGGCGGTCGCCGGGTGGTCAACCCCAGTGGGGGGCTGCTGTCGAAGGGCCATCCGATCGGGGCGACGGGAGCGGCCCAGCTCGTCGAGCTCGCCGACCAGCTCCGGGACCGGTGTGGGCAACGGCAGGTGCCCGGTGCCCGGGTGGCGCTGGCCGAGAACGGGGGCGGGTTCCTCGGTGCGGACGCCGCCGCGATGGTGGTGACGGTGCTGTCGGTGTAGGGCCGGGGAGCTCGATCCGGCACGGAGGAGAGGACGAGTCATGGAGTTCAAGCAGGTCGTCGGCGATCGGCGCACCATCCGGTTCTTCGAACCCAAGGAGCCGGTCGAACCCGAGAAGATCCAGGTCATGCTGGAGGCGGCGAACCGTGCCTCCCGCGCTGTCAACGCCGACTTCATCAAGGCGATCGTGTGCTACCGCGACGAGCTCTCCGACGACGTGCGCGAGCAGCTCAAGACGCCCACCACGACCGTGCAGCTGGACCTCGCCCCCGTCGCGATCTTCTGGTACGGCGACCTGACCTTCGCCGAGGGTGCCCAGGACCGCCTCAAGGAGCTGACCGACCTCGGGGCGCTGCCGGTGACGCACGGCTGGTCGCACGCCTACGTCGACGAGGTCGCCTACGCCCAGGTCGTCGAGCCACTGTCCAAGGACACGACGGCCAGCATCTGGGCGGTCTCGGTCGAGTGCGGGCTCGCCATCGCGCAGGCGATGCTCGCCGGCGTCGACGAGGGCCTCGGCGTGGGCCTGCACGCCTTCAACTCGGCGGTGGCCAAGGAGGCACTGGGGGTGCCCGACACCTGGCTGCCGATGTGGATGCTGCTGGTCGGCTACCCGGCCGAGGACCGTCTGGCGGGCGGCCAGCGGCCCCGTCGACCGCTGTCGGAGAGCTACCACCGCGGGCGGTACGGCACACGCTGGGAGGAGATCCCCGAGGTGACCGAGCGGCTGAAGAAGGAGGGGATGATCCAGGAGCCGATGGACGCCGAGGCCCGTGCCAGGGAGGTTCAGGCGCTGGCCGAGCGTTTCGGCCTCCCGCTGTGACCGAGGCCCTGCGGGCCACGGACCCGGTGCGGCGGTGGTTCAGCAGCGCGGGACACCACCGCCGCCCTCCCGAGATGCAGGAGCACTACCTCGACGTCCTGGACGGGTTCTGCCGGCACACGGGGAAGTCCCCGGACGAGCTCGTCGCGTTCTGTTTCCTGCGCCGGCGGGCGACCGGCGAGCGGTTCGTGAGCGTGAAACGTCGCGTCACCGTCAACGAGTGGATCGACGTGTTCGTCTCCGAGCAGGGGTGGACCGGCAAGGACGCGGTGGTGACCGCCAACATCGTCCGCGGGTTCCTCATCCACAACGGTGTGCTGATCCAGGGCAAGGTCTGGACCGGCGGATGATCCTTCGCAGACACCGGATCATCGGTCGACGGGGCCGGCGCTCGCGGCGGAGCGTCGGCCTCGCCGACCGGGGGAACCTCGCGCCGAGCACCGCATCGGTACGTCTGCCGGTGCACTGTCGGAAGATGGATCGAGGCCGTGGCCCTGCCACCGGCCCCGATCTTCATCAGCGGAGAATCCGCCTGGTCAGGGTGGAGCCGAGGGGATTCGAACCCTGACCCCTTGACTGCCAGGCACTCCCGGCGCCATTTCGGCCTGCGTTTCCGAGCCGTTCCCGCAGGCCGATCCGTCCGCCGGTGTCCGCCTCAATTCACCGTCCGGCGCAGTCGTTGTCACTCAGATAGTCACTCACCATGCCCGGCAGCCACGTCGGCGAGTGGCTCAGCCTACCTTGATCTGCTCGTCACCGAAGTTCGCCACGATCTGCAAGTGCCCGCCGAGCGCGTGCACGTAGCGGTCGAGCACGTCGATCCCGGCCAGCTCGCCGTTCTCAATCTGGCTCACTCGCCCGACCGTCACACCCATCGCCTGTGCCACCTGGCGCTGGGTCAGCCCGCGGCGCTTGCGCGTCTCGGCCAGCCGATGTGCCCGCACCTGACCGAGCAGCCGAGTCTTGCCCTGCTCGACCCGCTCCTCCCCCGCAGCCGCGACATGCTCGCCCCGGATCTCTGACCATCGAACGGTGCTCATGACCTGCCCTCCTCGGCTGCGCGTTCCTTTACGTACATCTCGTAGAGCTGCTCGGCCCGCGGGATCGCCTGCCGGTACCACTCCGTCCAGCGCCCGGCCTTGTCCCCCGCGACCAACAGGACCGAGCTGCGCCACGGGTCGAACGCGAACAAGATCCGCACCTCACTGCTCCCCGCCGACCCCGGACGCAGCTCCTTCAAGTTGTGCACGGACGAGCCCTTGATCCGGTCGACCAACGGACGCCCCAGGTTCGGCCCACCCTCCGCGAGAGCCTCGATCGCAGAGACCACCTGATAGTGAGTGTCCTCGTCGCCGCGGAGAAGCTCGTCGAGCCACTCGTGCACCTCGTCGGTCAGGTAGATCTCCCACATGCGACCTCCGCGACGAGTTTAGCTCACGCTATACATGGCGGGAAGGGCTGGCCGCACAGGTTGGGCCTCGCTCTCCTGAATCGAACCAGGCGTGATCGCTGCCTGCGCGTCCACGTCGGCGCCCACGATCACCAGCCCAACCACTGCCACGCCGCGTCAGCGGGTGTCGGGCTGTTCCAGCGCCGATGTGCCCCAGATGTGCACCACAGCGGCCACTCCCCCGCGCCCTGCCAGTGCCATCCCGGAGGCCTACCCGCCCGGCGAGGGCATTTCTCAACAATTGAATTCGGCAACCTCGCCAGACAAGAACAGGAAGTTGTCAGTTAGCGACGCTATGTCTATCCTGTTGCGAAATGTGGGCGGGTGCCGCTCACAGGGATGGACCGTCCCCGGCAGCCCAGCGAGTTCTCGAACCTCGCACTCGTAATCCGATCCAGACCCTTATGGCATGTTCCGCAAAGCGTGGCAAGATTCCACTCCGCCGTTGGATCGAAGAAGCGCCATGGAAGCACGTGGTGGACATGAAGTTCGATATCCTCGTGACCCCTCGGTCGCCTGCCGCAAATTACACATCGGAAACCGTCTCGCTTAAGTACATGCATTCTCAATTTCCGAGCACGAGCCCGACGGCCAGCATCGAGGTCCGAAATGCCGCCGATGGGCGAGTACGATCCAAGGTTTGAAGTAGCGGTCTCCTCAGGCCTCCGCCACGACCTGGGCCACCTGGAGGTCACCCTTCGCAACGCTACGACCGCGCTCTGACCAGTGGTGATCCGCAGGGACGCCCGCACTGGGTGTTCGAGCCCGGCCGCCACTTCCCGCCACAGTTCAGGAAGGCCGCGAACGGCAGACGCTACGACGCCAAGGCGACCGCGCGCCGACTCTTCGACACCGCGGTGAACGACGCCCGTCGCGGCGATGTGACGACGACCTCTGGATCCCACGGCTCCACACCGCAGCCCGGCCCGGAATCGATCGCCCGCCGTGGACGATCCCATCCGGCGACTGCACGAGCTGCGAAACCGCATGGCACCATGAGCCTCTGCTCAGGAAGACCCTCTACGCGCGGCACGACGATCTCCTGGCCGCCGCCGGCCCTGCTGTCGGATCCTCTTCGCGGCTACCTGCAAATGAACAGCAAGTGTTTCCCGCTGATCGCCGAACGACCCGAGCTAGCGCTCGCCACTCGCTCGGCGGCCATGCAAGGAACCGAGCAGGCTCTTCGGCGCGGGGGATGCATGACAGCGTCAGAGCTGATCCAGTCTGCAAAGACAACCAAGGAGATCTGTCAAGCGGCAAGATCACCACTTGAGGAGGACACCCAGACCAAGAAGGGCCTGATCAAAAGGGTGGAGCTGAGGGGATTCGAACCCCTGACCCCTTGACTGCCAGTCAAGTGCGCTACCAGCTGCGCCACAGCCCCTTGCGATGAGAGAACCGTACACGGCCCCGGGAGCGCCCCTTCAACCGGGGGGCACCCCTCTCGCCTACGGTCGG
>NZ_BPRG01000234.1:240257-307604 GCF_036984265.1 Pseudonocardia sp. D17 | reverse complement strand
CGCCACGACCGAGCGGGAGCGACGCTCCAGGCGTTCGACGTCCTCTACCTCGTGGTGCGACCTGGGGCCGACGCGAGTTGGCGGATCACGACGCTGGTCTCGGTCCGCGGCGCACCCTGACACCGGGACCCATATCGACATCGTCGCGAGGCTCCAGAGCTGACCCCCGGGACGGAGCTGGACGACCACCGCCGGCCGGGCGGGCACCCCGACGTTGCATCCGGTCCGAGCTCGCCCGCCGGTGGACGGTGTTCCCGGGAGCCGACGCCGCTGCGGTGTTGGGCCGGCTTGGTCAGCCGCGTCGCCGCTCAGTGATCAGCGACCGACCTCGGCCAGGAGCCGTCCACCACGGCGCCGGGACGTTTCCGCTTCCTGCCCCTTCGCTCGCTCCGCTCGTTCCTGCAGGCGGGCGTGCGCTCTCTGGGCAGGATCGCGTCGACGTAGCCGCCCGGCCGGCCGCCGCGGCTCGCCCGGGCCCCGGGACGGCACGGACGTCGTGAGGCACGCTCTTGTCCCTCGATCCGCGATCACCCGACGACGCGGTGCACGACATCCCGCCGCGGGTCAGGCCGCGCTCGCGCCGCCGCCCGTCGGGGGCTGGATCCGGATGACGCGGTCGTCGCTGAGCTTGGGCAGGGCACCGGCGGCGCCGTCCTTGTTGACGGTGCCCAGCCACAGCAGGCCGTCGGGGCCGGCGGCTGCGGCGGCGAGCCGGCCGTACGCGTCGGGCAGCAGGGTCCGCGGGTCGCCGGTGAAGGTGCCGTCCTGGCCGGGCCGCAGCACGAACAACGACTTCGTGCCGGTCAACGCGATCGCCAGCGCCCCGCCCAGCACCGAGCACCCGGCCACGCCGGGCCTGTTCGGCCAGCTCCACGCGGGCGTGCCGAGCGTGCCCGCGCCGAGCCGGAAGAGCACGTCGCGACCCGCGGCGCGGTCGGTGACCCAGGTCGTGCCGTCGGTGCCGGTGCACATTCCCTGCGGGTTGCTCAGGCCCGACGCGTAGACGGCCGTCCCCGCCGGGTTGCCCGCCGTCGGCCGGCCGAGCGTGTCGATGCGCAGCACCTTCCCCGCGAGCGAGGCCGGGTTGCCCGCGGCGCCGTCCGGGTCGCCGGTCGCGACGAGCAGGCTGCCCGTCGCGGCGTCGACGCCCAGCGCCCCACCGGGCCCGCGCGGGATGCCGGTGAGCACCGGCTTCGGGGCCTCACCCGGCGCGATCCGCAGCACGCGCTCGTCGTCCGCGGTGGCCGCGTAGGCGTAGACGAGCTCGTCCTCGGCGTAGCTGGGGGACAGCACGAGCCCGCTCAGCCCGCCGGCGGCGGCGTCGACCGGCACCGTCGCGATCAGCTGCGGGGCCGATCCGCGCTGCACCTTGAGCACCCGCCCGGTGGTGCGTTCGGCGACGAGCGCGGAGAAGCCGTCGGGCAGCACCGCGATCGCCCCGACCGGGCTCAGGCAGGTCGCGACGACCTGCGGGTCCGGGTCCTCGCACCCCGCGGGCTGCTGCGGCGCGCTGCTGGTCGGCGGCGGGGCGTTCCCGCTGCTGGGGTCGGCGGGCGGCTCGGGCTCGTCGAGCGTGGGCGGCCCGCCGAGCTCTCCGGAGCTCTCGACCTGGTCGTGCCAGGTGCGGCTCCCGTCGTCGGGGAACGACGCGCACCCGCCGACGAGGAACAGGCACACGGCCAGCATTCCCCCGACGATCCGCCACCGCGCCACGGTCCCCAGGCTAGGAGGCGCGCGGTGATCCCCACGTGAGCGTGCTCGCGCACCGGCGACCGCCGCGCGGCCACGGACTAGCGTGTGCTCGTGCCCGACATCGACGTGCTGGTGTGTGACGAGGAGGGCCGCGCGGCCCTGGAGCAGCTGCCCGGCGTGCGGCCGGTCCACTACGACCCCGACGAGCCGCTGCCGCCCGAGGCCGCGACCGCCGAGATCCTCGTCCCGCCGTTCCTGTCGCCGGCCAGCGGCGTGCGCCTCGCCGAGCAGATGCCCAAGCTGCGGCTGGTCCAGCTGCTCACCGCGGGCGCGGAGATCTGGGTCGGCAACCTGCCCGACGGCGTCGCGCTCTCGGACTGCAAGGGCGCGCACGGTGGCGCCACGGCGGAGTGGATCGTCGGCGCGCTGCTCGCGGTCTACCGGGACCTCCCGGTCTTCGTGCGCGCGCAGGACGAGGGCCGCTGGGACTACCACCGCACCGACGAGCTCGACGGCAAGCGCGTCCTGATCGTCGGTGCGGGGGATGTGGCCGAGCACACCGTGCGGCGGCTGGAGCCCTTCGGGGTGTCGACGACGCTCGTCGGCCGCCGGGCCCGCGACGGGGTGCACGGCATCGACGAGGTGTACGACCTGCTGCCGCGCTACGACGCGTGCGTCGTCATCGTCCCGCTGACCGAGGACACCCGCGGCCTCGTCGACGCCCGGTTCCTGGCGGCAATGCCCGACGGCGCGGTGCTGGTCAACGCCGCGCGCGGACCCGTCGCCGACACCGACGCCCTCGTCGCGGAGCTGACGTCGGGCCGGCTGCGCGCCGCCGTGGACGTCACCGACCCGGAGCCGCTGCCCGCGGGTCACCCGCTGTGGTCGGCACCCGGGCTGCTGCTCACCCCCCACGTCGGCGGGAGCGTGCCGGGCGCCATGCGCCGGGCCTACGGGGTCGCCGTCGAACAGATCGCGGCGTTCGTCCGCGGCGAGCGGCCGCCGAACCTCGTCGAGAACGGTTACTGACACGCCGCTGCGGGTCGACCCCGCGGTGACCTGGGCCGACTAGGTTCTCGCGCATGAGTGAACCGACCCGGTCCTTCGACATCGGGACCCTCGGCGGCTCCGAGCCCTCCAACTCGACGACCCGGCCCGAGCGCCGTCCGGTGCCCTCGAACGGCGCGGCCGACATCGGCCTGCTCATCCTGCGGCTGGCCGTCGGCGGGCTCTTCTTCGCGCACGGCGCGCAGAAGGTCTTCGGGATGTGGGGTGGCCAGGGCATCACCCGCACCGCGGAGAACCTCGCGGGGTACGGCTTCGTCGCCCAGCAGACCAGCCTCGCGTGGGCGTTGGGCATCGTCGAGATGGCCGCGGGCGCGTTCGTCGTGCTGGGGTTGTTCACGCCGCTCGCCGCCGCGGGTCTGCTGGCGATCAAGGTCGTGGCGCTGCTGGTGAAGATCCCCGCGATCGAGTTCTTCGCCGCGCAGGCTCCCGACGCGATCGAGGTCGACATCCTGCTGGGGGCGGGGGCAGCCACGCTGATGTTCGCGGGGGCGGGCCGCATCGCGCTCGACAACGGCCGCACCTGGCTGCGTCGCCCGATGCCGTATGCGGTCGTGTGCCTGATCGTGACCGTCGCGATCGTCCTCGTGGTGATGCTGACGCTGCGCCGGTGACGTCCCCTGTGACGGCGCCGCCCGACGAGGTGTGGCTCGCCGCGCTGGCGCGGCGCCGCGGCCAGGTGTCCGTCACGTCGCGCCAGGCCCTGACCGGTGGGTACGCGTCGGCGGGCGCGGAACGGGTCGATCTGTCCGACGGGACGTCCGTCGTCGTGAAGGTGGCGGCGGCGCGCGAGGTGGCCGCCCTGCGGGCCGTCGCCGTCGTCCCCACGCTCGACGAGCCCGTCCTGCTCGCCGCGGGCACCGGCTGGGTGGTCGTCCCGTTCCACGACGGCCTGCCGCTCGCCGACGACGCGCCCGTCCCCGCCGCGGTCCTGACGATGCTCGAGCGGGTGCACGCGCACTGGCGCGGCAGGCGGCCCCGGACGGTCCCGGTCGCCGACGCCGCGTGGTGGCGCGAGCTGTGCCTGCAGCGGATCGCCCCGGCCGTGGAGCGTGCCGTCGCTCCGGTGGGCCACAGGCTGCGCGCCTGGGCCGACGATCCCCGCGCGCTCCGGGCGGCCGCCGCCGTCCCGCGCACGCTCACCCACGGCGACCCGCACCGCGGCAACATCGTCGTCGACGGGGCGGGCGGGGGGTGGCTGGTCGACTGGGGCAACGCCCGCGTCGCGCCACGCGGTTTCGACCTCGCGGTCCTGCGCGCCCAGGGCACCGACGTGTCGACGGGCGACCCGGCCGAGGACGCCTGGTCCGACCTGGCGATGGCCGTCGCCTACCTCGGCTTCGCCGCCGACCACCTCGGCACCGAACGCGTCCTCGAACTGGCGGCGATGGCGGAGCAGGGCCTGGCTGCCCTGTGACCGGCGACGGTCGCCATGGCGACCATCGCCGCTCACGACCGCCGCCGGACGGGGTCAGCCGGCCGGGACAGGAGCGTTGCGGTTCCAGAGCTGATGAACGAGGCCGCTCGGGGAGGCGACCGACTCGACGGTGAAGCGCCCCTCGGTCCCGCTGACCCCGTCCCAGAGCGACACCCCGCGACCCAGGGTGATCGGCACCGTCACGAGGTGCATGAAGTCGACGAGGTCCGCCTGCAGGAACTGACGGACGGTCGAGGGTCCGCCACCGAGCCGGACGTCGAGACCGCCCGCGGCCTCCCGGGCCAGGCGCAGCACCTCGTGCGGCGGGCCGTCGACGAAGTGGAAGCTCGTCCCGTTCGCGAACTCGATCGGCGGGAGCGATTCATGGGTCATGACGAACACGGGGGTGCGGAAGGGGGGCTCCTCGCCCCACCAGCCGCGCCACCCGTCGGGCCGGTCGCCCGCGGGCGGGCCGAACTTGGCGCGGCCCATGATCTCGGCACCGATGCCCTGGCCCCACAGCGTGGTCAGCGCCCGGTCCAGCGTGACGGGGGCGTCGACGGCGTCGATCCCATGGATGAACCGCCCGTCGAACCCACCGAACAGGGCCTCCGCACCGCCGATCGGGGCGTCGAGGGTGACGGTCCCGCCGGCGGCGTAGCCGTCGAGGGAGATGTTCAGGTTGTGCACGCGGGTGCGCGTCATGGTGCCTCCTGGGAGCGCCGAGGGTCGACGGGTGGACCGACCCGGACCGCGGAACTCATCGCCAGGGGTCGTGAGTGGCAATGGTCGTCATAGCAGGTCGCCCCGACGACCATCGCCACTCACAGCAGGGGTTCAGCGCACCGAACGCACGGCGCCCGTGTCGGCCGAGGTGGCCAGGGCGGCATAGGCCCGCAGCGCCTGCGTGACCGGACGCTGCCGGTCGGCGGGCTGCCACGGCCGCTCGGAGGCCTCCATCTTCGCGCGGCGGGCGGCCAGCACCTCGTCGTCGACGAGCAGTTCGACGGTGCGGGAGCGCACGTCGATCAGGATGCGGTCGCCGTTCTCGACCAGCCCGATCGTCCCGCCCGCGGCGGCCTCGGGGGAGACGTGCCCGACCGAGATTCCGCTGGATCCCCCGGAGAACCGGCCGTCGGTGATCAGGGCGCACTTCGCGCCGAGGCCCGCGCCCTTGAGGAACGCGGTGGGGTGCAGCATCTCCTGCATCCCCGGCCCGCCCGCGGGACCCTCGTAGCGGACGACGAGGACGTCGCCGGGCTGGATCTCCTTGGTGAGGATGACCGAGACGGCCTCCTCCTGGCTCTCGACGACCCGCGCCGGGCCCTCGAAGCGCCAGATGTCCTCGGGGATGCCGGCGGTCTTGATGACCGCGCCCTTCTCGGCGAGGTTGCCGCGCAGCACGGCCAGGCCGCCGTCGGCGGTGTAGGCGTGCTCGCGGTCGCGGATGCAGCCGCCCGCGGCGTCGGTGTCGAGCGAGGACCAGCGGTTCTGCGTGGAGAACGCCTCGGTGGTGCGGACCCCGCCCGGCGCGGCGTGGAACAGCTCCACGGCCCGCTCCGACGGCGCCGCGCCGCGGACGTCCCACTCGTCGAGCCAGGCCTGCAGCGACGGGGAGTGCACGGTGTGGACGTCCTCGTGGAGCAGGCCGGCCCGGCGCAGCTCGCCCAGGATCGCCGGGATGCCGCCCGCCCGGTGCACGTCCTCCATGTGGTAGCTGGAGTTCGGCGAGACCTTGGCGAGACAGGGGACCCGCCGGGAGATGGCGTCGATGTCGGCGAGGGTGAAGTCGATCTCGCCCTCCTGCGCCGCCGCGAGGATGTGCAGCACGGTGTTGGTGGAACCGCCCATTGCGACGTCGAGCGCCATGGCGTTCTCGAACGCGTCGCGGGTCGCGATGCTGCGGGGCAGAACCGACGCGTCGTCGTCGCGGTACCAGCGCGTCGCCAGTTCCACGACGGTCCGCCCGGCCTCCAGGAACAGCTCGCGGCGGGCGGCGTGGGTGGCGAGGGTGGAGCCGTTGCCCGGCAGGGCGAGCCCCAGCGCCTCGGTGAGGCAGTTCATCGAGTTGGCGGTGAACATGCCCGAGCACGACCCGCACGTCGGGCACGCGGAGCGCTCGACGACGTCGAGGCCGTCGTCGTCGACCTCGGTGGAGGCCGACGCGGAGATCGCGGTGATGAGGTCGGTGGGCGCCTGCGCGACGCCGCCCACGACCACGGCCTTGCCGGCCTCCATCGGCCCGCCCGAGACGAACACCGTGGGGATGTTCAGCCGCATCGCGGCGTTGAGCATGCCCGGGGTGATCTTGTCGCAGTTGGAGATGCAGACGAGCGCGTCGGCGGCGTGGCCGTTGACCATGTACTCGACGGCGTCGGAGATGACCTCGCGGCTGGGCAGCGAGTAGAGCATGCCGCCGTGGCCCATCGCGATGCCGTCGTCGACGGCGATCGTGTGGAACTCGCGGGGGACGCCGCCGGCCTCGCGGACCGCCTCGGCGACGAGGTCGCCGAGATCCTTGAGGTGCACGTGGCCCGGCACGAACTGGGTGTAGCTGTTGGCGATGGCGACGATCGGCTTGCCGAAGTCGTCGTCGGTCATCCCGGTGGCGCGCCACAGGGAACGCGCACCGGCGGCGTTGCGGCCATGGGTGGTGACACGGGAACGCAGGGCCGGCATCGGGCTCACTCTCCAGCCGGATCGGGCAGCCGGCCGCCGCTGGCGGCGGCGAGCTGGGACAGGTCGCGAACGGTCACGGCGGGCAGCAGGAGCTCCCCGCCGCCGGTCAGCACGGCGCTGACCCGGGCACCCCGGGACCGGGTGGCGGGTTGCAGACGCAGCGAGCTGATCTCCGCCCACGGTACGCGGCGGCCACCGAAGGCCCGGCGGACGGCCACCGCCTCGCTGTCGACGACGGTGCGTGTCCGCGCGATCCACCACGCGATCGCGAGCGGCACGAGGTAGAAGAGCCAGAACCAGGGGGCGCCGAACGCGAACGGGACCGCGACCACCGCCAGCGCGACGACGAACAGGTAGGACAGCCGGGTGGGCCGGAACACGGCCCGCGGCGGCGGTGCGGGGTCCTGCGCGGCCGGTCCGCTCACGGGGTGGGTCTCCTGGTCCGGACGCTGTTCGGTGGTGCTCACCGGCACATCGTCGCACCCCGCCGGGTGATGGCGGCGGCCGGTTGACCATCCGGAACCGATGCGTGCTAGCGTCGGACGCATGTTCGTCACCGACCTTCTCGTAATTCGCAGGCGCGTTCTCGCCTGAGTTCTGATCGAGTACTCGGACGACGACGCGCCACCCTCGTTCCGCCTACGGCGGCGAGGGTTTTTTCATGCCCTGACCTGACTCCATGCCCACGACGCAGCGAGGCTGACCGATGACCACCGCCACCCCCCGCCCAGGCGCAGCCGGCCCGAAACCGGCACCGCCGCCCGGGCGGCCCGGTTCCCCGGCCCGGCCCGAGGCCGTGTCGGCGCGTCCCGACGTCGTCCCCGGACCGCAGATCGGCCCCGAGCCGATGACGGGCGCGCAGTCGCTCGTGCGCTCGCTGGAGGAGATCGGCTGCGAGGTCGTCTTCGGCATCCCGGGCGGCACGATCCTGCCCGCCTACGACCCGCTGCTCGACTCGACCCGGGTGCGGCACGTCCTGGTCCGCCACGAGCAGGGCGGCGGCCACGCGGCGACCGGGTACGCGCAGGCCACCGGCAAGGTCGGGGTCTGCATGGCCACGTCGGGTCCCGGCGCGACCAACCTCGTCACCCCGATCGCCGACGCCTACATGGACTCGATCCCGGTCGTGGCCATCACCGGTCAGCAGACCCGTCCGCTGATCGGCACGGATGCCTTCCAGGAGGCCGACATCACCGGCATCACCATGCCGGTGACCAAGCACAACATGCTGGTGACCGACGCGACGGAGATCCCGCGCGCGATCGCCGAGGCCTTCCACCTCGCGTCGACGGGCCGACCCGGCCCGGTGCTGGTGGACATCCCCAAGGACGTCCTGCAGGAGCAGACGACGTTCTCGTGGCCCCCGGAGCTGCGCCTGCCCGGCTACCGGCCGACGACCCGGCCGCACGGCAAGCAGATCCGCGAGGCGGCCAAGCTCATGGCCGCCGCCGAGCGGCCGGTGCTCTACGTCGGCGGCGGCGTGCTCAAGGCCGACGCCTCCGAGGAGCTCCTGGAGCTGGCCGAGCTGACGAACATCCCGGTCGTGACGACGCTGATGGCCCGCGGGGCGTTCCCCGACAGCCATCCGCAGCACGTGGGGATGCCCGGCATGCACGGCACGGTCGCGGCCGTCGCGGCCCTGCAGGAGGCCGACCTGCTGGTCGCGCTCGGCTCGCGTTTCGACGACCGCGTCACCGGCCAGCTGGAGACGTTCGCGCCGCACGCCGCGGTGGTGCACGCCGACATCGACCCGGCCGAGATCTCCAAGAACCGCCGCGCCGATGTGCCGATCGTCGGCGACTGCAAGGAGGTCATCGTCGAGCTGATCGAGGCCGTCCGCGCCGAGCGCGAGGTCGACGTCGTCGACCTCGGTGCCTGGTGGACCCGGCTCGACGACCTGCGCACGACGTTCCCGCTGGGGTACGACTGGCCCGACGACGGCTCGCTGTCGCCGCAGTACGTCATCGAGCGGATCGGCGCGATCGCCGGCCCCGACGCCGTGTACGCGGCGGGCGTCGGCCAGCACCAGATGTGGGCCGCGCAGTTCATCAAGTACGAGAAGCCGCGCTCGTGGCTGAACTCGGGCGGCCTCGGGACGATGGGCTTCGCGGTGCCGGCGGCCATGGGCGCCAAGATGGCCCGCCCCGACGACGTCGTCTGGTGCATCGACGGTGACGGCTGCTTCCAGATGACCAACCAGGAGCTCGCCACCTGCGCGATCGAGGGCATCCCGATCAAGGTCGCCGTGATCAACAACGGCAACCTGGGCATGGTCCGGCAGTGGCAGAACCTCTTCTACTCGGAGCGGTACTCCAACACCGACCTCGGCACCCACAAGCACCGCATCCCCGACTTCAAGCTGCTCGCCGAGGCGATGGGCTGCGTCGGGCTGCGTGCCGAGTCCAAGGACGAGGTCGACCGCGTCATCAGGCAGGCCATGGAGATCGACGACCGGCCCGTCGTGATCGACTTCACCGTCGGCGCCGACGCGCAGGTCTGGCCGATGGTCGCGGCCGGCACGTCGAACAACGAGGTCATGGCCGCCCGCGGCATCCGGCCGCTCTTCGAGGGCGACGAGCTGGCCGCGGACGTCGTCGAGATCGACGCCGTGGTGGAACGCGCGCTGGAGCACGGCGCGCACGGGAACGACGAGGACGCGAAGTGATGCAGACCCACACGCTGTCGGTCCTCGTCGAGGACAAGCCCGGTGTCCTCGCCCGCGTCTCGGGCCTGTTCTCCCGGCGCGGCTTCAACATCATCTCCCTGGCGGTCGGCCCGACCGAGCAGGAGGGCGTCTCGCGGATGACGATCGTCGTCGCCGTCGAGGACCTGCCGCTGGAGCAGGTGACCAAGCAGCTCAACAAGCTGGTCAACGTCATCAAGATCGTCGAGCTCGACCCGGCGGCGTCGGTGCAGCGGGAGCTGCTCCTGGTCAAGGTGCGTGCCGACGCCGCGATCCGCAGCCAGGTGCTCGAGGCCGCCGAGCTGTTCCGGGCCAAGGTCGTCGACGTCGCGCCCGAGGCGCTGACGATCGAGGCCACCGGCACCGTCGACAAGCTCGGGGCGCTGCTGCGGATCCTGGAGCCCTACGGCATCCGCGAGATGGTCAAGTCCGGGATGGTCGCGGTGGGTCGGGGGCCCCGGTCCATCACCGCCGCGGCGATGCGTTAGAGACTTGCCCCCGAACACCCCCTGGGAGAGGACGTACCACCCGTCATGAGCGTGAACATCTACTACGACGACGACGCCGACCTGTCGATCATCCAGGGCCGCAAGGTCGCCGTGATCGGCTACGGCTCGCAGGGGCACGCGCACGCGCTGTCGCTGCGCGACTCCGGCGTCGAGGTGAAGATCGGCCTGCCCGAGGGGTCGAAGAGCCGGCAGAAGGCCGCGGACGAGGGTCTGGAGGTGCTCACCCCGGCCGAGGCGTCGGCGTGGGCCGACCTGATCATGATCCTGGCCCCGGACACCAAGCAGCGCTTCATCTACGCCGAGGACATCGCGCCGAACCTCAAGAGCGGTGACGCGATCTTCTTCGGGCACGGCTTCAACATCCGCTACGACCTGATCAAGCCGCCTGCCGACGTCGACGTCGCCATGGTCGCCCCGAAGGGGCCCGGCCACCTGGTCCGTCGCCAGTTCGTCGACGGCAAGGGCGTGCCCGCCCTGATCGCCGTCGAGCAGGACGCCTCCGGCAACGCCAAGGCGCTCGCCCTCTCGTACGCGGCCGGGATCGGCGGCGCCCGCGCGGGCGTCATCGAGACCACGTTCAAGGAGGAGACCGAGACCGACCTGTTCGGCGAGCAGGCCGTCCTCTGCGGTGGTGCCGCGGCGCTGGTCCAGACCGGTTTCGAGGTGCTCACCGAGGCGGGCTACGCCCCGGAGATCGCCTACTTCGAGTGCCTGCACGAGCTCAAGCTGATCGTCGACCTCATGTACGAGGGCGGCATCGCCAACGAGCGCTTCTCGATCTCCGACACCGCCGAGTACGGCGACCTCACCCGCGGCCCGCGCGTGGTCAACGCGGCGACCAAGGAGGAGATGAAGAAGATCCTCGCCGAGATCCAGGACGGGCGCTTCGCCTCCGAGTGGGTCGCCGAGGACGAGGCCGGCCGGCCCAACTTCACCCGTCTGCAGAAGCAGGGCGCCGAGCACCCGATCGAGCAGGTCGGCGAGAAGCTCCGCGGCCTCATGAGCTGGGTGGGCGAGAAGGCCAAGTAAGGCCTTCTCCCGCTGCTCGAACGGCCCTTCCCCGCAGTCGCGGGAGAGGGCCGTTCGTGCGTTCCGGGGAAGAGACGCGGCGCGCACGGCGTTGGGCGGGATGAGCGTTCCCCGTCGAGAGGTGCCTGCCGTGTCCCTGCCCCCGCTGTCGATCCTCGACCTCGCCCTCGTCCCCCCGGGTGAGTCGGTCGCCGAGGGGCTCGCCGCGAGCGTCGAGCTGGCGCGCCGGGCGGAGCGCTGGGGCTACCGGCGCATCTGGTACGCCGAGCACCACAACATGCGCGCGATCGCGTCGTCGGCGACGAGCGTGCTGATCGGGCACGTCGCGGCGAACACCGAGCGGATCACCCTCGGCGCGGGCGGCATCATGCTGCCCAACCACTCGCCGCTGCAGGTCGCCGAGCAGTTCGGCACGCTCGCCGAGCTCTACCCCGGCCGCATCGAGCTGGGTCTCGGCCGCGCCCCGGGCACCGACCAGGCCACGTTCCGGGCGCTGCGCCGCGACCCGCGGGCGTCGGAGACCTTCCCGCAGGACGTCCAGGAGCTGCAGGCGTTCCTCGGTGAGCAGTCGCTCGTGCCGGGGGTCGAGGCGTTCCCCGGCAAGGGCACCGCCGTCCCGCTCTACGTGCTCGGTTCCTCGCTCTACGGCGCGCAGGTGGCCGCGATCCTCGGGCTGCCCTACGCGTTCGCGTCCCACTTCGCGCCGGAGGCGCTCGAGCAGGCCGTCGAGATGTACCGGACCGAGTTCCGGCCGTCGGCCCAGCTCGCGGCGCCGCTGGTGATGGCGGGGGTCAACGTGCTGGTCGCCGACTCCGCCGCGGACGCCGACGAGCTGCTGCGGCTCGCCCGGATCGACCGGGTCAAACGGCTGCTGAGCCGGGGTGGCCACGAGCTGACCGACGCCGAGGCCGTCGCCGCGCTCGACCTGCCCGCGGGTCGCCAGGTGCTGAACATGATGCGCTACACCGCCGCCGGTACGCCCGACGTCGTCGAGCAGTACCTCACGGAGTTCGCCGCCCGGGTCGGGATCGACGAGCTGATCGTCACGAGCCCGGCCGTCGACCGGGCGGCCTGGTACCGCTCGTTCGAGCTGCTCGCGGGTCGGACCGCCGTCCCGGCCTGACGGGTCGGGTCAGACCGTCGCCGTGAACAGGTAGTAGCCGATCGCGGCGAACAGCGTGCCCTCGCGGTGGCGTTGCGCGATCTCGGCGACCCAGACCTGCGCGTCCTCCTCCGAGACCGCGCCGGCCGCGGCCGCCGAGCGTCCGACGGTCGCGAAGTAGCTCGCCGCGAGGTCGGGGGACAACACGACCATCCGGCTCGCGACCTCGACGTCGTGCGCCCCCGCGGCGCGCAGCGCGGGTCCGAGCGTGCGCGGCAGCCAGGGGTGTACGACGGCCGTGTCCGCCTCGTGGGCCAGGATCGCGCGGGTCGTCGCCCGGTCGCCGACGCCGATCGTGTTCGTGTCGAAGTCCGGCGTGATCACCGCGATCCGCCCGCCCGGACGGGTCACGCGCACCATCTCGGCGAGGGCGGCGTCGGGGTCGGGCAGGTAGACCAGCACGCGCTCGGCGCGGGTGACGTCGAAGGCGTCGTCGGGGAACGGCAGGTCCGCCGCGTCCCCCTCGACGAACGTGACCGTCAGCCCCTCCGCGGCCGCGCGGCGCTGCGCCTCGGCGACGAAGCGGGCGCTCGCGTCGACGCCGGTGACCGACCCGCCCGGTGTGACGGCCCGCGCCAGCCGCAGGCTCTCCAGCCCGAACCCGCAGCCGACGTCGAGCACCGTCGCGCCGGGGCCGGTGCGCGTGCGCTGGATCGCCAGCTTCTTCAGCTCGCCGAGCAGCGGCAGCCGGTCGAACGCCTCCAGCGCGCTGACGAACGGGCCGATCTCGGGTGCGTCGTCGTCGAGGTCGGTGAAGGCGTGCAGGGACAGGCCCTCGGTGCGGGGCGCCGCGCTGCGGTTCGCCGCGGGCCGGTTCGCCTCGGTGCGGGTCATGCGCGTCATCCTGGTCACATCAGGCCCCTGTCCGCCACGGCCGTTCGGCTGCCGAAACCGGCCGCTCGCCCGGATCCGACTGCGGCGAACCGGACACGGGGCCGGCCCGTCCCGGCGCGGACACCGACCATTCGTGCAGGTTGCGCTATTGCGCCGCTCACGCTGGCTGCAGGGCCGTCGGCGGGCGGCCCTAGGATCGGGGGGTCCCTACCGACCGACCCGGGAGCCCTGCAACCGCCGTGAGCACCGCCGCCGCCCGTCCTGTCGTCCTCCTCGCCGAGAAGCTCGCGCCGTCCGCGGTGGAGCTGCTCGGCGACGACGTCGAGATCCGCCACGTCGACGGAACCGACCGGCCGGCGCTCCTCGCCGCGGTCGCCGACGCCGACGCACTCCTCGTCCGCTCGGCCACCAAGGTCGACGCCGAGGTCCTCGCCGCCTCGACCCGCCTCAAGGTCGTCGCGCGCGCCGGCGTCGGCCTCGACAACGTCGACGTCCCCGCCGCCACGGCGCGCGGCGTCATGGTCGTCAACGCGCCGACGTCGAACATCGTCTCCGCCGCCGAGCACGCCATCGCGCTGCTGCTGGCCGCGGCCCGCCACGTCGCCCCTGCCGACGCCGCGCTGCGCCAGGGGCAGTGGAAGCGCAGCGCCTACACCGGCGTCGAGCTCAACGGCAAGACCGTGGGCATCGTCGGCCTGGGCAAGATCGGTCAGCTCGTCGCGCAGCGGCTCGCCGCGTTCGGCGTCACGCTGATCGCGTACGACCCCTACGTCGCCCCGGCCCGTGCCGCCCAGCTCGGCATCGAGCTGGCCTCGCTCGAGGACGTGCTGCGCCGGGCCGACGTCATCTCGATCCACCTGCCGAAGACCCCCGAGACCCTCGGGCTGATCGGCAAGGACCAGCTCGCGATCACCAAGAAGGGCGTGATCATCGTCAACGCCGCCCGCGGCGGGCTGGTCGACGAGGCCGCCCTCGCCGAGGCCGTCCGTTCCGGGCACGTCGGCGGCGCGGGCATCGACGTCTACGTCACCGAGCCGACGACCTCCAGCCCGCTCTTCGAGCTGGAGAACGTCGTCGTCACCCCGCACCTGGGCGCGTCCACCGACGAGGCGCAGGACCGCGCGGGCACCGACGTCGCCAGGTCGGTCCAGCTGGCGCTCGCGGGCGAGTTCGTGCCCGACGCGGTCAACGTGCAGATCGATGGCGCGGTCGGCGAGGAGGTCCGGCCGTACCTGCCGCTCGTGCAGAAGATGGGCACGGTGCTGCACGCCCTGGCCGGGCGCGTGCCCAGCTCGATCACCGTCGACGTCGCGGGCGAGCTCTCCTCCGAGGACGTCTCGGTCCTGCCGCTCGCGGCCCTGCGCGGGGTGTTCACCCACGTCGTCGAGGACCAGGTCACGTTCGTCAACGTGCCGGCGCTGGCCGCGGAGCGCGGCGTCGCGGTCGAGCTGACCACGGCCCCCGAGAGCGCCAACCACCGCAGCGTCGTGCAGCTGCGCGCCGCGATGGCCGACGGCGAGGCGATCACCGTCTCGGGCACGCTGACCGGCCGTGCGCAGGTCGAGAAGCTCGTCGAGATCAACGGCCGGCACTTCGACCTGCGGGCCGAGGGCGACATCCTGCTGCTCGAGTACGCCGACCGCCCCGGGGTGATGGGCCGCGTCGGGTCGCTGCTGGGCGAGGCCGCCGTCAACATCGAGGCCGCGCAGATCAGCCAGACCACCGACGGCCGCGACGCGATCATGCTGCTGCGCGTCGACCGCCCGATCGACCCGGCCGTGCTCGAGCCCATCGGTGCCTCGGTCGGCGCGAAGACCGTCCGGCTCATCTCGCTCGACTGACACGGGCCCGGGTTTCGCGGGTCCCTGACGGTCCGCACCCGGCCCCGACCGGCGGCAGCCGGTGTACCCCGGCTGCCGCCGGCGCGAACCTCGGGCGGACAATCAGACCCGCTCGGGGGCGTGTCGCGCTCCCGGCGGCACCGTCGGGCCGTCCCGCGGGCACCTGTTCCACCGGTACGGGTGACCTCGGAAGAGTGGACGGCGACCGATCGGCGGTGTCGCAGCGGGTAGCGTGCTGCGACTCCCCAAACAGAGAGGTATCTGGACATGCGCCTAGCGGTCATTCCCGGCGACGGCATCGGCCCGGAGGTCATCGACGAGGCGCTCAAGGTCCTGAACGAGGTAGCGCCCGGCGCCGAGACCACCAACTACGACCTCGGCGCCGCCCGCTGGCACTCCACCGGCGAGCTCCTCCCGGAGTCGGTGCTGACGGAGCTGCGGGGTCACGACGCGATCCTGCTGGGCGCGGTCGGCGACCCGTCCGTCCCGAGCGGCATCCTCGAGCGCGGCCTGCTGCTGCGGCTGCGCTTCGAGCTCGACCACCACGTCAACCTGCGGCCCGCGCGCCTCTACCCGGGCGTGCGCGGACCGCTGGCGGGCAACCCCGAGATCGACCTCGTCGTCGTCCGCGAGGGCACCGAGGGCCCGTACGTCGGCACCGGCGGCCTGCTGCGCAAGGACACCCCGCAGGAGGTCGCGACGGAGGTGAGCACCAACACCGCCTTCGGCATCGAGCGCGTGGTCCGCGATGCCTTCGCCCGTGCCGAGCGCCGGCCGCGCAAGCACCTCACGCTCGTGCACAAGACCAACGTGCTCGCGTTCGCCGGCGCGCTGTGGTCCCGGATCGTCGAGGAGGTCTCGCTCGAGCACCCGGACGTCACGGTCGCCTACCAGCACGTCGACTCGACGACGATCCACCTCGTCACGGACCCGTCGCGCTACGACGTGATCGTCACCGACAACCTGTTCGGCGACATCCTCACCGACCTCGCGGCCGCGGTGACCGGCGGCATCGGGCTGGCCGCCAGCGGCAACATCGACGCGTCGGGACGCAACCCCAGCATGTTCGAGCCGGTGCACGGCAGCGCCCCCGACATCGCCGGACAGGGCATCGCCGACCCGACGGCCGCCGTCCTGTCGGTCGCGCTCCTGCTCGACCACCTCGGCCGGTCCGACGCCGCGCGTCGGATCGAGGCCGCCGTGGCGTTCGACCTCGCGACGCGCGACCACGGCGCCAACAGCCACACCCGTTCCATCGGCGACCGGCTGGCCGCGCTCGTCAGCCGCCAGGCCTCCGCGCCCGCCTGACCCGTCCCCGCACGACGGCGGCGTCCCCCGGTCCGGGGGGGGCGCCGCCGTCGTCGCGCCGTCGTGGCGGTCAGACCACCGCGTCGCTGGGGCCGGTCAGCATGGTCACGCCGGCGCCCGCGAAGTTGCCCAGGTCGGCGACGGCGGCCTTGCCCGCGTCGCTCGACATGGACGCACCCATCGCCTCGGCCGAGTCCCATGTCAGCACCGCGACCAGGTGGTAGGCGGGCTGCGCGCCGTCGGGGCCGGGCTGCGGCCTGCTGACGGAGAAGCTCCGCAGGTCGGGGAGCTTGCTCGCGATGGGGGTGTGCACCTCGTCGTAGTGCTTGTCGAACGCCGCGGCGTCCGCGGGGTGGTGGTAGAGCACGGTGAGCTGGTAGGACACGGTTCCTCCGATCCGTGGCCGCGACTCCGGTGTCGACGGCCTCGTCGACATCATGCCGACCCGACGCCGGGCGCGCCCTCCCGCAGCCGGCCCCCTCGACGGACGAACGGCACGAACATCGCGATCAGGTGCGTGCGGGGGCCTCACGTCCGGCGGTGGCGACCGGACGGCGTGCCCACGCCGGCGCGTGCTCGGGCAGCGGGCCGATCGCGACCAGCCGCGCCGGGATGCCCTGCAGCACCGGGAACCGCTGCAGGATCCGGACCGGCAGCGGCAACGTTGCCGCGACCGGCGGTGTCGCGCCGCGACCGGTGTCGAGCGCCGTGCCGATGACCACCCGGTGCGCGACCCGTTGCGCGCCCTGCACCAGGGCCGTCGGCCACCAGCGACGCAGCTGGACCCGGCGCAGCGCGCGGGTCGTCGCACGGCCGTTGCGGCGCAGCTCGGGAGCGAGCAGCCGGGCGGCCGCCACCGCGTCGGCGACGGCCAGGTTGATCCCGACGCCGCCGACGGGCGACATCGCGTGCGCCGCGTCGCCGACCAGCAGCAGGCCGTCGGCGTACCAGCGGCGCAACCGGTCGAGCCGCACGTCGAGCAGCTTGACGTCGTCCCAGGACGCAAGGGTGTCGACGCGGTCGGCCAACCACGGGACCAGCCCCGCCAGCCGCCGCCGCAGCTCGCCGATCCCCGCGGCGCGCAGCTCGGCGTCGCTGCCCTTGCGGATCAGGTAGGCGCACTGCCAGTAGTCGCCGCGGTCGATCAGCACGCAGAAGTGGCCGCGGGTGAAGCGGCCGACGCCGCCGGCGACGTCCTCGGCGTGGCGGGGGAGGCGGAACCACCACACGTCCATCGGGACGCCGAACCCGCGTGGCCGCAGCCCGGCCGCGGCGCGCACCGCGGAGTGCCGGCCGTCGCAGGCCACGGTGAGCGCCGCGCGCAGCACGTGCTCCTCGCCGGTGGTGCGGTCGGTCCAGCGGACGCCCGCGACCCGTCCGGCCTCCCGGACCAGGCCGGTGACGTCGGCCTGCCGGACGAGGGTGAACGAGGGCTCCTCGGCCGCGGCGCCGGCGAGCAGTTCGAGGAGGTCCCACTGGGGGACGAGCGCGACGTGCTGGTGGTCGCCCGGCAGCCGGTGCATGTCGGCGAGCCGGACGGTCCCACCGTCGAGCTCGGCGGAGACGGCCTCGAGCCGCCGCTGCGGGAGGGCGGCGAACCGCTCGCCCAGCCCCAGCTCGTCGAGCAGGGTCAGCGTGGAGGCGTGCACCGTGTCGCCCCGGAAGTCCCGCAGGAAGTCGGCGTGCTTCTCCAGCACGGTGACCTCGATCCCGGCGCGGGCGAGCAGCAGCCCGAGGACCATCCCGGCGGGCCCGCCCCCGACGACGGCGACGGTCGTGCGCTCGTTTTTCCTCATACGTTGAATATAGCTCTCCGTCCGCTCGGGGGCCACCGGAAGGCGCCGATCGGGCACGCGAGACGATGGGGTCGTGAGCACTCCCTCCCAGGTCCGGGTGCGGTTCTGCCCGTCGCCCACCGGCACGCCGCACGTCGGCCTCATCCGCACCGCGCTGTTCAACTGGGCGCACGCCCGCCACCACGGCGGCACGTTCGTCTTCCGGATCGAGGACACCGACGCCGCGCGCGACAGCGTCGAGTCGTACAACGCGCTGCTCGACGCCCTGCGCTGGCTGGGCCTGGACTGGGACGAGGGTCCCGAGGTCGGCGGGCCGCACGGCCCCTACCGGCAGAGCGAGCGCCACGACCTCTACCGCGACGCCCTCGGCCGGCTCACGCAGGCGGGCGAGGTCTACGAGTCGTACTCGTCGGCGGAGGAGATCGAGGCCCGGCACCGCGCGGCCGGTCGGGACCCGAAGCTCGGCTACGACAACGCCGACCGCTCGCTGACCGAGGAGCAGAAGCAGGCCTTCCGCGCCGAGGGTCGCAAGCCCGTCTGGCGGCTGCGCATGCCCGACCGCGACATCACGTTCACCGACCTCATCCGCGGCGAGGTGACGTTCAAGGCCGGGACCGTCCCGGACTTCGTCCTCGCGCGTGGCGACGGCAGCCCGCTCTACCCGCTGACCAACCCGCTCGACGACGCGCTCATGGGCATCACGCACGTCCTGCGCGGCGAGGACCTGCTCTCCTCGACACCGCGGCAGATCGCGCTGTACGAGGCCTTCCAGCGCGTCGGCATCGGCAACGGCGCGCCGACCTACGCGCACCTGCCGCTCGTCACCGGTGAAGGTGCGCGCAAGCTCTCCAAGCGCGACCCCGAGTCGAACCTCTTCCACTACCGCGACCGCGGATTCCTGCCCGAGGGACTGCTGAACTACCTCGCATTGCTGGGATGGTCGATCGCCGACGACCGCGACGTCTTCTCCCTCGACGAGATGGTCGCTGCCTTCGACGTGTCGCGCGTCTCCTCGAATGCCGCCCGCTTCGACCTCAAGAAGGCCGAGGCCATCAATTCCGCACACATGCGACTGCTGCCCGCCGACGAGTTCGCGCGCCGCGTCGTTCCCTACCTCGAGGCCGAGGGTGTGATCAGTGGCACGCCGACCGACGCACAGGCCGCGTTGCTGGCCGCCGCGGTCCCGCTGGTGCAGGAGCGCAGCGTCGTGCTGACCGACGCCGCGCGCATGCTGCGCTTCCTGTTCGTCGACGAGGACGGCTTCGCCGTCGACGACGACGCCGCGGCCAAGAACCTCGGCGCCGACGCCGTCCCCGTCCTCGACGCGGCCCTGACCGGCCTGAACGCGCTCGATGACTGGTCGGCCGCCGCCATCGAGGAGTCCCTGAAGGCCTCGCTGGTCGACGGTCTGGGCCTCAAGCCGCGCAAGGCCTTCGGCCCCGTCCGGGTCGCCGTGTCGGGCCGGACCGTCTCGCCGCCGCTCTACGAGAGCATGGAACTGCTGGGCCGTGAGCGGTCGGTGCGTCGACTGGGGGCCGGTTTGGAGCGCGCTCGGGGCGTGGTCTAGAGTTCTCTGCGCAGGGCACGGGAAACCGAGCCGGCGGGTCACCGCGGGAACGGGAGAACGTGAACCTTGGGGTATGGTGTAATTGGCAGCACGACTGATTCTGGTTCAGTTAGTCTAGGTTCGAGTCCTGGTACCCCAGCGGAAACCTCGCAGTTTCCAGATGTACAATAAGAAAGTCCTACTCGGCCCCGTCGTCTAGCGGCCTAGGACGCCGCCCTCTCAAGGCGGTAGCGCGGGTTCAAATCCCGTCGGGGCTACAAGAAAAAGGTCCCCGCTCTTCGGAGCGGGGACCTTTTTTGTTCGTGCGGAGACGGCGCACGGACCGGGCGCAGGGACTATGCATCCGTGGCCGGATTCTCGTGGGTGGCGACGGTCGCGTGAGCGACCGCCGCCACCCACGAGCAAGCGGGACGGCGTGGCGGGTCCTACTGCGGGCGCGCTGCTGCTGTGCCGCTGCCCGGGGCGGCGACCTGAGTCGTCGTGGTGGTCGTTGTTGTCGTAGTGGTCGTGGGCGGGGTGGTCGGCTTCGGCGTCGTGGTGGTGACCGGCGGCGGGGTCGTTGTCGTCACGACCGGCTTGGGGGTCGTGGTCCGCACGACGGGCGGGGGGTTGTTGCGCGACTCGCTGTGGGTCTCCGGCGGCGCCTCGGTGGTCGTCGTGGGCGTGTCGGAGGGGGTGGCGACGTCGGTCGGGACGATTCGGGTCGTCGCCGCGCTCTCGGGCGCGTTCTGCGGCCAGAACAGCACGGCGGCGATGACGCCCACCGCGGCGAGCACGCCGCCGGCCGCGACGAGCAGTACCGGGGTGCGACGGCCGGAGCCGCCGTGGTCGTCGTCGAAGCCGGGCGTCGCGTAGGCCATCGGGGCGGGGTCGCGCGGCGGTGCGGGCGGCGGCGCCATCGGGGCGCCGTACCCGGGCGGGGGCGGGGCACCCATCCCGCGCCGGACGTCGACGGTGGGCAGCTCGTCGGTCGCAGGGGTGAACCCGCCCGCGGCCAGGCCCGCACCCGCCAGCGCCCCGCCCGCCACGGCCCCGCCCGCAACCGCACCCGCGGCACCCGGGCCGGGCGGCGGGGGCGCGGGGGCGTGCGCGGGCTGGCCGCCCGTCGCCCCGACCTGCTGCGGCGCGAGCGCGATGGCGGCGCCCTTGGCGATGGCGTTCTTGGGGTCGGCGTCGACGGCGACGGGGCGGCCCAGCTCGTCGGACACGGTCTGCGCGACGAGCGGGATCCGCGACGACCCGCCGACGAGCAGCACGGCCGACATCTGCTCGGGCGTGAGCCCCGCGGAGCTGATCGCCCGGCGCAGCGCCGCGACCGTCTCCTCGATCTGCGGGCCGATCATCTGCTCGAACTCGCTGCGGTGCAGCCGCACCGAACCCTGCGTGCCGGGCAGCAGGACGGGGACCGAGGCCTCGGTGTCGGAGCTGAGCGCCTCCTTGGCCTCGGTGCAGTCGCGCCGGATGCGCGCGACCGCGGAGAGCACGGAGGGATCGGTCTCGTCGAGGTCGGCGAAGGCGTCGGGCATGCCCTCGACGACGTGGTCGAACACGACCTGGTCGAAGTCGATGCCGCCGAGCCGCTCGATGCCCTCGGGGCGGCCGAGCAGCCCGAACGTGCCGTCCTTGCGGACGACGGCCGCGTCGAACGTGCCGCCGCCGAGGTCGTAGACCGCGATCGTGGCGCCCTGCTCGACGCGCTCGGCCGACGCGTAGTGCAGCGCGGCGGCCTGCGGCTCGGCGAGGAAGGTGACGGTCAGCCCGACGCGCGCGAGCGCCGTGGCGAACAGCTCCTTCTTGTGGTTGCCCCACGACGCCGGATGGGTGACGGAGATGCGCTCGGCGACGCCGCCCTCGCGCGCCGCGACCTGGTCGACGACCCAGCGGACGAGCCGGGCGGAGAGGTCCTCCGGCGTCCAGGGCTGGCCGGCGACCTGGATGGGCGTGGGGTCGCCGACTCGGCGCTTGAACTCGCGGACGACACGGTCGGGGTCGGTGAGCGCGCGCCGCTCGGCGGCCTCGCCGACGACGACCCCGCCGTCGGCACCGACGAACAGGACCGAGGGGACGTGGACGGAGCGGTCACCGAGATTGACCATCTCGGTCTCGACGATCCGCCCCCCGTCGAGGCGGGTGATCGCCGCCGCGGTCCGAGTGGTGCCCACGTCGATGCCGAGCAGATAGCTCATCGTCACCCGTCTTCGTCCGGTTCCCCAACCAATGCGACTCTCGGTGTCCATCGAGCCGGATCGACGTCACGTTAGCGTCACGATGCCCGGCCCTTCGCAACCGCCCCACCCTGCGGCGACGAGCGGACGCCGGGGCGCCGTGGCCGGACTACAGACGGTGTTGGAGCGCCTCCGCGGCGGCCAGCAGATCGGCGGCCCAGCGGACGCCGGGGCGGCGGCCGATGCGGTCGATCGGGCCGGAGACGGACACGGCGGCGACGACCTTGCCGGAGCCGTCGCGCACGGGCGCGGACACGCTGGCGACGCCCGCCTCGCGTTCGGCGATGCTCTGCGCCCAGCCGCGGCGGCGCACGTCGACGAGCACGCGTTCGGTGAACGTGGCGTCGGCGAGGACGGCGCGCTGCGTTGCCGGGTCCGCCCAGGCGGCGAGGACCTTGGCCCCGGAGCCCGCCGTCATGGCCAGCCGGGTGCCGACGGGCACCGTGTCGCGCAGCCCGCTGGCCGGCTCGGCGGTGGCGACGCAGATGCGGTGGGTGCCGTCGCGGCGGTAGAGCTGCACGCTCTCGCCGGTGATGTCGCGCAACCGCGGGAGGACGGCGGCCGCCGCGTCGAGCAGCGGGTCGCCGTGGCCGCTGGAGAGCTCGGCGAGGGTGGGGCCGGGGCGCCAGCGGCCGTCGGCACCGCGGTGGAGCAGGCCGTGCACCTCGAGCCCGACGGCCAGCCGGTGCGCCGTCGCGCGGGGGAGCCCGGTGCGCTCGCACAGCTCGGTGAGCCCGCACGGTTCGGCGGCCGCGGCACGAAGTACACCCACGGCCTTGTCGAGCACGCCGATGCCGCTAGACTGTCTCACGCCTCGATACTAGCTTCCCAACATCTGGGAGGTCTAGGTCGATCCACCCACCACCGTGAGGCAACCGCGAGGAGGCGGCGCCGTGACTGAGGCGCGCACGCTTGCAGAGAAGGTCTGGGACCGCCATGTGGTCCGCAAGGGCGAGGGGCAGGAGCCCGATCTTCTCTACATCGACCTGCACCTCGTGCACGAGGTCACCAGCCCGCAGGCGTTCGACGGCCTGCGGCTCGCGGGTCGCCGGGTGCGGCGCCCGGACCTCACGATCGCGACCGAGGACCACAACGTCCCGACGAAGGACGTCGAGCTCCCGATCGCCGACCCGGTCTCGCGCACCCAGGTCGAGACGTTGCGGCGCAACTGCGCGGAGTTCGGCGTCGATCTGTACCCGATGAACCACGCCGAGCAGGGCATCGTCCACATCATCGGCCCGCAGCTCGGGCTCACCCAGCCGGGCATGACGGTCGTCTGCGGCGACAGCCACACCTCGACGCACGGCGCCTTCGGGGCCATGGCGTTCGGCATCGGCACCTCCGAGGTCGAGCACGTGCTGGCCACGCAGACGTTGCCGCTCAAGCCGTTCAAGACCATGGCGATCAACGTCAACAGCGCCGACGGCACGCTGCGTCCCGGCGTCACGAGCAAGGACGTCGTGCTCGCGATCATCGCGAAGATCGGCACCGGCGGCGGGCAGGGCTACGTCCTGGAGTACCGGGGCAACGTCATCGACAACCTGTCGATGGAGGCCCGGATGACGATCTGCAACATGTCGATCGAGGCGGGCGCGCGGGCGGGCATGATCGCGCCCGACCAGGTCACCTACGACTTCATCGCCGGCCGCGACCACGCCCCGAAGGGCGAGGCCTGGGACGCCGCGCTGGCCGACTGGCAGACGCTGCGCACCGACGAGGGCGCGCTCTTCGACGCCGAGGTCGACATCGACGCCGACACGCTGACCCCCTTCGTCACGTGGGGTACCAACCCGGGCCAGGGGCTGCCCCTGGGCGAGAACGTGCCCGACCCCGCCACGATCCCCGACGAGAACGAGCGCATCGCCGCCGAGCGGGCGCTCGACTACATGGGCCTCGAGGCCGGGATGCCGCTGCGCGACGTCCGCGTCGACACGGTGTTCGTCGGCTCCTGCACCAACGGGCGCATCGAGGACCTGCGGGCCGCCGCGAAGGTGCTCGACGGTCGTTCGCTCGCGAAGGGCGTCCGGATGCTCGTCGTGCCCGGCTCGATGCGGGTGCGCTTCCAGGCCGAGGACGAGGGCCTGGACAAGGTGTTCACCGCCGCGGGCGCCGAGTGGCGGTCGGCCGGCTGCTCGATGTGCCTGGGCATGAACCCCGACCAGCTCGCGCCGGGGGAGCGCAGCGCCTCGACGTCGAACCGGAACTTCGAGGGCCGCCAGGGCAAGGGCGGCCGCACCCACCTCGTCTCGCCCGTCGTGGCCGCCGCCACGGCCGTGCGCGGCACGCTGTCGTCCCCCGAGGACCTGGACTGAGGTCGTGAGCGGGCGTTGCCGGTCGTGACCGGAGACGCCACTCACGGGCCGACGAAGGAGGCCTGCAGAGCATGGAACCGTTCAGCACCCACACCGGGATCGGCGTCCCGCTGCGCCGGTCCAATGTGGACACCGATCAGATCATCCCCGCCGTCTACCTCAAGCGCGTGACACGCACCGGTTTCGACGACGGGCTCTTCGCCGCCTGGCGCCAGCACGAGGACTTCATCCTCAACACCGAGCCGTTCTCCCGCGGGTCGGTGCTGGTCGCGGGTCCGGACTTCGGCACCGGCAGCTCGCGCGAGCACGCCGTGTGGGCGCTCATGGACTACGGCTTCCGCGTCGTGATCTCGTCGCGCTTCGGCGACATCTTCCGCGGCAACTCGGCCAAGGGCGGGCTCGTCGCGGCGCAGTGCGAGCAGCCCGACGTCGAGCTGCTGTGGAAGCTGCTGGAGACCGAACCGGGCACGGAGGTGACCGTCGACCTGCGGGAACGCACCGTGCAGGCCAAGGATCTCACCGTCGCGTTCCAGATCGACGACTACACGCGCTGGCGGCTGCTCGAGGGGCTCGACGACATCGGTCTGACCCTGCGCCACGAGCCCGACATCACGGCATACGAGCAGGTCAGGCCGGGTTGGCTGCCGGTCACGACGCCCGCGCACTGATCATCGGCCCGCGGTCGGCTGATCGCCCGGACATGCTGCGGCGCAGTCCCCTGACGGAGACTGTTGTTGCACGACAAGGGTTTTTCTTGCGCCGATCTCTGGTGTGAGCTGCGACAACACTCTACCGTGCGCATCCATGAACAAGACGCAGCTCGTGGACGCGCTCGCGGCGCGGCTCGGCGACCGGCGCACCGCGGCCTCCGCGGTCGACGGAGTGCTCTCGATCATCGTGGACACGGTCGGCTCGGGTGGTTCGGTGTCGCTCACCGGGTTCGGCGTCTTCGAGGCGCGTGCCCGGGCCGCCCGGGTCGCCCGCAACCCCCGGACCGGGGACACGGTCGCGGTGCCGCCGACGGTCGTGCCGTCGTTCCGGCCCGGTATCGCCTTCAAGGCGACCGTGTCCGGCAACGGTGCCGCCGCCGAAGGCGCGCGGCCCGCCCCGGCCCGCCGGCCGCGTGCGGCTGCTGCCGCACCCGCGGCCCCGGCCAGGGCGACGCGCAGCCGGGCCAAGGCCGGCTCGTCGTTCGCCGCGGAGAAGCCGGCCCCCAAGCCGGCGGCGAAGTCCGCGACGAAGACGGCGGCCAAGACCACCGCCGCCAAGGCCAAGGCCGCGACCCCCACCCAGGCCAAGGCCGCGGCGGCGAAGGCGGAGAAGCCGGCCGCGAAGCCGAAGAAGGCCAAGGCGAAGAAGTGATCCCGGCCGGGTGACGCCCGGCCGGTCACCGCGCGGGGGTCGCCCGGCGGCCGTCAGCCCATGGGGTCGCGGTAGTAGTCCGCGAAGACGGGTTGGCGGTCGTCGCCGAACCCGATCACCCACGTGCTCGCCTTGCGGGCGGGAATCGCCGCACCTCCGGGGCGGACCCGGTCGGCCAGCGGCGTGCCCGCCGTCAGGGCGTCCACCAGATCGGGGATCACCCCGCCCTGGCTGCAGACCAGCGACACCCCGAGCTGCGTCGCGATCGCGGCCGCCCGTTCGAGGCCGATGGTGGGGTCGGTCGCGAACGCGTTCTCGCCCAACGACGACTCGACGTCGATCCGGACGTCGAGCGCCGCGGCGAGTGGCTCGACCGTCGCGACGCACCGCAGCGGCGGCGCCGAGGCGATCCGGTCGGGGCCGAACAGCCTGAGGAACGGCGTCAGCCGGGCCACCTCGGCGTGCCCCGTCGACGACAACGGGCGCCGCAGGTCGTCGCCGCTCCACGCCTCGCGCCTGCCCGCCTTGGCGTGCCGGACGAGCAGCAGCGTCGACACGACCACCGGCCGCCGGGCGAACAGCCGCAGCACGTCGCGGTCGTGTTCGTAGCTGAGCAGGCCGACGGCCTCGGCTGCCGGGAGGAAGCGCAGCTCGTCGGTTTCCGCGTTCGGCGCGAACACCCCGCCACGCGACTCGCCCGCCCAGTAGCGCACGAGCTTCGCGCCCTCGGCGACGGTGTAGCGGGTCTCGCCCACGCGGGCGCCCAGTCGGATCCGGTGCCCGGTCTCCTCGAACACCTCGCGCACGGCCGCGGCCGCGAGGGTCTCGCCGCGGTCGAGCTTGCCCTTGGGCAGCGACCAGTCGTCGTAACGCGGCCGGTGGACCAGGCCCACCTCCGGGCCACCGGGGCCCTCGCGCCAGAGGACGGCACCGGCGGCGAGGACGTCGACACCCAGGTCGTGCGCGAGCCCGGACCGGTCGGTACGGGTCATCGGCGGGTCACTCGCCGTCGCTGCTGACGGCCGCCGCGGCGTGCAGCTCCATCATCTCGGCCTGGTGGTCGCGCACCCGGTCGACGTCCGAGCCCGGCGGCGGGGACGGCTCCCACGACCCGTCGGCCTGCAGCGTCCAGCAGCGGGTGGCGGGGTCGAGGCAGGAGTCGAAGACGTCGCCGAGCTGGGTCGCCAGCCGCGGGTCGGCCACCCGCAGCAGCACCTCGACGCGCCGGTCCAGGTTGCGGTGCATCATGTCCGCGCTGCCGATCCAGTACTCGTCGGCCGCGCCGAAGTGGAAGATCCGCGAGTGCTCCAGGAAGCGGCCGAGGATCGAACGGACCCGGATGTTCTCCGAGAGGCCCTCGCGGCCGGGGCGGATCGCGCAGATCCCGCGGACGACGACGTCGACCGGCACACCCGCCTGTGACGCGCGGTAGAGCGCGTCGATGACCTGCTCGTCGACCAGCGAGTTGACCTTGATCCGCACGCGGGCGGCGGCGTCGCCCTCGCGGAACGCGTCGATCTCGTCCTCGATGCGGCGCACGATCCCGCGCCGCACGCCGTAGGGCGCGACCAGCAGGCTGCGGTAGGAGGTCTGGCGCGAGTACCCGGTGAGGGTGTTGAACAGGTCGGTGAGGTCGGCGCCGATCGTCGGGTCGGCAGTGAGCACGCCGATGTCCTCGTACAGCCGCGCCGTCTTCGGGTGATAGTTGCCCGTGCCGATGTGGCAGTAGCGCCGGATCTGGGCGCCCTCCTGGCGTACCACCAGCGACGTCTTGCAGTGCGTCTTGAGCCCGACGAGGCCGTAGACGACGTGCACGCCGGCCTTCTCCAGCTCGCGCGCCCAGCGGATGTTGGCCTGTTCGTCGAACCGCGCCTTGATCTCGACGAGCGCCACCACCTGCTTGCCGGCGGCCGCCGCGTCGACGAGCGCGTCGACGATCGGCGAGTCGCCCGAGGTGCGGTAGAGCGTCTGCTTGATGGCCAGCACGTCCGGGTCGGCGGCGGCCTGCTCGATGAACCGCTGCACGCTCGTGGAGAACGAGTCGTACGGGTGGTGGACCATCACGTCGCCTTCGCGCAGCGTCGAGAAGATGCTGCGCGGGGTCTCGCGCTCGGCGAAGGCCGGGTGGGTGGCCGGGCGGAACGGCTCGTCCTTGAGATCGGGCCGGTCGACGCCGTAGACCTCCCACAGACAGGTCAGGTCGAGCAGACCGGGCACGGTGACCACGTCGCCCGGGTCGACGTCGAGCTCGCGCAGCAGCAGCTCCAGGACGTGCTCGCTCATCGTGTCGACGACCTCGAGCCGCACGGGCGGGCCGAACCGGCGACGGGCCAGCTCGCGCTCGAGGGCCTGCAGGAGGTCCTCGTCGCGGTCCTCCTCGACCTCGAGGTCGGCGTTGCGCGTGACGCGGAAGGCGTGCACCTCGGCGACGTCCATGCCGGTGAACAGCTTGCCGAGGTGCGCGGCGATGAGATCCTCGATGGGCAGGAACGTGATGCCGGGGTCGCCGGCGCCCTGGTCGGTGCTCTGGTCGGGGGCCACCCGCACCAGCCGCGGCACGTTGTTGGGGACCTTCACGCGGGCGAACCGCTCGGTGCGGCCCTCGGGGTCGCGGACCGTCACGGCGAGGTTCAGCGACAGGCCCGAGATGTAGGGGAACGGGTGCGCCGGGTCGACCGCGAGCGGCGTCAGCACCGGGAAGACCTGGTCGGTGAAGTAGTTCGAGAGGCGTTCGCGCTGCTCGTCGGACAGGTCGGCCCAGCGGCGGATGTGGATGTCGTACTCGTCGAGCTCGGGGCGCACCTCGTCGAGGAACACACGGGCGTGCGCCTCGGCGAGGACCTGGCTGCGCGCGGTGATGCGGGCCAGCTGCTCGCGCGGGGTGAGGCCGTCGGCGCTGCGGACCGACAGGCCCGTCTCGTCGCGACGCTTCAGCCCGGCGACGCGGACCATGTAGAACTCGTCGAGGTTCGACGCGAAGATCGCCAGGAACTTCGCCCGTTCGAGCAGCGGCTGGCTGGTGTCCTCGGCCAGCGCGAGCACGCGGGCGTTGAAGTCCAGCCAGGACAGCTCGCGGTTGAGGTAGCGGTCGTCGGGCAGCGGGGTGGTCGCCGCCAGGGGCGCCGTCGTCGGCGCGGGCGGCCCGATGGGGGCGGCCCCGGGCGGGGTGGTGGCCGTCGTCGAGGCGGCCTGGGGCGGGACCGCGGGCGTCGAGGTCGCGGCCGTCGCATGTGTCGACGAGGGCGCCGTCGTGGCCGCCGCGGTACGGCGCGAGGCCGTGCCGCGGGCCCGGCCGCCACCGCCCGGCTGAGCGGGTGCGGCCGGCTGCGACGTGTCGGCGCTGACCCGGCGGCTCGACGGGCGGGGGGCGCGGCGGGCACTCGCCCGGCCGCGGGCACGCGATCCCGAGCCCCGGGCGCCCTCGGCGGCGTGGTTGTCGGGCGTGGCCGGGTCAGGGGTCCGCGCGTCGTCACTCACGGTCGAGATTGTTCCCCACTCGGGCGGTCGTGCCGCACTCACCGACATGGCATCCGGGTGAACTCTGGTCGACGCGATGGTCACGTTCTGATCACGTGCTGTTGGCGCGCAAGCATCCTGTCGGCGCGCGGGATCGGTCAGGCGCCGCGGGCGGTGACGGGCAGCGCCGCCGCGGTCCGGGCGCCCAGCCCGAGGGCGACGGCCTCGCGCAGGTCGTCGGGGGTGTCGACGTCGCGGCGCAGGCCCGGCAGGGCGCCGCCGAGCGGCACCGCCCCCGACTCCGCGTGCCGCGCAGCGGAACCGGTGCCGAACATCGGGTCGAGCGCGACCCCGGGCGCCGCGAGGAGCAATGACGTTCCGTCACCGGGGGCGTCGGAGCAGAAGGCCCGCTCGGCACCGGCGGCGAACGCGGCGGCGGCCGCGGCGAGTGCCGCGTCGAGCTCGGCGGGGCGCAGCGCGGGCAGGTCGGACTGCAGCGCGCCGACGATCCCGTCCGGGTCGCGGGCCCTGAGCAGGTCGGCCCCGTGGGTGAGCGCGGCGTTCAGCCCGGGCAGCCCGCCCTCGGCGACGACCTCGACGACCGCCCGGCCCGGCGTCGCGATGTCGTCGTCGTCACCCGTGGTGCGGGTCACCGAGGCGACCCGGCCGGGGCGGAAGGTCTGCCCGACGGCGGTCTCGATCGCGGCGTCCGCCGTGACGACGAGCAGCGTGCGCACCCGCGCGAGGCGGGCCGCCGCGAGCGTGTCCAGCACGAGTGCCAGGGCCAACCGGGCGTGCGCGGCCGGGTCGCCTGCGCCCGCGTCGGCCGCCCCGCGCAGCCGCGACTTGGCCGCGCGCAGTCCCTTGACCGGGACGACGAGGTCGACGTGGGCGGCGGCGGGCGGGCGCACGCCACCATCGTGCATCACGGGCGGGTGGACCCGTGCCGCCCGGTCACGGGAGACTCACCGGAGATCGAGAGCGGGAGGTGCGGGTGAGACGCGAGAAGGGCGGCCTGTGGGTCGCGGTCTGCGCGGCGTTCTTCTACCCGATCGGGTTCCTGACCGGGCGGCAGCGCTACGAGGGTCGCGACCGGTTGCCCGCCCCGGGCGGTGGCGGCGCGCTGGTCGTCGCCAACCACATCTCCTACCTCGACCCCGTGCACACCGCGCTCTGGGTGCACACGGCGCGGCGGATGCCGCGCTTCCTGGCCAAGGCCAGCCTGTGGAAGATCCCGGTCTTCGGCAAGGTGCTGGTCGCCTCGGGGCAGATCCCCGTCTACCGGGAGTCCGCCGACGCGCAGAACAGCCTGCGCGACGGGGAGCGGGCGCTGGCCGAGGGCAAGATCGTCGTCATCTACCCGGAGGGCACGATCACCCGTGACCCCGACGGCTGGCCGATGCTCGCCCGGACGGGCGTCGCGCGGCTGGCGCTGAGCAGCCTCGCGCTCGACCGCGACGTCCCGGTGATCCCCGTCGTCCACTGGGGCACCCGCGAGGTCTACGACCACTACCGCAAGCGGTTCCGCCCGCTGCCGCGCCGCGACATCGTCGTGCGGGCCGGGGACCCGGTCGACCTGTCGGAGTACCGGGGCAGGCCGCTCGACGCCGCGCTGCTGCGCGAGGTCACCGACCTGCTCATGGTCCGGGTCCGCGACCTGCTCGCGCAGGTCCGGGGCGAGCCCGCGCCCGCCGACTTCTTCCGCCGGGGCGGTGCGGCGTGAGCCCCGACGGCGCGCCGCCGCCCGCGGTCCCGCGCATCGTGCCCCCGGCCCTTCCGACGACAGGCGGTGCCTCGTGACCCGAGCCGTCCAGCGGGTGGCCGTGCTCGGGGCCGGGTCGTGGGGGACCGCGTTCGCCAAGGTGCTGGCCGACGCCGGGCGCGAGGTCGCGCTCTGGGCGCGTCGGCCGGAAGTGGCCGCGGCGGTCAACGACACCCGCACCAACCCCGGCTACCTGCCCGGTGTGGAGCTGCCGACGCGCCTGCGGGCCACCACCAACGCCGCGGCCGCGCTCGACGGCGCCGACGCCGTCGTACTGGCGGTGCCGTCGCAGACGTTGCGCGGCAACCTCTCCGGCTGGGCGGCGCTGCTGCCGCCGGGGCGCACGCTCGTCAGCCTCGCCAAGGGCATCGAGCTGGGGACGCTCAAGCGGATGAGCGAGGTCGTCGCCGAGGTGGCGTCGGTGTCGCCCGAGCAGGTCGCCGTCGTGTCCGGGCCCAACCTGGCCAGGGAGATCGCCGCCGCGCAGCCGACCGCGACCGTCATCGCCTGCGCCGACCACGACCGCGCCGTCGCGCTGCAGACCGCCTGCGCCACCGACTACTTCCGCGCCTACACCAACACCGACGTCATCGGCTGCGAGCTCGGGGGCGCCGGCAAGAACGTCATCGCGCTGGCCGTCGGGATCGCGGCCGGGATGGGACTGGGCGACAACAGCCGCGCCTCGGTCATCACCCGCGGACTGGCCGAGATCTCGCGGCTGGGCGCCGACCTGGGCGCCGACCCGCTCACGTTCGCCGGCCTCGCCGGGCTGGGCGACCTCGTCGCGACCTGCTCGTCGCCCTTGTCACGCAACAGGACCTTCGGTGAGCGGCTCGGCCGCGGCGAGAGCCTCGCCCAGGCCGAGGAGGCCAACCACGGGCAGGTGGCCGAGGGCGTGAAGTCGTGCGTGTCGCTGTGCGAGCTGGGGGCCCGGCACGGCGTCGAGCTGCCCATCTCCGACGCCGTGCGACGGGTCTGCCACGAGGGGCTGTCGGCCGCGGCGATGGCCAAGGAGCTGATCACGCGCGCGCCGAAGCCGGAATGAGCGAGCCGCTGGGCGACGGCACCCGGGTGATCCACGGCGGCGCCCGAGTGCCCGCCGTCGGGGACCCGCTGCACCCGGGTCCCGTGCTGTCGTCGACGTTCGCCCTGGGCAGCGGGAGCGGCGACCCGCCGACCGACTTCTACGGCCGCGCAGGCAACCCCACCTGGCGGGCGCTGGAGGCCGCGATCGGCGATCTCGAGGGCGGGGAGTGCACGATCTTCGCGTCGGGAATGGCCGCCGTCGCCGCGGTCCTCGGGACGTGCGCGCGGCCGGGGACGGTCGTGCTGCCCTCCGACGGGTACTACCTCGCCCGCACACTGGCCTCGGACCTCGGGCTGCCGGTGCGGCTCGTACCGACGGTCGCGGCGCCCGACGCCACGTTCACCGACGCGTCGCTCGTCCTGGTCGAGACCCCGTCGAACCCCGGGCTGGACGTCTGCGACATCGCCGTCGTCGCCGCGCGGGCGCACGCCGCGGGCGCGCTCGTGGCCGTCGACAACACGACGGCCACGCCGCTGGGGCAGCGGCCGCTCGAGCTGGGAGCCGACCTCGTCGTCGCGAGCGACACGAAGGCGCTCGCGGGTCACGGGGACGTGGTGCTCGGGCACGTCACGACGGCCGACCCCGCCCTGACGGAGGCCGTCCGGACCGCGCGGACCCGCGGCGGAGCGGTGCCCGGGCCGATGGAGGTCTGGCTCGCGCATCGGGGCCTGGGCACGCTGGACCTGCGGCTGGAGCGGCAGGCGGCGAACGCCCGCGCGATCGCGACGGCGCTGCGGGAGCATCCGGCGGTGTCCGACGTCCGCTGGCCCGGGCTGTCCGACGACCCGGCGCACGCCGTCGCCGCGCGGCAGATGCGCAGGTGGAACGGGGTGCTGCGGTTCACGCTGGCCGACGCGGACGCGGTCGGGCGGTTCCTCGCCGCGTCCGGACTGGTCGAGTCGGCGACGAGTTTCGGCGGGCTGCGGACGTCGGCGGACCGGCGGCAGCGCTGGGGCGACGACGTGGCGCCGGGACTGGTGCGGCTCTCGGCGGGCTGCGAGGACTCCCGCGACCTGGTCACGGACGTGCTGGCCGCCCTGGACCAGATGGGCTGATCCGAGGTGCGCCGATCCGAGGTGTGCTCGGACGGAGCCGAGGGGCGCTAGGAGGCCGGCTCCAGCAGGTGCACCTGGCGCCACGCGACGCGCAGGCCGTGCACGTCGTGCAGCCTGCCTGCGATGAACGAGCGCGCCTCGTCCTCCGTGCGGCTGCCCTCGAGACGGAACGTCCCGCACAGCACCTCTCCGTCCGGCGCCTCGACGACGTAGCCGACGTCGACAGCTGCAGGACGGACCCCGATCCGGCCGAGCTTCATGATGTGAGCTTCGCCCTCCGGTGATCCTGCGTTACGCATCTCGATGTGCACCCCGTCACAGTCGAGCAACCGATCACGAGGTGACCGCTGAACCGTACCTGACGCACACTCGTCGCCGCCCCTGCGCCACCTGCGGGACACGTCGAGATCACAGTCGCGCCGAGCGGCCTCCGTATGGTCGACTAGGTGCGACGAGCGGGAGGTGGTCGCGTGCCCCATCGACAACCCGACCCCATCGGTGCCGACCTCGATCCAGGGGCGGTACCGGGGACCGCACTGTGCCCGGGTGTGGTTCCGACGGGGTCCAGGGTGCTCCTGCTGAACGCCAGCTTCGAACCGCTGGCGGTCGTCACGGCGAAGCGCGCGATCGTGCTGATGCTCAGTGGCAAGGCGGAGTGCGTGGAGGCGGCGATCGGCGGCGGCGCCTTCCACTCTGAGAACCTCACCGTCCCCGCTCCCTCGGTGATGCGCCTCTCGCGCTACGTGCGCGTTCCCTATCGCCGCGCCGTCCCGATGACCCGCGCCGGTGTCCTGCGGCGCGACGGCAGGCGCTGCGCCTACTGCGGTGTCCGGGCCGACACCATCGACCACGTCGTCCCCCGCAGCCGCGGCGGCGACCACTCCTGGGAGAACTGCGTCGCCGCCTGCCGTGGGTGCAACTCCCGCAAGGCCGACCGGCTCCTCGAGGAGCTGGGCTGGACCCTCGCCGTCCCGCCCGCCCCGCCCTCGCGCGCGGGCGGCATCCTCGTGCTCGCCGTCGAGCCGCACCCGACCTGGGAGCCCTGGCTGTCCGCGGCGTAGCGGCTTCCGGTCAGCCGGTCGTGGGGGCTCGCCGCTACCGCGCCGGGGTGCGACGATGATCGCCGCGGCGGGACCACCGGTCGTCGTCCGGCCGCGTCTGGTCCCGAGCCGGAGGGGAGCCGCGCCGATGAGCCATCCCGTCCTAGACCCGGACGACGTACCGCTCGACCGGGCCGCCTTCGGTGCGCTGTCGCGGCGGGCGATCCCACGGTCGGAGCGGCTCGCGCTGGGGCGCTCGCTGCGCGCCCGGACGCCGCGCCGGTCGCTGGGGGAGTGGGCGCCCTCGCCCGACCGCGCCGACGTCCTGCAGCAGTTGCGTGCCGTGCACCGCGGGCGGGTGCCCGAGCTCGTCCGGATCCGGCTGGAGCGGATGTCCGCGTCGCCCTACGGCTTCCTGCGCGGAGCGGCGGGCATCTCCGCCGCCGACTTCGCGACGTTGCCCGCCACCGGCATCCGCCCCGTCATCTGCGGTGACTCCCACCTCGGCAACTTCGGCTTCTACGCCTCGCCCGAGCGTGAGCTGGTGTTCGACCTCAACGACTTCGACGAGTCCCACCCGGGTGCGTGGGAGTGGGACCTGCGCAGGCTCGTGTCGAGCACGTGGGTGGCCGGGCGGATGTCCGGGGCGTCGGAGGAGCAGTGCGAGCACGCCGTCCGGCGCTGCGTCCGGGCGTACCGGCGAAACCTGCGCAGGCTCGCCGCCGAGCCGCTGCTCGCGCGCTCCTTCGAGCGCATCGACGCCGAGGCGATGGAGGATCACATCAGCGGCAGGTCCAGCCGCAAGGCCGTACGCGACGCCGTGAGCCGCGCCCGGACCCGGACCAGCGACCGCGCCCTGCCCCGCTTCACCCACGACGAGGGCGGGCTGCGCCGGATCGTCGAGGAGCCGCCCCTGATCACCCGCCCCGGCCCCGCGGAGTACGACGCCCTGCTCATCGGCCTCGACGACTACCTGTCGACGCTCCCGTTGCACTGGGCGCGCGTCGTCGGCGGATACCACGTGGTCGACATCGCCCACAAGGTCGTCGGGGTCGGGTCGGTCGGCCTGCGGGCCTACCTGGTGCTGTGCGAGGGCTCGAGTTCCGACGACGTGCTGTTCCTGCAGCTCAAGGAGGCCCGTCGGTCGGTCGTCGCGCCGTACGTGCACGGCGGGTCGGCCTGGCACGCACACCAGGGGCAGCGGGTGGTGGAGTACCAGCAGGCCCTGCAGACGGTCTCCGACCCGTTGCTCGGCTGGACGACCGTCGACGACCGGCAGTACTACGTGCGGCAGTTCCGGAACATGAAGGGCGCGCTCGTCCTCGACGACATCGGTGCCGCCGCGCTCGCCGACTACGCCGCGGTCTGCGGGCTGATGCTGGCCAAGGGGCACGCACGCACGAGCGGCGCGTCGATGATCGCGGGGTACTGCGGGCGCGGGGACAACCTGGAGCGGGCGCTCTCCCGCTTCGCGCGGCTCTACGCCGACCAGACCGAGGCCGACCACGAGACCCTCGTGCGGAGCTGAGGCGCCGACCGACCGGGTCGGCGACGGGCTGTGACCGGCCGTCGACCGCCGTTGCTCTGACAACCGGGTGGCTGTCGGTCACGGTCCGTGACGATCATCGGTGCCGGTCCGGCCCGGCTCGCCGCGTTCCGCGCAGTCGTCGGCCGCCGGGTGCCGCCTGTGCCGACCATCCCGGTCCGGCCGCCGCAGACGCTGCCGCACGTCCGCCGCGGACGGAGGGATTCTCCACGGGCCGAAGAGGAGAACGGGACGTTCCGGACGGATGTCTGTGGGAGCGGCGCCCCGCACGGCTCGGTCGGTCGCCGCTCCGGACGGCCCCTGGGCGCCTCGCTGCGGCGATCGGCACAGCCGGAGAGCGCATCATGACGCAGGGTCCACGCTCGGACAGAGCAGTCCGTTGCTGCTGATGGACCATCTGGGCGAAGAGTCACCCTTTCGGCCCCATTCGTGATCGCTGCCTGTAACGGATGTCCCGAAGGGAACGAGTTGGTCGCCGAGGGCAGTGCAACGCGCGGTCGGGGCCGGCGGGGAGCCGGAGTCGCGGGGCATCGTCGCCACACGGTGGTTTCGGGGTCGGAGCGAGGGAAGCTGTGGGCTCTAATGTGGACATCGGGGGGTCGTTCGAGGGGGTGCAGGCCTCCCCGGCGCGAACCCGGCCGGCCCAGCGTGCACCCATCCCGCCACGTCCCCGCGCGGGCGTGGTCAAGGAACGCTGGGAGGCGTACTACGTCGCGGCCACGATCGCGTCCGACACGTGCGCGGTCAGCATCTCGATCCTCGTCGGGTACGTGCTCGGGCTCGGTACCCACGTCCCGTGGCTCGGTGACGTCACGCCGGGGGTCGGCGTCGTTGCGGGCCTCCTCGTCCTGGTGTTCCTCTACCTCTGCCGCGCGTGGGACCCGCGGGTTCTCGGTCAGGGATCGGACGAGTTCAGCCGATTGATGCGGGCGATCCTGAGCGCCGCGGTTGCCCTCGGTCTGCTGGGGCTCGCCGGTCAGGCACTCGCGGCCCGCCCGTGGGTCTTCGGCCTGATCCCGCTCGCCGGCGTGCTGGCGGCACTCGGGCGGCTGCTGTTGCGGTCGCAGATCCGCAGGTTGCGGGCTCGTGGACGGTGCGCCCTGCCCGTGCTGGCCGTCGGCAACGTCGAGTCCGTCGGCGACCTGATCGAGCGGATCCGCCGCGACGAGCAGCGAGGCTGGGTGGTCGTGGGTGCCTGCGTGCCGACGGGAGCGGCACCGGACGGCTCGGACTCGATCGACGGCGTTCCCGTGGTCGGGGACCTGGATGCGGTGGCCGAGGTGGCGCGCGAGGGGGCGCATCGGATCGTCGCGGTGTGCCCGGCTCCGGGATGGTCGCCCGCGAGGTTGCACCAGCTCGCCTGGAACCTGGAGGACCTGACGGCCGAACTGGTGGTCGATCCCGGTCTGATGGACGTGGCCGGGCCCCGGCTGCACGTCGACCCGGTCGACGGCCTGCCGCTGCTGCGGCTCACCCGGCCTACCTTCACCGGCGTCGCGTGGATCGCCAAGCACGTCGTCGACAGGTTCGGTGCCGTCCTGCTCCTGCTGGCGCTCGCGCCCCTGCTCGTGACGGTCGCGGTGGCCGTCAAGCTCGACGGCGGTCCGATCCTGTTCAAGCAGACCCGCGTCGGCCGGCACGGCCGCGAGTTCACGATGTTCAAGTTCCGGTCGATGGTCGTCGACGCCGAGCGCAGGCTCGCGGCGCTGACCGCCGACAACGAGGGCGCCGGCCCGTTGTTCAAGTTGCGCAAGGACCCGCGGATCACCCGGGTCGGTGGCGTGCTGCGCCGGTTCTCGCTCGACGAGCTCCCGCAGCTGTTCAACGTGCTGAACGGGACGATGTCGCTCGTCGGGCCGCGACCGCCGCTGCCGGTCGAGGTGGCCTCCTACGGCCGCGCCGCGCAGCGCCGCCTCCTCGTCCGTCCGGGACTGACGGGGCTCTGGCAGATCAGCGGGCGCAGCGACCTCACCTGGGAGCAGTCCGTGCGGCTGGATCTGCGCTATGTCGAGAACTGGAACCTCGCCCTCGACGCCCGCATTCTCTGGAAGACCCTCGGTGCGGTGATCTCAAGGCGCGGAGCCTACTGAAAGGAACCTCGTGACGAAGAGTTTCGTGCGCTCGTCCGACCTGCAGGCCCGATTGCACCGAGTGGTCCCGGGAGGCGCGCACACCTTCGCGAAGGCGTCGGACCAATATCCCGAGGGGATGGCGCCGGTTCTCGTTCGGGGCCGGGCCGCGCACGTTTGGGACGTCGACGGAAACGAATTCGTCGAGTACGGGATGGGTATGCGGGCGATCACGCTCGGTCACTGCTTCGAGCCGGTGCTCGACGCCGTCCGCGCCGTGCTGGACCGGGGCATCGCCTTCACCCGCCCCACCGACCTCGAGCTCGCGGCCGCCGAGGACTTCCTCGGGTTCGTGCCCGGCGCCGACATGGTCAAGTTCTGCAAGAACGCGTCCGACGCGACCGCCACCGCCATCAGGCTCGCGCGCGGCGCGACCGGTCGCGATCTCGTCGCCATGTGCTCGGACCAGCCGTACTTCTCCTCGCAGGACTGGTTCGTCGGAACGCTGCCGATCAACACCGGCGTGCCGGAGGCGGTCCGCGCGCTGGTGCGGCCCTTCGGCTACAACGACCTGTCGTCGCTGGAGGCGGTGTTCGAGGCCGAGCCGGGCAGGGTCGCGTGCGTGATCCTCGAGGCGGCTAGTGCGCTCACCGAGCCCGAGCCCGGCTACCTCGAGGGCGTGCGGGCGCTGTGCGACCGGCACGGCGCCGTCCTCGTCTTCGACGAGACGATCACCGGCCTGCGCTGGGCGCTCGGCGGGGCACAGGCCGTGTACGGGGTCCGTCCGGACCTTTCGACCTGGGGAAAGGCCATGGGGAACGGCTTCCCGATCGCGGCGCTGGCCGGTCGGCGGGAGCTCATGGAGCTGGGCGGGCTCGACACCGACCGCCCGCGCGTGTTCGTGCTGTCCAGCACGAACGGCGCCGAGACGGTGTCGCTCGCCGCGTTCCGTGCGGTCGTCGCGGCGTACCGGCGCGACGACCCCGTGGCGACCATGGAGGCGCGCGGCGCCGCGCTCGCCGACGGCGTCAACGCCGCGGCGGCGGAGGCGGGCATCGGTGAGTACCTCGACGTCGTCGGCCGGCGTTCCTGCATGGTCTTCCGCACCTTCGACCGCGACGGCCGCCCCTCCCAGGCCATGCGGACGCTGTTCCTGACGGAGCTGCTGCAGCGCGGCGTCCTCGGCCAGTCGTTCGTCATCTCCGCCGCGCACACCCCGGCCGACGTCGACGCGACGATCGAGGCCGCGCGGGCCGCGATGCCCAGCTACCGGAAGGCGCTCGAGACCGGCCGGCCGGAGGAGCTGTTCGACGGCAGACCGGTAGCCCCGGCACACCGCCTGATGGCCGAACCGCGGCGGTTGCGCGTCACAAATTAGTTACACAGCGTCGCCGAACTGTGCTCTGGACGATGTAACGCGACGAGCGGATCGGTCGAGTTACCCGGCAAGAGAAATCGAGTCGGGTTCGTTGGTCGGGGCTCTCCGAAATCCTGCGGCCGACATGATCGGTTCTGTGGGGAGAATTCGATGCAGGGGCACGCCGAGCCGCGATGTGGTCCTTTCCGGACACATCGGTCCGGCCGCGCAGAAATGGGAGCGCAGCGTCGTGGCGAATGAGGACGTCGCCCGGCTCAGCGTCGTCGGGGACGTGATTCGCGGCAGGTGGCGCGGGCTGCTCGCTCTCGCCGTCGCCGGGGCCGTGCTGGGGTTCGGTGCGTCCTTCGTGCTCTCGCCAGGACAGCAGGCCACCGGCAAGGTCCTGGTCCAGGGGCAACGCACGCCCGACCAGCTGCTCACCGAGACCCAGATCGCCACGAGCCTCTCGGTCGCCGACCAGGTAGCCGCCGCCCTGAACTGGGGACGTACCGGCGCCCAGCTGCAACAGGTGATCAGCGCGGCCGTGTCCGACGGGAACGTCATCGACATCTCGGGTGTCGCGGACACGCCCGCCGACGCCCGCCGGCTCGCCGACGAGGCCGCGAAGCAGTACGTGGCCTTCTCCGCGAAGATGACCGACGACGCCGTGCAGGCGGCGCAGGCGGCGCAGACGCAGCAGCGCGCCACGATCCAGAAGCGGATCGACGACCTGGACCAGCAGATCGCCCGGGCCGGGACCGACGCCGGCGGACCCCCGGCGGGCGCCGACGCGAACGCCGCCGGGCCGACGGCCGGGTCGGCGGGCGCCACGGACACCGCCGGCCAGACCCCCGACCAGCTCCGCGCCGCCCGCGCCGCCGCGCAGTCCCAACTCGAGGAGTTCGACCGGCAGGCCGCGGCGGGCTCCGGACAGACCGGCATCTCGACCGGTGCGGTCTCGATCCTCGAGGCCGCGCAGGACCGCGGTGCCGCGGCTCCCTCACCGCTGCAGCTGACCGCGGGCGGCGCGCTCGTCGCGGCCGTCGGTGGTCTGCTGGTCATGCTGTGGGCGCGTCGCCGGACCGGTCGGGTCGGCGACCCCGACATCATCGAGTCCGCGCTCGGCGCAGGCGTCGTCTCGACGGTCACCGTCGTGCGGCCCGATGCCGACGCGACGGGGCCGACGCCGGCCCGTCACGGCCTCGCAGGGCTGCTCAGGACCCTCTTCTCCGACCGCTCGCGGTGGGAGCTCGACCCGCTCCCGCCGGGCCGGACCGACGACGAGCGCACCCGCTACCGCCGAGCGCTGGCACGGCTGCTCGGCGAGGCCAGCCGCAGCCGGCACGACCTGCTCGCCGTCGTCGCCGCGGACGACCTGACCGCCGTGCGGGCCGTGGCGGAGTTCGTCGTCACGGCGCAGGCCGGCCTGGGAGAGGTCGGGGTCGTCACCGACTCCGACGTCGCGCGCGCGGAGCTCGCCGCGGCCTGCGACGGCGGTCCGGCGATCGCGGTGGCAGACGACGACGAGCTCCTGCCGGAACCGACCTGCAGCCGGTTCCGGATCGTCACCGTCGACGTGGACGGCGTCCGTCCGTCGGTACCCGACACCGCCCCGGTGGATGCGACGGTCGTCGTCACCACCGTCGGGGCCCGGTCGGCCACAGAGCTCTCCGACATCGCCGGAGCGGTGCTCGACGCCGGGCACGTCGTGACCGGAGTGCTGCTCGTGCGGCCACGCCGCGCGGCGGACCCTGAGACCGAGCCCGAGCCGGAGCCCGAGGCGGCCCCGGCGCCGGAGGTGGCCACGAGCGGCAACGGCCACACCAACGGTGTTCCGGCGGTCCGATCGTGAAGATGTTCGACCTGGTCCCGACCGGTTCCGAGACCTCGACGCCGCTGTTCGACCTGCACGCGCTCGTCGCCGGTGTCCGACGGCGCATGCGGCCCTGGCTGCTGGTGGCGCTGATCGGCCTGCTGGCCGGTGCGGCGCTGCCGATCGTGATGCCCGGCAGCGCCACCGCGGCCGCGCGGATCTACGTCGTCGACTCCGACCAGACCGACACGGGCGAGGCCCGGATGCAGACCGCGGTCGCGATCATGCAGTCGAGCACGGTCGCCGACGCCGCCCTGCGCACGCTCGGCTCCACGATGCCGACACGCGACTTCATCAAGACCTACACCGCCACCTCCAGCGGCGTGAACCTCGTCGACCTGACCGTCCGGGCCGGCAACCCGGCGACCGCCGTCGCCAACGCCACGGCCATCGCCGACGCGTTCGTGGCCGACCACATCGGTCGCGCACAGGCCGCGGCCGACGCCTACACCCAGGCCCTGCAGACCCGGGTCGCGGACCTGCGCAGGCAGCTGGCGCAGCTGAACCGCCCGGGGGCGGCCGCCGACCCCGCCGCCCAGGCACAGCTGCAGGCGCAGATCGACGGCCTCACGCAGCAGACCCAGCAGGCGACGCTGGGCGCTCCCGAGGTCGTGGCGGGGACGCGGGTCATCGACGCGCCGCATTCGACGACCCGGTCGCTGAAGTCGGCGATGGCGATCAACGGTGGACTCGGGCTGCTGGTCGGGCTCATGCTCGGGCTGCTGGCGGCGCTGCTGCTCACCGTCGTCGGGGACCGGCCGGTCCTGCGCCGCGACGTCTCCGCGAACCTCGGCGCCTCGGTCGTGGCGCAGCTCGGCAGGCGCCGGCTGCTCCTTCCCGGGCGCCCCCGCCGGTCCCGGCGCGACCAGGAGCGGGTCGTCGTCGAGCTCGCCCGGTCGGTGCGGGCGGAATCTCGCGACGTCGTGCTGGTCGAGGTGGGCGCCGCCGATGTCGCCGCCGAGCTGGCGACCGGCATCGCCACCGAGCTCGCGAGCGACGGCGGCGACGTCGTGGTCGTCGACGACCTGCCCGGGGACACCGAGCACGTCGCGCCCGAGGACGGCTCCACGGTCCGGGTCGTCGGCGGCGCCGACCACGTGCGCGGCGCCGAGCACACGGCGGCCCGCGTGGTCGGTCTGACCTCGGCGGCTCCGGGGACGACGTGGTCGGGACCGCTGCTCGACGACTCCGTCGCGTTCGTGGTCGTGCGCGCGGCAGGCGCCTCCACCGCGTGGCTGCACACCGTCGCGCGCCGGCTCGACGATGCAGGGGTCGAGGTCCTGGGCGTCGTCCTCGTCGATCCCGATCCGCGTGACCGCTCGGACGGGACACTGTGGACGGCGACGCACCCCGAGCTGCGTGCGCGCAGCGCGCCCGGGGAGGCGCGGGCCGACCGGGTCGTCGTGGCCACCGGGACGGCCCCGGGCACGACCGACGACGCCGACGCGCTCCCGGCCGCCGCGGCCGACGCCGTGACCGAGCCGAGGACCGAGTCGGTGGCCGCGCAGGAGGTGGCCGCGGAGAAGGTGGCCGCGGAGAAGGTGGCCGCGGAGAAGGCGGCCGCGGAGAAGGCGGCCGCGGAGAAGGTGGCCGCGGAGAAGGTGGCCGCGGAGAAGGCGGCCGCGGAGAAGGCTGCGGCGGAGAAGGCTGCGGCGGAGAAGGTGGCCGCGGAGAAGGCTGCGGCGGAGAAGGCGGCCGCGGAGAAGGCGGCCGCGGACAAGGCGGCGGCGGAGAAGGCTGCGGCGGAGAAGGCTGCCGCGGAGGCCGAGTCGCCGACGGTCAGGATCGCCGCGGTGGCCGGTGCGGCGATGTCGTCGGAATCCAGCGTGTTCACCGTCGTCGAGTCCCCGACGGTCCGGATACCCGCGGTCGCGGGGCTGTCACGGAAGGCCGGGTCGGGCCCGGCGTCGGTGGTCCCACTCGCGGTCTCCACGGCCGGCTCGGACGCGCACGCCGACTCGCCGACCGTCCGCATCGCGGCGGTGCGGGGTGCGGGCCCGAGCGCCGACGAGCGCACGCGACCGGGCGGGGAACCCGACCACGCGCCCGGCCCGTCCGGTCCGCCGCACGGCGGGCCGCCGTCCCCGACGAAGGGCGACGCCACCACCGGCGTGACCGCGGCCAAGGGTCGGTCCGCGCCCAAGAGCGGGCCCGCGGCCACGACGCGGACCGGGACCGACCAGGCGGACACCGCCGCGTCGGCGACCGCCGAGCCGGCCGGTGCCGAGCCCGCGAGCGACCCGCCCAAGACGACCCGGCGCGGCACCCGGACCAAGCGGAGCACGACGTCGACGACGGGCACGTCCGCGAAGAAGGACGGCACGACCCGCGCCCGCGCGGGGCGGGCGGGTCGCCGGGCGGCACGCAAGGACGCCGCCGCCGAGACCACCGCGAACGCGGCGACGGCCGAGGCGCAGGAGTCCGCGGCGGCCGAGGAGAAGGCCCCGGCGAAGCCGGCCGCCCGCCCCCGGGCCCGCAAGCGGAGCACATCGACACGTACGGCCGCCCCGGACGGGGCTGCCGATTCCGAACCGTTCGTCCCGGTCGTGGCATCCACACCGGCCGATCACCGGGGGTAGGCATGAACGTGACCCTGTTCGGGCTGGGCTACGTCGGATCGGTGACGGCGACGTGCCTGGCCGACCGCGGGCACCGGGTCGTCGGCGTCGACACCGACGCCGGCAAGGTCGCCACCGTCAACGGGGGCAGGCCCACCGTCATCGAACCCGGTCTCGACGAGATCGCCGCGCGGGTCGTCGCCGAGGGCGCGCTGCGTGCCTCGGTCTCCGCGGCGGACGGCATGCAGGACAGCGACCTGTCACTGGTGTGCGTCGGCACGCCGTCGGCGCAGGGCGGCAGTACCGACCTGACCTACGTCCGGCGCGTCGTCGCCCAGATCGGTGCCGCGCTGGCGGAGACCTCGCGCCCGCACACCGTCGTCATCCGGTCGACGGTGCCTCCCGGCACCGTCGACGACGTCGTCGTCCCGTTGCTGGAGGCCACGTCGGGCCGGCGGGTGGGCGCGGACCTGCACGTCGCCATGTGCCCGGAGTTCCTGCGCGAGGGCTCCAGCGTCGAGGACTTCTTCGAGCCGCCGTTCCTGGTCATCGGTGGCTCCCCGGTCGCGGCCGCGGCCGTCCGCGAGCTGTTCGCGTTCCTGACCTGCTCGGTTCACGTCGTGCAGACGCGGGCGGCGGAGAGCGTCAAGTACGCCTCGAACGCCTTCCACGCGCTCAAGGTCGCGTTCACCAACGAGGTCGCCCGGCTCTACCGGACCCTCGACGTCGACGCCCGCGACGTCATGAAGGTGTTCGTCGAGGACCGCCAGCTCAACATCTCGCCCGCCTACCTGCGCCCCGGGTTCGCGTTCGGCGGGTCCTGCCTGCCCAAGGACGTCCGCTCGCTGCTGCACCTCGGCCGGGTCAACGACGTCGACCTGCCCGTGCTCGCCGGCGCGCTGGCGTCGAACGAGATCCTCGTCCGTGACGTCGCCGATCGCGTCCTGCAGGAGATCGACGCCCGCGGCGGCGACAACCGCCGGGTGACGCTCGTCGGGCTGGCGTTCAAGCACGCGACCGACGACCTGCGCGAGAGCCCGAACGTCGCGCTGGCGGAGATCCTGATCGGCAAGGGCGTCGACGTGCACATCTACGACCCGATCATCAGCATGTCGCAGCTGTCGGGCGCGAACCTGCGCTACGTCCGGTCGAAGCTGCCGCACCTGCAGAAGGTGCTGCACGACGACGCGGCGTCGGCGCTGGCGGGCTCGCTCGTGGCGGTGGTGTCATCGGCGGCGCCGCGGGTGGTCGACGCGATCGTGGCCGCCGACCCGGCGGTCGTGATCGACCTCAACGGCAGGCTCGCGGCGCTCGAGGTGCTGCCCGGATACCAGGGTGTGGGCTGGTGAGGTTCCGTCGACGAGTGCCCGGCCGGCATGTCTGCATAGTGGTGCAGAACCTGCCGGTGCCGTTCGACCGCCGCGTGTGGCTCGAGTGCAGGGCGCTCGTGGCCGCGGGCTACGAGGTCTCGGTCGTCTGCCCGAAGGGGCCGGGCGATCCGTCCTACCAGGAGCTCGAGGGCGTCCACATCTTCAAGTACCGGGCGTTCCCGCCGATCACCCGGCAGGTCATGTTCCTGGCCGAGTACGCGTACTCCATCGTCGCGACGCTGCTCGGGCTCGCGAAGGCGTGGCGGCGCAACCGATTCACGGTCGTGCAGGTCTGCAACCCGCCGGACGTGCTGTGGACCGCGGTGCTGCCCTTCACGCTGCTGTTCGGCGTCCGGATGGTGTTCGACCAGCACGACCTGTGCCCGGAGCTGTACGAGTCGAGGTTCGAGTCGGCCGGGTCGCTGCCCTACAAGGCGCTCGTGCTGGCCGAGCGGGCGACGTACGCGCTGTCGTCCCACGTCATCTCGACGAACGAGTCCTACCGGGCCGTCGCGATGAGGCGCGGCCGCAAGAAGCCCTCGGACGTGACCGTGGTGCGCACCGGCCCGGACCCGGAGAAGATGCGCCGCCGGGAGCCGGACGCGTCGCTGCGCCGCGGGCACCGGCACCTGCTCGTCTACATCGGGGTGATGGGCCCGCAGGACGGCGTCGACCTCGCGATCCGGGCCATGGAGCACATCGTCCACACGCGGGGGCGCACCGACGTCGCGCTCACGCTCATCGGTGACGGCGACGCCGCCCCGGCGCTGCGTGCCCTGACCACCGAACTGCGCCTCGACGACCACGTCGTCTTCACCGGCCGCGCGCCCGACGACGTCGTCAAGGGGCTGATGTCGACCGCGGACATCGGCCTCTCGCCGGACCCGAAGAACGCGCTGAACGACGTCTCCACGATGAACAAGACGATGGAGTACATGGCCTTCGAGCTGCCGGTCGTCGCGTTCGACCTGGTGGAGACGAAGGTGTCGGCCGCCGACGCCGCGGTGTACGCGACGCCCAACGACGTCGCGGAGTACGGGGACGCGGTGCTCGCGCTCCTCGACGACGAGGTCACCCGCAAGCACATGGGCGAGGTCGGCAGGCGCCGGGTCGAGGACGTGCTGGCCTGGCGCCACCAGATCCCGCCCTACGTCGGCGTCTACGACCGGCTCATCGGATCCTGAGGAAGAGAGACCGACGATGTGCGGTGTCGCGGGGACGTACCTGATTCCCGACGGTGACCGGCTCACCGACCTGATGACCGACGCGGTCGCCCACCGCGGACCCGACGCCGCCGGCCGCTGGTCGCACCGCGTCGGCGCGGGCACCGTCGAGCTGGGCCACCGCCGGCTCTCGATCGTCGACCTGTCCCCGACCGGTGCCCAGCCGATGGCGGCCGACGGCCTCGTGCTCACCTACAACGGCGAGCTCTACAACGCGGCCGAGCTGCGCGCCGAGCTGGTGGCCGCGGGGGTGCGCTTCCGCGGCACGTCGGACACCGAGGTGCTGCTGCAGGCGTGGCGACGCTGGGGTACCGACTGTCTGCCGCGCCTGCGGGGGATGTTCGCGTTCGGGGTGTTCGACACGGCGACGGGCGAGCTGTTCCTGGCCCGCGACCAGCTGGGCATCAAGCCGCTGTTCGTCGTCCGTCGCGGGGGCGGGCTCGCGTTCGCCTCCGAGCTGAAGGCGCTCGCCGACGCGTTCGGCGGGGATCTGCACGTCGACGAGACCGCGCTGGTCGCGTCGCTGCTCTACTACTGGGTCCCCGACAGCCGCTGTGCCTACAAGGAGGCGGAGAAGCTGCCGCCCGGCAGCTGGCTGCGGGTCCGTCCCGACGGGGACGTCGCGCGCGGCACGTACTGGTCGCTGCGCGAGGTCGCCGAGCGGGCGGCGCACGAGCCGGCCCCGACCGCCGCGGAGCTGCACGAGATCGTCGCCGACTCCACGCGGCGGCACCTGATCGCGGACGTGCCGGTCGCGACGTTCCTGTCCGGTGGCCTGGACTCCAGCTACCTGACCGCGCTCGCCGCGCGCGAGCGCCCGGGGATCTCGGCCTACACGATCGGCTTCCGCGCCGAGGACGCGAAGTTCGAGGCGATGCCCGACGACCTGCGCTACGCCCGCCAGGTCGCGCAGCGGTACGGCGTGCGGCTCCACGAGATCGAGATCGCCCCCGACGTCCTCGAGATGCTGCCGATGATCACGCGGGCCCTCGACGAGCCCATCGGGGACCCGGCCGCGATCAACACCTATCTGATCTGCTCGGCCGCCCGCGAGGCCGGGGTCAAGGTCATGGTCTCCGGCATGGGGGCCGACGAGCTGTTCGCCGGCTACCGCAAGCACCTCGCGAACCGGCTGGCGGTGCGCTACCAGCGGGTGCCGCGGGCCGTCCGCCGCCCGGTGCACGCCGCGGTCGACCGGCTGCCCGTCGCGAGCGCGACGCGCGGGTACCGGTCCGTCCGGTTCGCGAAGCGCTTCCTGTCGTTCGCCGAGCTGGGGGAGGAGGCCGCCTTCCGGCGCAGTTACACCATGTACGACCGGGGCGAGCTGCTCGACCTCGTCAGCCCGGATCTCGCCGGTGCCGTCGACGACGTGCTCACCGAGCACGCCGACGTCTACACCGACAACGAGCTGACCGACCACGTGAACCGGATGTGCCTGGCCGACGCCCGGCTGTTCCTGCCGGGGCTCAACCTGGGCTACACCGACCGGTCCAGCATGGCGGCCTCGACGGAGGTGCGTGTCCCGTTCGTCGACGTGGACGTCGTGACGGCAGCCTTCCGGGCGCGCGGCGTCCAGAAGATCGTCGGGCGGTCGGGCAAGACGGTACTCAAGCAGGCCGCCACGTCGATCCTGCCCGCCGAGATCGTGCACCGGCCGAAGGGCCTGTTCAGCGCGCCGTTGCGGGCGTGGATGAGCCGCGACCTGGCACCGCTCGTCCGGGAGGTCGTCGAGGACGGCGTCCTCGTCCGCTCCGGCTTCCTGCGCCGCGACGCCGCGGCCCGGCTGGTCGCCGAGGACGCCGCCGGCCGCGAGGACCGGTCCAAGCACCTCTGGCACATCGTGACGTTGGAGTACTGGTACCGGAACGCGACGTCGGCGGGCGGCGACCTCCGGACCGCCGTGAGCGGGGGAGCCCGATGAAGCAGGTCGTGCAGAACTACAAGAGCGGCGAGCTGGCACTGCTCGACGTTCCCGAGCCGATGTGCAAGCCGGGCGGTGTCCTGGTGCGCACGCTGTACTCGCTCATCTCCACCGGGACGGAGATGATGAAGGTCGGCGAGGCGAGCATGTCGCTGATCGGGAAGGCCAAGGCGCGACCCGACCAGGTCGCCAAGGTCGTGCAGAGCGTCTCGACGCAGGGCCTGGCGGCCACCTACCGCAAGGTGGCGGGCAAGCTCGACTCCTGGACCCCGCTGGGCTACTCGACCTGCGGCGTCGTCGAGGAGGTCGGCGAGGGGGTCCGCGACGTGAAGGTCGGCGACCTCGTCGCCTGTGCCGGCAACGAGCACGCGCTGCACGCCGAGCTGAACTGGGTGCCGGTCAACCTCTACAGCCCGCTGCCCGCGGGGCTGGACGCGAGCCACGCCGCCTTCGGCACCGTCGGCGCGATCGCCATGCAGGGCGTCCGGCGCGGCGAGCCGCAGCTCGGAGACGTCGCGCTCGTCGTCGGCCTCGGCCTGATCGGCCAGCTCGTCGTCCAGCTGCTCGTCGCAGCCGGCGTGAAGGTACTGGGCGTGGACCCCGACCCGTCGCGCTGCGCGTTGGCGGAGAAGCTCGGCGCGTCCGTGTGCAGTGCGCCGTCGTCGGGCGTGGTCGACGCGGCCGTCGCCGACATCACGGGTGGCCATGGTGTCGACCAGGTCTACCTGGCCGCCGGCGGCAGCAGCAACGAGCCCGTCGAGCTGGCCGCGAGGCTCAGCCGCGACCGTGGCACGGTCGTCGACATCGGCAAGACCCGCCTCGACCTGCCGTGGAACGCCTACTACGAGAAGGAGCTCGACGTCCGGTTCTCACGGTCGTACGGGCCCGGCCGCTACGACCCGTCCTACGAGCTGGAGGGTCGCGACTACCCGATCGGCTACGTGCGCTGGACCGAGCGCCGCAACCTCGAGTGCTTCCTCGACCTCGCCGCCCGCGGCCGGGTCGACGTCGAGCCGCTGGTCTCGCACGTGGCGGACTTCGACGACGCCGTCGAGACCTACCGCGGCCTGGAGTCCGGTGACCTCAAGGCCGTCGCGGTGCTGTTCCGCTACCCGCAGCGCCCCGACGGCGCGCCCGCCCCGGTCGCCGCGGTCGCCCCGGCGACGACCCGCCCCGTGACGCCCCTCCCGCAGCAGCGCCGCCCGGCGATCCCGCTGGGCCGGCCGCTGCGGATCGGGTTCGTCGGTGCCGGCAACTACGCGACATCGATGCTGCTGCCGCACCTCGCGGAGCGCCCCGACGCCGAGCTCGCCAGGGTCGTCACGACCTCGGCGCTGTCGGCGGCGAACGCCCGCCGCAAGTTCGGCTTCGCCGAGAGCTCGACCGACCTCGGCGACGTGCTCGACGACCCGTCGATCGACGCGGTGTTCGTCGTGACGCGGCACAGCTCGCACGCGGCGCTGACCCGCCGCGCCCTGCTCGCGGGCAAGGCGGTGTTCGTCGAGAAGCCGCTCGCGCTCGACGAGGCCGGGCTGCGCTCGGTGCTCGACGCGGTGGCGGAGTCGGGCAACGACCGGCTGCAGGTCGGCTTCAACCGCCGCTTCGCCCCGCTGCTGGTGGAGTCGTCGCGGCGGTTGGGCCGCCGGGTCGGCCCGGCGACCGTCCGCTACCTGGTCAACGCGGGCCGTCTCGACGCGCAGAGCTGGTACCTGCGCAGCGCCACCGAGGGCTCCCGCTTCGCGGGGGAGGGCGGCCACTTCATCGACACCGTCAGCTGGCTGCTCGGCGCCGATCCGGTCTCGGTGTACGCCGCGGCCACGCCGAGCCAGGAGGACCTGCACGCCGTCCTCACCTACCCGGACGGATCGACCGCGGTGATCACCTACGCGACGTCGGGCGCCGCGCGGTTCCCCAAGGAGACGATCGAGGTGCTGGCCGACGGCTCGGTGCTGCGGTTCGACGACTTCGCCCGCGCCGGCGTGCACGGTCCCCGCAGGTGGACGTCGTCGCGGATCCCACACGGGCGCGACAAGGGCCAGGCCGCGCAGGTCGCGGCGTTCGTCGCCGCCGCCCGCACGGGCGGGCCGTTCCCGACGTCGGTGGCATCGCTGGCCGCGACGACCCGCGCGACGCTCGCCGTCGACGCGAGCCTCGCGAGCGGTGCCACCGTGCGGCTCGACGCCGCGGTGGGTGCGCCGTCGTGACGGGTCCGGGCTGGTACCTGCGGCGGCTCTCGCGGATGGGGCCCGCGGAGATCGCGGGCCGAGCGGTCACGGCCGTCCGCAGCCGGCGGTTCCGCACGTCGTTCCCGGTCCCGGCCCCGCTCACGACACGGGCCGTGCCCGCGCCGCTGCCCCCGGGCACGTTCGACGGACTGCCCCCCGACGTCGTCGCGGCACTCCTCGCGACGGCCGGCGAGCTGATGGCCGGCCGGGCCGAGTACTTCGGCGTCGTCCGCGACGACATGGAGCTGCCGGACTGGACCTTCGACCCGAAGACGGGACGCCGGGCCCCGGCCGACGCCTACGCGTTCGACGTCCCCTACCGCGACGAGGACGCCGTCGGCGACATCAAGCAGATCTGGGAGCCGTCGCGCCACCAGCACCTGACGGTCCTCGCCGCGGCCTATGCCGTCACCGGCGACGACCGCTACGCCCACCGCGTCGCCGACCACCTCAAGTCGTGGTGGGCGGCGAACCCGCCGCTGCGCGGGCCGCACTGGCTCAGCGGCATCGAGCTGGGCATCCGGCTGCTGAGCTGGGTGTGGGTGCGCCGGCTGCTCGCGGGCTGGGACGGCGCCGCGGCGCTGTTCGAGCAGAACCCGGTGGCCGTCGAGCAGGTCGGCGCGCACCAGCGCTGGCTCACCGCGTTCCCCAGCCGCGGCTCGTCGGCCAACAACCACGTCATCGCCGAGCTCGCCGGTCAGGTCGCGGCGTCGGCGGCGTTCCCGTGGTTCGCCGAGTCCCGCGGCTGGGGCGCCGACGCGATGCGCGCGCTGGACCACCACCTGACCGCCAACACCTTCGGCTCCGGGCTCAACCGCGAGCTCGCGAGCGAGTACCACGGCCTGGTGCTGGAGCTGGGGCTCGCGGCCGCCGTCGAGGCCGACGCCGCGGGCGCCGACGTACCGCCGGCGGTGTGGGAGACGTTGCGCCGCATGACCGACGCACTCGCCGCGATCGTCGACACCCGGCTGCGCCCGCCGCGGCAGGGCGACGCCGACGACGGGCACGGCCTGGTCCTCGACGGGACCGCGGTGGACCGCTGGGGCTCGCTGCTCGCGACCGGCGCCGCCCTGTTCGGCGCCTGCGACTGGTGGCCCGCCGCGGGCGGGACCGACGTCCGCACCGCCGCGCTGGCCGCGCTCGCGCGACCGGTCGTCGTGTCGGGGACGCGGCCGTGGTCGCGACCTGTCCAGCTCGCCGACGCGGGCATGACGGTGCTGCGCGCGGCGTCGCCGGGCGGCGAGGTGTGGGTGCGCTGCGACGCGGGCCCGCACGGCTTCCTCGCGATCGCCGCGCACGCCCACGCCGACGCGCTGTCGGTCGAGGTCCGCCACGACGGCGTCGACGTCCTCGCCGATCCCGGGACCTACTGCTACCACGGCGAACCGGCCTGGCGGCGCTACTTCCGCTCGACGGCCGGGCACAACACCCTGGAGTTGCACGGCCGCGACCAGTCGCGGTCGGGCGGCCCCTTCCTCTGGGTCCGGCACGCCCGCAGCCGCCTCGTCGAGCTGGACACACCGGTGGGCGGGACGGCCCGGTGGGTCGGCGAGCACGACGGGTACCGCGACCGTGCGGGCAACGGGGTCCATCGCCGCACCGTGGAGCTCGGCGCCGACGGCGCGCTGCGCATCGTCGACGAGGTGACCGGACCCGCCGCGGACTGCCGCCTGGCGTTCCACCTCGGGCCGCAGATCGACGTCGACCTGGTGGGCGACGTGGCGATGCTGTCGTGGCCCGCGGGCGGCGCGACCCGGCACGGTCGCCTCGACCTGCCCGGGTCGCTCACGTGGACCCGCCACCGCGGCGGGACCGCACCGCCCGCCGGCTGGTACTCGGAGGGGTTCGGACGCAAGCAGCCGTCCGTCACGCTGATCGGCTCCGGCCGCTGTGGTGGCGCCGCGGGGCCGCTGCGGACGACGCTGGTCGTCGACACGACGAGCTCGACCGGGAGTGGTCCTGGATGACCCGCACCGCGCGCCGCCACCGGTTGGCGCTCCTGCTGTGCCTGCTGGCGGTCGTCGCGGGCTGCACGTCGACGCCGTCCCCCGGTGGGTCCGGAGGTCCGCCCGCGACCGGTGGGGGCGCGAGCGCCCCGGCCGGGTTGCCGGCCGGCCCACCCGCCGCGGTGTGCGACAACACCGAGCCGGGCCCGGCGACGGCACCGCCGGGCGCCGTCGTGATCGACCCGGCCGTCCCGGGCGATCTCGTCGCCAAGACCGACGCGAGTCCGCCCGGCACGACGTTCTGGCTGGGCCCGGGCGTGCACACGTTGGGCACCCACCAGTTCGACCAGGTCTCGCCGAAGGACGGTGACGTGTACACCGGGGCGCCGGGGGCGATCGTCGACGGCAAGGGCGTCAACTACTACGCCTTCGCCAAGACGGCGAAGAACGTCACCATCAGCCACCTGACCGTGCGTGGCTTCACCCCGCCGCAGGACCAGGGCGTGGTCAACCACGACTCCGGCAACGGCTGGACGATCGTCGCCAACACGATCGAGGACAACGGCGGCGCCGGACTCATGGCAGGCGCGCACCAGCAGGTCCGGGGCAACTGCCTGCGCAACAACGGCCAATACGGCCTCAACGCCTACCAGCCCGGCAACGGCATCACCGGTCTCGTCGTCGAGGGCAACGAGATCGTCGGCAACAACACCGGGGACTGGGAGACGAAGGTCCCCGGCTGCGGGTGCAGCGGCGGCATGAAGTTCTGGTCGGTCGACGGCGCCGACGTCCGCGGCAACTGGATCCACGCAAACCACGGACCCGGCATCTGGGCCGACACCAACGACAACGACTTCCTCATCGAGGGCAACCTCATCGAGAACAACGACGCCGAGGCCGTCTTCTACGAGACCAGCTACAACCTCGTGATGCGCGACAACCTGGTGCGCGGCAACGCCATGGTCGCGGGCAAGGCGAAGGCGGCGCAGCAGGACGCGTTCCCGGTCGGGGCCGTGTACCTCAGCGAGTCCGGTGGCGAGCCGCGCATCAAGGCGCGCACCGCCGAGATCGACATCTCCGGCAACCGCTTCGAGAACAACTGGGGTGGGATCGTCGCGTGGGAGAACGCGGACCGCTTCTGCAACAGTCCGGCCAACACCTCGACGGGCGTCTGCACGCTGCTGGTGCCCGACGTCGCGACGTGCGTGCAGCCGGGCATCGCGACCCCGCCGCTCTACGACGACTGTCGCTGGAAGACCCAGAACGTCGACGTCCACGACAACACGTTCGTCGCCGACCCGGCCGTGGTCGGCTGCGACCCCCGCTACGCGTCCCGCAGCGCGGTCCTGTCGAACTACGGCACGTACCCCGACTGGTCGCCCTACCACGGCGAGGTCATCCAGAAGGCGATCAGCACCGCCCAACACAACACCTGGGCCAACAACACCTACCAGGGCAACTGGTCGTTCGTCTTCGGCGCCGTCGAGGTCGCGGTGAGCGCGGCCGACTGGCAGAACACCCAGAAGCAGGACGTGGGCAGCACGTTCACCGCGGACGACGCGGCGAGGTGCTGAGATGACGACGGTCGACCCCGCCGCGAGGCGCCCCACACCGGCGACGGCCCCCCGCCGCCCGTTCCCGGTGCCGCCCGCCGAGCCGCCGGTGCCGCGGCTCGTCGCCGTCGTGTGGACGCTGATGGTGGTCAACACCCTGGGCTTCACCACGGTCGCCCAGATCATCCCGTTCCCGCGGCAGGTCGGCCAGGTCGTCACGATGGGCGCCCTGGTCGCCGCGCTCGGCCTCGCCCTGCTGCTCAACCCGCGGATCCGGATCCGGCCGACCGCCTACCTGCTGTTCCTGACGCTCATCCTCGTCCTGAGCATCGTGTCGAGCCTGCGGCTGGAGTCGGGCTACGGCGCCCTGTTCCGGTGCTTCCGGCTCACCCTGTTCGTGACCACGCTGTGGCTGCTGACGCCGTGGTGGCGCGGTGACCTGAGGTTCGTCGGGTACCACCTGCGGGCGCTCGTCGTCGTGCTCGGGTCGGTCCTCCTCGGGTTGCTGATCTCGCCCGGTTCGGCGTTCTCCGGTCCCGACGGTCGCCTCGTCGGGGCGATCTGGCCCATCCCGGCGCCCCAGGTCGGCATGTACTGCGCGATCACCATCGGCCTGTGCGTGCTGCTGTGGATCGGAAAGGTCCTGCCCGGCCGGACGGCGGCCGTCGTGGCCGTGCCCGCTCTCGCGCTGCTGCTGCTCAGCCACACCCGGACGTCGCTGCTCGGGCTCGTGGTGGGACTCGCGGTCGCCGGTCTGAGCGTCGCCACCACCAGCAGACGGGCCAGACGGGCGTTCGCGGGCGGGATCGCGGTGGCGGGGGGCGCCGCGCTGCTGTTCAGCGGCGTGATCATCACGTGGCTGGCCCGCGGGCAGGACGCCGACCAGCTCGCCAGCCTCACGGGCCGGGCCAACGTCTGGGACCAGCTGCTCGCCCGGCCCCGCACCCTCGACGAGCTGCTCATCGGCGTCGGGCTCACGGACAAGTCGTACGGCGGCCTGCCGATCGACAACGCGTGGCTCGCGGTGTTCAACGAGGAGGGCTGGATCGGCATCGTCCTGGTCGTCGCGATGCTGCTGACGCTGCTGGGCGTCGCGGTCCTGCGCCCGCCGTCGATCGGCCGGACCTGCGCGATCTTCATCGTCGTGTACGGGATCACCGCCTCCTACACCGAGGTCGGTCTCGGCGACGCGTCGCCGTACCTGCTCAACATGGCGGTGGCCGCCTCGCTGCTCGTGCACCGCCGCAACACCTCGCCGGAGCAGCCGGTGGCGGGAACCGGATGAGCGCCGCGTCCGCGCGCCACGTCATGGTGGTGCACAACTGGTACCGCTCCGAGCAGCCCAGCGGCGAGGACCGCGTCGTCACCCAGGAGGTGGCGATGCTGCGCGGGGCCGGGCACCGCGTCTCGATGTTCGAGCGGCGCAGCGATGACATCGCGTCGATGTCCTTGCGGGACAAGGTGTCCGTCCCGCTGCGCGTGCCGTGGAACCGGCTGGTCCGCACCGAGCTCGAACGGCGGCTGCGTGCCGAGCGGCCCGACGTCGTGCACGTGCACAGCACGTTCCCGCTGCTGAGCCCGTCGGTCGTGGACGCCTGCCGGGCCACCGCGACCCCGGTCGTGGCGACGCTGCACAACTACCAGCTCGTCTGTCCGGTCGGCAGCCTCTACCGCGACGGCGCCACGTGCACCGACTGCGCGCGTGGGCTTCCCGTGCCGGCGGTGCGCCACGGCTGCTACCGCGGCTCGCGGGTGCTCAGCGTGCCCGTGGCGCTGGGGACGGCGGTCAACCGCCGTCGGTGGCTCGAGGGTGTCGACCGCTTCTTCTGCATCTCCGCCGCCCAACGCGCGACGCTGACGGAACTGGGCGTCCCCGGCGACCGGCTGTCGGTGAAGTACAACTTCGTCGACGACCCGGAGGCGGTCCGGGCGGGACCGGGCGAGCACGTCCTGTTCGTCGGCAGGCTCACCGCGGAGAAGGGCGTCGGCACGCTCATGGCCGCCTGGGACCGCGTCCCGGCCGCGGTCCGGGCGCGGCTGCCGCTCGTCGTCGTCGGTTCCGGCCCGATGCAGGACGACGTCGGGCGCTGGGCGGCCGGCCGGTCCGACGTCCGCGTCCTCGGCCTGCAGCCTCCGCAGCGGTGCGCCGAGCTGACCGCGCAGGCCGCCACCGTCCTCGCGCCCTCGGTGTGGCAGGAGGCGTTCGGCCTGGTCGTCGTGGAGGCGATGGCTGCAGGTGTCCCGCCCGTTGCGTCGGCGACGGGGGCGCTCCCCGAGCTCGTCGACGACGGTCGCACCGGGCTGCTGCACCGTCCGGACGACGCCGCGGACCTCGCCGCGCGGATCGTGGAGGTGCTCGATCCGGCCCGCAACGCCGCGATGGGGGTCGCCGCCCGCGAGCGCTACGACCGCGACTTCTCGCCCGCCGCCGGCCTGGCCGGGCTGCTCGCCGGGTACGACGCCGCGATCGCGCACCGCGGCGCCGGCGTGGCGCTGCCCGCGGAGCGCCTCGCACGGTGAGGACGCTCGCCGGCCCGCGCGCGAGCGGTCAGCCGGCCGTCGGCCGCGCGCGACGGGCCGTCTCGAGCGCGTCGGCGCCGTCGAGCCGGCGGACCGCCCTCGCCGGCACACCGGCGACGAGCGTGTCGGGCGCGACGTCGTCGACGACGACGGCACCCGCGGCGACCACGGCCCCCGGGCCGACCGTGACGCCGGGCAGGACGGTGGCGTTCGCGCCGATCCACGCGCCTCGCCCCACGGTGACCGGCCGGGCGGTGACGGCTCCGGCCCGGTGGGAGGTCGGGCCGACTGCGTGGGTGGAGGTGACGACGGTGACGCCGTGGCCGATCGTGACACCGTCGCCGAGCGTGACGGTGCCCTCGAGATCGAAGTAGCAGCGACGGTTGACGAAACAGTTCTCGCCCACCCTCAGGTTCGCGGCGCGGCTGAAGTACGTGCCGCCGTGGAAGCTGCTCGACCGGGGCAGGCGGGCCCCGCCGGCCCGCAGCAGCGCCGACCGCAACCGCCGCCCGACGACGTCGTCGCCGAGCAGGTCCGAAGCGGAGTTGAGCAGGTGCGTGGCGGCACGGGCGAGCGTCGAGCGGACGCGGGGCCGAGGGATCACGAGGGGGCCTCGCGGCCGGCCCGCCCGGCCGCCGCGTCGATCAGCATCCGGGACATGTCGGTGAGCTCGGCCTCCGCGCGCCGCCGGCAGTGCTGCGCGGCCGCCGCGATCACCCGCGCGGCGGCCGCGCGGTCGGCGTCGAGCTCGTCGAACCGGGCGCAGAGTGTGTCCAGGTCCGTCGACTCGAGCGCGAGCGCGAACCGGCCCTGGCCGAACTCCTCCATCAGCACGGCGTTCTTGGGCGCGTAGCCGAGCGAGACCGTCGGCCGGCCGGCCATCAGTGCCGCGACGACGTTGTGGTAGCGCGTCGCGACCACGATCTCGACCTCGGCCATGGCGTTCATCAGCCCGTCGAGGTCGTCGGTCGCGACGAGCGCGACGCGGCCGACCTCGACGTCCGGCCGGGCGCTGCGGACCTCGCGGATCACGGTGTCGGCGACCGGCGTGTCGACGCCGTCACCGACGAACAGGCGGACGGTGCGGCCGGCGTCGACGAGCCGGAGCACGAACGCGGACGTCATCGCGAGGTAGGCCGCGTGGATCGCCGGCTCCCGCCTGCGGTCGGCGGCACCGTTGCGGCCGTGGTAGTCCATCACGCCGACCCCGACGGCACCCGGTACGACGGGGCCGGCCGGCGTCGGGGCCGGCATCGCGAAGACCAGGTCGCAGTAGACGTCGTCGCGCGAGGTGTCGACGCCCATGTCGCGCATGGCGGAACGGGACAGCTCGTCGCGGTACGAGCGGTAGGCCGCGGCCCGCGCGGACCAGACCAGCACGCGGCGCAGCGGACGCTCGTCGACGACCTGGGCGCCGACCCCGACGAGGCCGACGGGGGTGCCGACGACCCGCGCGAGGACGCACAGCGTCAGCAGCGCGAGCGGGAACTGCCAGGCCCAGATCGGGAGGCTCGCCTCCAGCACCCCCATCCCGGGGACGACGACGACGTCGAGCCCCACGAGCCAGACCAGCGTGGCGACCCCGTCGGCGAGCTTGCCGCCGAGCCGCACCAGCGCACCCAGCGGGCCGTGTGGCTTGCGGCGCAATGTGTCGACGACGTGCAACGGCGTGGTCGCAACGCCGTACCGGGCAGCGACCTCCTCGTGTCCGGTCGTCATGATCCGGATCTCGGCCCCGGGGTACGCGGCTCGCAGGTGGGCCAGCACCGTGGCCAGCGAGGCGTCGTTGCCGAGGTTGCCCGACCCCAGCAGGCCGAACAGCCCGATGCGCGGGACCCGGTCGCGGCGGCTCCGGGCCGGGCGCAGGGCCCAGGAGGTCATGCCGTCCTCCACGCCCGTCCTGCGACGATCTCGTCGAGGTCGATCGAGGGCGGCGACCCCGCGTCGAGCCGGGGCCGGTCCTCGATCCGTTCCGTCGACCCCCCGCTGACGATCCGGCTGCCGAGCCACCGGGACAGGTGGGCGTAGCACGCGCGGCGCTCCGCCGACGACAGCGGGGCGCGCTGGATGGCGGACACGAAGCCCCACACGTACTCGCCGAGCAGCCGGACCGTCGGGTTGCGGAGCCGGTCGGCGCGGCGCGGGTCCATGTTCGCGGCACGGGCCCGCTTGGTCGGACGCGCCCGTTCGGCGCGGCCGGGATGATCGCGGCGGAAGAACAGGATCTCCGGTACCTGCAGGAACCTGCCCAGCAGCGCGAGCTCGGCGATGATCGTCCGGTCGCTGTGGTGGTAGCTGCCGTTGAGCGGGGTCCGCCGCAGGTCGTCGGTCCGCATCACCGCGTAGAAGTCGTCGCCGCCCACGGTGAACAAGACGCTCGCGAACCGGTCCGACGGCCGGACGGCGTCGGTGGCCAGCGGATAGTCGATCTCCTGCACGACCCGGCCGTGTTCGTCGATGATCCCCTGCCACGCATGACAGAGGACGGCGTCGGGATGCGCGTCGAGCTCGGCGATGCAGCGCTCGAGCAACGTCCGGGCGTACAGGTCGTCGTGCGACGCCCACTTGAACAGCTCGCCGCGCGCGAGGTCGACCAGGAGGTTGTGGTTCGGGATGGCACCGAGGTTGCGGGGCTGGCGGACATAGCGGACGCGCTCGTCCCGGGCCGCGTACTGCCGGCCGATCTGTTCGGTGCCGTCGGTCGAGGCGTTGTCCGAGATGATCAGTTCGAAGTCGGTGAACGTCTGGCCCAGCAGCGCGTCGAGCGACTCGGCGAGGTAGTCCTCGCCGTTGTAGACGGGCAGGCCGATGCTGAGGCGCGGTGTCGATCTCACCTGCTGCTCCTCTCCGGTGAGCCGGACTGGGTGTCGGGTTGTGTGGTCGTCCGCAGTCGGGCGACGACCGGGATCCTCGGTGCCCCGGTCGCGTGGGCGGCCGCGTCGTCGGTCGCGCCGTCGCCCGGGTGGCCGGGCGTGGGTGCGGCGGCGGGCGCGGGACGGGCACCGGTCGTCGGGATCGGTTCGGTCCGGGGTGCGTCCGGTTCCGCCGGGGGCGTGGCGTCCTGGGCACGGTCGGTCGGCCCGAGGCCGGCCATGTGGTCGCGCAGCCCGTCCCGCAGCTGCCACCAGGCGACGCCGGCCCCGGCGAGCTGGGCGAGCACCACGCCCCAGGCCGACCCGTATGCGCCACCGACGGCGGCGCCCGCGAGCCCGCCACCGAGGTACAGGACGGCGGCCACCAGCTGCGCGCGCAGGCTCCGTCGCGCCGCGCCGAGCGCACGCAGACCCGCGGCGGCGCCGGTGAGGAAGCTCGCCGACATCACCGACGCCGTGATCGGCACGATGAGCCGGGAGGACTCGTCCCAGACGTCGCCGAGGAAGTAGTGGCCGATCGAGGCCGGCATGACGAACAGCAGGACGCAGCCCCACAGCATCGCGGCCAGTGCCTGGCCGGAGCCGAGGACCAGGCAGAACTGCGGCAGCCGACGTGGTGACCGACGCAGGATGCGCGCCGCCTCCGGCACCGAGACGAGGCTCAGCCCCATCAGGACGGCGAGGAACGGGCCGATCAGCAGCTCCGCGCCGCGGACCGTGCCCACGGCCGCCAGCCCGGCGATGGCGCCGAGGCCGTAGGCCCGCAGCTGCGAGGCGCCGCTCGTGCTGACGTTCTCGACCAGATAGCGGTAGCCGAGGTCGCGGTGGAGCCGCACCCAGGTCCGGAAGGCCGCCGGCCGCGGCAGGATGCGCGCCTGAGCGGCACCGACGATCGCCGCCACGGCACTCGACCCGCCCCACGCGAGGACGAATCCGGAGACGGTGTGGTGGTGCGAGGCGAGGACCATCCCCGGCACCAGAGCGGCGGCCCACACGAGGTCGTTGACGAACGCGTACTGCCCGCGGCCGACCGCGAAGAACGCGAACCGCCAGCTGTCCTGCAGCAGCAGCGCCGGCAGGACGATCCCGAGACCGACGAACGCGTTCCCCAGCGACCCACCGATGAGCAGCCCGACCACGACGCCGACCAGGCCGCCGGCGATCCCGAGCACCAGCGCGGTGCCCGAGGACCGGCCGACGGCCTCGCGCCACTCGGGCCCGGGCTCGCCGCTGTGCCGGACCGTGAGCGGATCGGTGCCGAGGCCGCGGGAGACGTTGAGCAGCACTCCGTAGGTGACCCAGACGAGGCTGAACACGCCGAAGGACGTCGCGTCGAGCGATCGTGCGACGTAGACCCCGACGAGGAAGTTGGTCAGGCTCGACACCGCCTGGTCGCCGAGTCCCCAGCTGACCCGCCGGGCCATGGATCTCACTGTCTGTGACCGATGGCTGACCGTCGGCATCCCTCCGGCGACCGCCGGGAAGGGAACGGTCAGCGATTCCGCCGAACCCGTGTCGTCGGCGCGCGAGCCTTGTCGTGCCACGGTTCCCCTCGGGCCGATGATGTCCGGAGATGGGCGGACCCGGTCTCGGACCCGTACAGCAGGTCACTCGGCGGCCCACTCACGGTCGTTACGTTCCGTCGACGATCCGGCCTCGGATGCGCCGTCCGGGTGTCGGTACCGGACCGTTAGGCACGGTTCGGCACCGTTCAGCGCTGCCGACGGCGGCGCAGCGCATCCGCGACGAGATCGACACCCCACCCCGTGACGACGACGGCGCACACCGCGATGGCGAAGCCGCCGAGGGTGTCGGAGGGGTAGTGGGCGGTCAGGAACACCTGGGACACGGCCATCACGGCACCGCAGACGACCGTCCCGCCGACGGCGACGGCGAGTGCGGTGGCCGGACGCAGCCGGGTCGCGCCCGCGAGCGCGATGAAGGCCGTGGCGCCGATGGCCGTCGCCACCGCGGTGTGGCCGCTGGGGAACGCGAGGTTGTCGCCGTGGATGGTGCGGTCCATCAACGGCTTCAGCGCGCTCGTGACCGCGACCGCCAGCGCCGGGCCCAGACACGCCAGCAGGGCGCCGCGTCGCCGGCCGGTGAGCAGGCACGCGAGGGCGACCACGGCGGCGAGGCCGCTCGCCACCCACGGCATGCCGACCGCGTCGATCGCGAACGCGACGGGATAGGACATCGGCACCTGCTCCTGCACCCACGCCGTGACCGCGGCGTCGGCGGTGCCGGGCGCGGAGGTGCCCGCGTACAGGACCGCCTGCGCCACCACGAGCACACCGCACACCGCCGCCAGGACCGCGAGCGGCCGACGCAGCGGCGTCGGTAGCGCCGCCCGGGGTGCGCGGACCGCACGCCCCCTATCACCCGCCGTCCCCTCCGCCGCGGGCTCGGGCTGCTGACCGGGTCGCACTGTCGCGGCCCGGTCTCTGCCTGCCCTCGCGAGTCGGCGGGTCAGCTCACGCATCCGACGGGCGTGCTCCGATCAGGAGTGTTCGGTGCGGCCCGGTGCGCCGGGCAGGGTCTGCGGCGGCTCAGTGCTCGGCGGCACCCAGCGCGGCGATGGTGGCCTGGAGCGGGTCGCGCTGCGGGCCGGCCTGCCAGACCATCCACGGGCTCTTCCCCGCGCGGTACGCGGCCTCCAGCGCGGTCCGCTCCTTGACGGTGTCGGCGGGGTGCCAGAAGCCGTGGTGGCGGTAGGCGAGCATCCGGCCCTCGGCGGCCAGCGCGGTGCAGGCGTCGGCGACGAGGTCCCCGTCCTTCGGGACGTAGTCGAAGACCTCGGGACGCAGCACGAAGTAACCGCCGTTGAGCCAGACGGGCATGTCCTGCAGCGTCTTGATGCCGGTGAGCATGCCGTCGTCGTCGACCTCGACACAGTGGAAGGCGGTCTGCGGGGGCACTGCCGCCAGCGCCGCGACCGCCTCGCTCGCCTTGAACGTGTCGATCATGTCGTTGAGCGGCAGGTCGGTCAGGACGTCGGCGTAGTTCGCGAGGAACATCTCCTCGTCCTGGACGTGTTCGCGGACCCGGCGCAGGCGCTCGCCGATCGACGAGTCCAGCCCGGTGTGGACGAACGTGATGTTCCAGTCCTGGATGTCCGAGCCGAGCAGTTCGACACGACCGCCCGCGAGGACGAAGTCGTTCGACGCGGTCTCGGAGTAGTTGAGGAAATAGTCCTTGATGTGGTGCGCCCCGTATCCGAGGCACAGGACGAAGTCCTTGTGGCCGAAGTGGGCGTAGTAGCGCATGACGTGCCAGATCAGCGGCCGTGGCCCGACGGTCGTCATCGGCTTCGGAATATCCGACTGACCGTCGCGCATGCGCATTCCGTAACCGCCGCAGAACAGGACTACCTTCATGTCGATCCCTTCTGGGCTAGTGGCTCGCGAGAATGCTCGCTCTCTGTGGTCTCCGCGTTAACCGCTGCGCCGAACGTGGGTGCGTCCGCCGGAATCCGTGCCGACGCCTGGCGCCGTCCGTGACGGGTCGCGTCCGGTCGCGGGCAGGCCGGCCCGGCCGGGAGCGCGGGCACCGCGACGTCCACCCGCGCAGGGGATGTGGCCGCGGCGGTGCGGCGTGTGATTGCGGGCGGCCCGTGACCTGGGGCGAGCGCGCGTGCACTACCGTCACACCCATGAGCGTGTGGGAGACGATCGGCATCTACGTGCTGATCCCCGCCGCCGTCTTCGGGGCCTTCTATGCGCTGATCGTCGGGCGCGGGCGGGCCAGGCGGCCGCGGTATCGCGTGGGACAGCCGTGGGACCACGAGCCCCTGTTCTGGTCGGCGAACCCGGCGGGTACCGGCCAATCGGCCGGCTCCACCGACGACCCGACCGCGACGGCCGGACGAGGAGGAGCTCGTGGCAGCTGGTGAGCACGGGCACGACGGCCACGGTGCCGTCGCGGTCCCGAAGCAGGAGGACCTGCCGACCGGCGCGGTCGTGACGGCGTCGGGCCGGGTGTCGGCGGCGGAGTTCTACTCCGAGAACGAGCCCGAGACCGGACCGTTCACCCCGCAGCAGCTGACGCGGATCGACGAGGCGATGATGCTCGCCAGCCGCTCGTCGGGGCTGCGCTTCACCGTCTACATCGGCGACCTGGGGGAGAACCCCGAGGTCAGGACGGGTGAGCTGCACGCCGGTATCGCCGGTGCCGCGGAGGCCGTGCTGATCGCGGTGAGCCCCGGTCAGCGGTTCGTCGAGGTCCTGACGGGCCACGAGGCCCGCAAGCGGCTCCCCGACCGCAGCTCCAAGCTCGCGGTCATGAGCATGGTGGCGTCGTTCCGCGAGGGCGACCTCGTCGGCGGCCTGCTGAGCGGGCTGCGGATGCTGGCCGACCAGGCCGGTCGGGTCCCCGTCCACCGCGGACCGATCCGCGAGACGGTCATCGCCTGACGCGCGGTCCGGATCATCCGGCGGTGTCGGCGGATGCGAACCGTTAGCATGGGCCTCGCCATGTGACCCCGATCACCCCGGGTGGGGGGTGTGGAGGCGTGAGGTGCCCAGCGCAGCTCGGTTCCCCGCGCGGCTGGCGATCGACGTGCTGGTCGTGGCGGTGCTGTGCGTCGCGGTCGGCGTGCTCGCCGCTCGCGGCCTGCTCACCGGGCCCGTCGCGAAGGCGGACCCGGCGCTGGCGACCGTCACGCTGACCGTCATCGCGGCGACGCTCGGCGCCGCGGCCGCCATCCTGGCCGTCGTCGCGGGGCGGCTGCTCGAGGACCTGCGCATGGCCTGGCTCGCTCCGGCGCTCGTCCTGTACTGCGTCGTCGTGCTGCCGTGGTCGGCGGCGTCGCCGGCCGGCACGACCGACGTCCCGCACCGGCTCGCGCGCCTCGTCGCCTACGCGACGGCGCTGATCCTGCTCGTCGTCTCCATCCGGCCGCCGGCCCGGGCGGGCTGGTGGGGTGGCTGGGTCGTCGCCGCGCTGGGCGCGATCGCGACCGTCGCCGCCCTCACCGTCCCGGGGACCGAGGCGGTACGGGTCGTCGTCGACGGGTCGATCCCGACGCTCGTCGTGCTCGCGGGCTGGGTCGCGGTCGCGGCCGGGTTCGTCGTCGACGCGCTGCACCGGCGGAGCCAGCCGCGCGCGCGGCTGGGCATCGGGCTGGTCGTCATCGCCGCGGCGCAGCTCTACCGGCTCCTCGCCGGGAGCACGCACCCGATGGCGGGCCTCGCGTTCGGCGCGCTGCGGATGATCGGGCTCGCGATCGTGCTGCTGGGGCTCGCCCAGCTCACGACGGCCGCGCTGAACACCGTGCACCGTCGCGAACAGATGCAGCGTGACGAGCTCGAGACCGCCGCGCGGCACATGGAACGCGCCGCCGAGCACGCCGCCGAGCGCGACCACGAGCTGCGCAACGGCCTGGCCGGGCTCGCCGGCATCACCCACCTGCTGGGTGCCGAGGCCACGGGGGAGGGGCACGACCGGCTCAAGCTCGCGGTCCTCTCCGAGCTCGGCCGGCTGCACCGGATCCTCGACGGCGAGGAGCTCGCCGCCGACGGGAGCTACACCGTCGAACCCGTGCTCGCCAACCTGGTCACGCTGCGCGCCGGGACGGTCGGCGCCGGCGTGACGACGCTCGACGTCGAGCCGGGGCTGCGGGTCCAGGGCGACTCGGCGGTGCTGTCGCAGGTCGTCACCAACCTGCTGGCCAACTGCGACCGGCACGCCCCGGCCGCGCCGGTCACGGTGACCGCGCGGCGCGACGGCGCGACGGTCCTCGTCGAGGTACGCGACGAGGGGCCGGGGCTACCTCCGCTCGACACCGAGCTGCTCTTCCGCCGGGGGGTGCGTGACGACGGCGCCGGCGGCACCGGGTTGGGCCTGCACATCAGCAGGCGGCTCGCCGAGCACGACGGCGGCAGCCTGACCCTCACCACCGCGACGGCGCCGACCGGCACGATCGCCCGGCTGCGGCTGGGAGCGGCCTCGCCGCCGAGCCTGCGCCGGGGCGGCGACGCGGACCGGGTCGCCGAGGAGACCCCCGACCGCGCACCGTCCCAGGGCGCCCAGACGTCGGCCTTCCGGATGCGCCCGGTCCGCCGCGGCTACGAGTCGGGCCCGGCCTGACGCGCCGGACCCGGCCGGGTCGTGGCCGTATCGGCGCCGTAGCCCGGCGACGGAGCGTCGTGGCCGTCGGCGCGGGTGAGCCGTCGCCGCAGGTCATGACCTCAGCGGCCGCCGACCCGACCCGTACCGGGTCCGCTCGCGACACGGGCGTGGGGCGACCCGGACGGCCCGACGGATCTCACGCGTCCAGGCCTCAGCAACCGGGGCGCGATACGACCGGGGCGGCAGGCGACCGGGTCCGGCCCGGCGGGCCCGCTAAGACCAGGCCGCGGCCGACGGGGGAATGCGACCGGGGCGGCACCCGACGGGCTCAGCCGATGGGCCCGACACGACCGGGGTCTCCGCCCACCAGGTCCCGAGCCGACCGGTCCACGGCCGACCCGGCCGCGCCCGACAGGGGTCCGCGACCGGAGGCACGGGGCCGGGGTCGCGTCCGACCGGCGCCTCAGCCGACCGGTGCGCTGCCCGCGTCGGGCAGAACGGGAGGCAGCATCGCGGGCGGTGCTGCGGGCGGTTCCGTGATCAGCGCCCCCGAGGCGGGTGCCACGGGTGGGACCGGCGGCAGCGGGGGCTCCGGCCGAGGCAGGCGGCTCCCCCCCGGGGCCGCTCGCCTCAGCCGACCGGTGCGCCGCCCGCGCTGGGCAGAACGGGGGCCAGGACCGCGGGCGGGTCCGTTCTCGGCGCCCCTGAGGCGGGTGCCACCGGCGGGACCGGCGGCGCGGTCGTCGTCGGCGTACCGCCGGCCGCCGGGAGTGCGGCCGGGTCGGACGGCGCCGGGGGAGCGAGGGCTCCGGCCGAGGCAGGCGGATCCGCGGGGGCCGCGGCCGGGGGCACGACCTGCAGCTCGTAGGCGCCGAGGTCGAAGCCCGCTCCGCTGGGGCGTGGTGCACCGGTGATGTCGGTGGCAGGCGCGCCCTGGGCGGACCCGGCGTCGACGCCCGCGGAGCCCGGCGCCAGCCGCAGGTCACCCGCGGCGGCGTTGACGAACCGCAGTACGCCGGTCACGACGTTCGCCCCGAGGGACGTCCCCGAGAACAGGTTGTGGTCGGCGGTGAAGGCGGCCGCGCTCCCGCCGACGTCCTGCGGGTTGCCGCTGAAGATGTTGTTGCGCAACACGTTCGTGCCCTGGAACTGGCCGGCCGAGATGGTGATGCCCGCCTTCTTGTTGTCCACGATGGTGTTGTTGACGATCGAGATGTCGCTGAACGTGCCGCTCGACTCGGTCCAGAAGCTGATGCCGCCACCGGCGTTGCCCGTGAGCACGTTGTTGTAGATCTGCACGTCGTAGGTCTTGCGTGTCTTCGAGTAGTTCTCGACGGCGAGCGCGATGCCCGCCTTCGAGCTCTCCTTCGCGCCGGAGGACACGTTGTCGAAGACCTGGATCGCGTGGGCGGAGTCGACGTAGATGTTGGGCCCGCGGTTGTTCTCCACACGGTTGCCGTGCACGGTGCCGTTGCGGGTCTCGTACTTCGTGTCGATGCCCTCCTCCCCGTTGTCGTGCACGTGGTTCCCGGCGATCTCGAAGCCGTCGACGTTCTCCAGGCTCACGCCCTCCATGTCGGCGCTCGTCCCCTTGGCGTTGTTGCCGTGGACGTCGCAGCCGAGGATCCGGATGTCGGCGGAGTCGATGAAGACCGCGCCGCCGTCCTGCGAGTCGGCGACCTCGCAGTCCTGCAGCACGATGCCGGTCGCGTTGGTGGCGTAGACGCCGAACCGGCTCGACCGGGACACGCCGATCCCGACGACGTGGACGTAGGAGCGTCCGCTCAGGTCGAGGCGGCCGTTGCCCGTGCCGCCGCTGGTCAGCGTGACGGCGCCGCCGTCGGCCTTGAAGGTGATCGGGGCGTCCTTGGTCCCGCTGACGGGGATCTGCAGGCCGGCGTAGCTGCCGGGCGCGATCAGGACGGTGTCGCCGGGCTTCGCGGCCGCGGCGGCCTCGGCGATCGTCCGGTACCGGCCCGATCCGTCGGCCGCGACGCGGAGGGTGGTGCCGGTCGCGACGGGGACGACAGGCGCCGTGACCGGCGGCGCGGTGTCCGCAGGCGTCGTGACGGGGGGAGTCGTCACCGGGGGAGTCGTCACCGGGGGCGCCGTGGTCGGAGGCGTGGTGACGGCAGGGGGCGTGGTGACGGCCGGAGGCGCGGTCGTCGGGTTCACCTCGACGGGGTCGACCGCCGCGGGCTCGTTCGCTGCGGGCCCGGGCGTTGCGGGAGCGGCCGCGGTGGTCGGCGCAGGGGCGTTTGTCGTCGGCGCAGGGGCGGTGGTCGTCGGCACCGCCGGCGCCGTGGTGGTCGCTGTGGGCGGGGTCGTGGTCGTCGGGACGGCAGGGTTCGTCGAGGTCGCTG
>NZ_BPRG01000234.1:0-240122 GCF_036984265.1 Pseudonocardia sp. D17 | reverse complement strand
CGTGCGCGGGCGCGTCGGTCGGGGTGGGTTGCGTCGAGGGCAACGGGTCCGCGGGCGCGGTGGGCGGGGCCAGGGGCGTCGCGGGAATCAGGGGGGTCGACGGAACCAGGGGCGTGGCCGGGCTCGCCGGCGACTGCGGGAGCAGCGGTGTCGGCGGGCTCGGCGGGGCCGGGGGGACCGGTGGCGCGGCGGGCCGGTCGGCCGCCTGCAACTCGACGTGCGGCTTCACCGGTGCCGCGGGCCTGGCGGGCGCGACCGGCCGGACGGGCACCACGGGCACGACCGGCGCCTGGGTGACGGCCGCCCCCGCGCCGCCCGCGTCGACGCCGGCGCCGGCGTCCGCGGCGGCCGGTGGGCCGGCCGGGTCGACCGCGGCGGGACCGGAAGCGGCGCTGTCCGGGGCGGACCTGACGTCGTCACCCGGAGGAGGGGGGCCCTGCACCGCGGCCACGGTCAGGACGACGGCGACGAAGACGGCCACCAGGCCGACGAGGACGGCTCCGACGGCCCGGGCGGGGCGCCGTGATGGTCGCGGTGCGTACATGTCGTCCCTGGCCGATCTCTCCGAAGGGTGGCGATGACGTCGGAAAGCTAGCCAGCTCCGTCACGACACGCGCTGATCGTCAGAGAAAGATCACCATAAGGGTGAACGGATGGACCGCAGTGCACCTAGTTGTGTTATGAGGCCAGTGTGACTGATGTGGTCCTGCGGAGATCACGCTCGGTCACGAGCGTGCGGGACGAGGGACGTGCCACCGGGTCGTGCCGAGCTATCGGTTGCGCCGGGTCACCAGGCGGACGGCCTTCCCGACGACACCGGCGATCGGCGCGGGGTCGGACGCGGAGAACACGGCGTGCGCCGTCCGGGCCCGGGGCAGCAGGCCGCGCACCGCCGCCGCGCGCTCACCCGAGCGGAACGCGGCCCACAGCGCCCGGACGTCCTCCTCGGACCGGAACCGCACGCCGCGCTCGTACTCGTCGACCTGCGGGGCCTCGCCGAGCAGCAGCGCCGTCCAGATCGCGGGCAGGTTCGCGCCGGCGTGCACGGCCAGCCCGAGCGAGTGATAGGCGCGAGGGTTGACGTCGATCAGGTAGAAGTGCCCGTCGGACTCGATGAGCTGCAGGTTGAACAGCCCGCTCCAGCCGAGCTCGCGGATCAGCGCGTGGGCGGCGTCGTCGAGGGCGCGGTCGCGCTCCACCGTCTCGGCCCAGGTCACGACACCGCAGTCCGCTGGCCAGGTGCGCTCGGCGGCCTTGTGCACCGTCGTGACGACCCGGCCCTGCCAGGCGACCCCGTTGACGGTCCGCAGCCTGCCCGTGACGTAGGGCTGGACGAGTCCCTCGCCGCCGGGCAGCGCGGCGAGCGTGTCGGCGAGCTCCGCGGCGTCGGCGACCCGGACGACCTCGAAGCGCTCGAGCTTGCCGTCGCTGACCAGCTCCGACCGCACCGGCTTGACGACGGCGGGGAAGGTGACGTCGGTGCCCGCGACCTGCGAGACGTGCAGTCGCGTCGTGCGCGGGGTCTCGAACCCGGCCTTCGCGGCCAGTGCGGCGAGCCCGTCCTTGTCCAGTGCGGCGACGGTGTCGGCGACGTCGGGGGCTCCGACCGCGACCTCCGGGCCGAACATCGCGCGGTGGGTGCCCAGCGCGATCAGCGCGGCCTCGGTCCCGGGCAGCACCGCCGCGGCGTCGATGCGTGCCGCGGCGAGGGCGAGGTCGTGGGCGAACCGCTCGGGCTCGAGGCGCGCGTCGGCGACCGTGACCACCCCGCGAGCGGCCCGCGACCGCGCCCCGTACGACGCGGCGTCCTCCGTCGCGGCCCACGGCTCGTAGCCCGCCGCGGCCAGCGCGCGCAGCACCGCCAGGCCACCCGCGTGCTCGACGCCGGTCACGAGCACCCGGTACGGCCGCCGCCGGGAGGGCCGGCTCGTCGCCCGCCGCGCCGACGCGGAGCCGGTCGCGGGGGTGGTGTTCGTGGCGGACACGGGGAGCGTCGCGGTCATGACTCGAGTCTCGGCCCCCGACGGTTAGCGGTCGGCAAATCGAGGCCCTCCGCTCGGCAAGGGTTTGACCCGCCCGGTACGTCCCGTCCGTCCGATATGGAGTGCGGGACGTACCGCCGAACGGCTCAGTCCTCCTCGAGGCGGTACCCGAACCCGCGCAACGTCGCGATCCGGGGGATCCGCACCGAGTCGGGCACCGCGACCGACTCGAGCTTGCGACGCAGGGCCGCCACGTGCACGTCGAGCGTCTTGGTCGAGCCGAACCAGTTGGTGTCCCACACGTCGGCCATCAGCTGCGCGCGGCTCAGCGCGACGCCCGGCTCGGCGGCGAGCCGCGCCAGCAGGTCGAACTCCTTGGTGCGCAACGTGATCTCCTCGCCACCCACGGTCACCCGGCGGCGCCCGGCGTCGACGACGAGATCGCCGATCACCTGCGACTCGTCGGACCCCGCGGTGGCCACGCGGCGCAGGTGCGCGCGGATGCGGGCCAGCAGCTCGCCCAGCCGGATCGGCTTGACCAGGTAGTCGTCCGCGCCCGCCTCGAGCCCGACGACGACGTCCATCTCCTCGTGCCGTGCGGTCAGCATGACGATCACGCAGCCCGGCTGGACGGCCCGGACCCGGCGGCAGACGTCGATGCCGTCGATGTCGGGCAGGCCGAGGTCGAGCAGCACGAGGTCGACCGGGGCGGTCGTCGCGAAGTCGATCGCGGCGCGGCCCTCGGTGTGCCAGGTGACGTCGTGACCCGACGACGCGAGGCTCGCCTGCAGCACGTTCCCGATCGTCGCGTCGTCCTCGACGAGCAGCAATTGGGCCACGTCGCCAGCCTAAGGGCACCCGACGGACCACCGGCCGCGGGCCCGGCACCCGGACGCCGTCGGTGACGACGCCGTCGCCCGTCCGGGCGCCGCGACGGCGGCGCGGAACCGTGCGCGGGTCTACGGCCGGGACAGCGGCGCCCCGTGCGGGGACTCCTCGGACGTGGCGGCCGGTTCGGCCGGGTCGCCGGCCCGCGCCCCGGCGGGCAGGAACACCGTGAGCGTCGTCGGGTCGGACCCGGTGAGCTGCAGCCGGCCACCCTCGGCCTCGACCAGCCTGCGCGCCAACGCGAGCCCGATGCCGTGGCCCTCCGCGTCGGGCTCGCGGCGCTCGAACAGGTCGGGCCCCGCGGGCAGGCTGCCCTCGTCGGACACGTCGATCGCGACGGCCTCGCCGATGTCGCGCACGCCGACCGTGACCGCTCCCGCGCCGTGCTCGACGGCGTTGCCCAGCAGCACCGTGAAGACCTGCCGGATCGCCGCGGTGGACGCCTCTGTCGGCGGCAGTCCGGGCTCGACGGCGAAACGCAGCTCGCGATGCTGGTCGCCCAGCCGCGGACCCCACACCTGCGACACCTCGGTGAGCAGCGCGGGCAGGTCGAGCACGCCGCGCTGGCGGGTGCCGCGGGCCAGTGCCAGGAGGTCGGAGATCGTGCGCTCCAGCCGGTCGACCTCGGCGAGGCTGGCCCGGATCGCCGCGGTGTGGTCGCTGCCGGGGGTGCGCAGGGCCGCCTCCAGCCGCAGCTGCAGGCCGGTGAGCGGGGTGCGCAGCTGGTGGGAGGCCTCCGCCGAGAAGGCCCGCTCGCGGGCGATGAGCGAGTCGAGACGGGCCGCGGTGGCGTTGAGCGCGGCGCGGACCTCGTCGACCTCCGGGATCCCGACGGTGCGTTCCTCGACGCTGAAGTCGCCGTCGCCCAGCCGCTCCGCGGCGCGCGCGAGGTCCTCGACCGGCTCGGCCAGCCGGCGCGACTGGTAGCGGGCCAGCGCCCACGTCGCGATCAGCGCCACCACGGCCAGCCCGAACATCTCGACCCAGCGCGTGGCGATCCGCGAGGCGGCGTCGCCGCCGGGGGTGGCCGCCCGGACGACACCGACCACGTCGCCGTCGTCGATGATCGGGACCGTGACGACGAGGTCGCCGTCGACGTCGCCCTCGTGGACCTCACCGGTGTCGACCGTCGCGCCGACCAGCCACTCGCCCTTCGGTGGTCCGTCGCCGACCTGCCGGGCCCCGTCGGGGCCGTAGAGCGCGACGCCGGTGTCCTCGTCGCCGGCGTTGAGCAGGCGGACGGCCGGGACCTCGTGGTCGCGGACGTCGTCGGAGATCCGGTCGACGACGGTGTGCGCGCGGCTCTCCAGCTCGGCGTACTCGATGCGGGTGTAGAACCGCTGCGCGACGATTGCCAGCGGAAGCACGAACAGCAGGATCGCCACCGACGAGGCGGCCACGGTCAGCAGCACGATCCGCTTGCGCACCGGCCGTCCCTCCTCCCGACGTCCCGTCATCGCGTCGGGGTCCGGGCGCCATCATGCCCGCGTGCCCGGCGTGCGAGACTCGCAGCACCCCCGTGACGTCGAGTCGAGGAGTCCTTCACGTGCGGTTCTCCACGGTCCATCCGCGCGACCTGGACCGCGGCGACCTCGATCGGCTGCGCGCCGTCCGTGCGGCACAGCCGTTGCCGCGCAACCCGTTCCTCGCGCCGGAGTTCGCGCTCGCGGTCGGTGCGGTCCGTCCGCAGACGCGTGTGACGATCATCGAGGACGGGTCCTCGACGGCCGGGTTCTTCGCCCACGAACGGCACGGCCGAACCGCGCGGCCCGTCGGGTGGCAGCTGGCCGACTCCGAGGGGCCGGTGCTCGCGCCGGGCGCCCGGGTCGACATGGCCGCGCTGCTCGCCCACGAGGGCCTTGCGGGCTGGGACTTCGACTGCCTCGCCGACGGGCTGCTGCCCGCGGGCGCCTACCGGGTCGACGCCGAGCGCTCGCCCGTGCTGGACCTGTCCGCGGGCTGGGACGAGTACCTGGCCGTGATCTCGGCGCGGTCGAAGAAGTGGCTCTCCTCGACGTGGCGCAAGCAGCGCAAGCTCGAGCGCGAGGTCGGTCCGGTCCGGTTCGAGCTGCACAGCGCCGATCCGACGGTGCTGTCGTCGCTGATGGCGTGGAAGTCCGGGCAGTACGCCGCCCTCGGGGAGTGGGACCGCTTCGCGGACACGCGGATCGTCGCGCTCGCGGAGTCGCTCGCGGCCTCCGAGGCGGCCGAGTGCCACGGCGCGCTCTCCGCGCTCTGGGCCGGCGACCGGCTCGTCGCCGCCCACCTGGGGCTGCACTCGGAGTCGGTGCTCTCGTGGTGGTTCCCTGCCTACGACCCCGAGTTCGGCCGGTACTCCCCGGGCATCCTGCTGCTGCTCGCGCTCGCCGAGGCGGCGGCCGCGCGCGGCATCGGTCAGCTCGACCTCGGCCGCGGTGCCCACGACTACAAGGACGCCACCGCCACGGGCGAGCTCGTCGTGCGATCCGGCTCGCTCGACGCCGCGTCGCTGTCCTCGCTGCCGCGGCGGGCCAAGCGCATCGTCCGCGCCGGTCTCGTCCCGCTCGCCCGCAACGACGGCCCCGTCGGCCGGACGCTGCGCACGGTCCGCTCGGCCGTCCGCGCCTGACGCTGCTCGCCGCCGTGAGGTTGCGCCCGGCGTTCCGGGCGCAACCTCACGGTCCGGGTGAGGCCGATCCGCAGCAGTGAGGTTGCGTCCCGGGCGGGGCGCCGGTGGCGGGGGGAGGACGGCCGGGCGCGACGCGTCAGCTGCGGCAGAGCACGCCGGGCAGGTCGGCCATGACCCGCACCACGGGCGTCGTGTGGTCGGCGTACACCCCGGCGCGCTGGACGTCGAGCATGTCCTCGTGGGCCCGGCCGTTCACCCCGCCGTAGAAGCTGAACGCCCGGCGGATGCCCATGTCGGAGAGCACCTCGCGGGTGGTGTCGTCGAAGCTGGTGCGCGCGCCGACCGGGTAGCTGAACAGGTCGACGGGCTCGGCGAGCTCCTTGCTCAGCCGCTCGACCGAGTCGGCGATCTCGTCGTGCTGACGCTGCTGGGGGAGCGTCGCGAGCACCGGGTGCGAGACCGAGTGGGCGCCGACCTCCATCCCCATCTCGCGCAGGCTCCGGACGTCGTCCCAGCTCATCCAGTGGTCGACCGCGGCGTCCGCGGGCAGCCGGGGTCGGCCGACGACCTCGGCCAGGTCGTCGAGGAACTTCTCGCCCGCCTCGCCCGCGCGGGTCTTGTAGGCGAGGTTGACGCGGCGGCGGAACGCGGTCTGCGTCATCCCGACCGGGTCCAGCCCCCCGGGGAACCACTCCGACGGCGGCAGCGACACCGGGCCGTCGGCCGTCAGCCAGGCGATCTCGTCCCACCATGCGTGGTGAGGTTCGTCGACGAAGCCGGTGCAGATGAAGAAGCTCCCGACGACGCCCTGGGCGGCGAGCACCTCGGCGGCGCCCAGCTGGTCGCGGTAACCGTCGTCGACGGTGATGGCGACCCGGCGGGCGGGCCCGCCCTCGCTCCACTCGGCGCTGCCGGCCGGCACGATCTCGAACCGGTCGGCGAGCTCGGCGACGTGGGTGGCGAAGTCGTCGAGCGTCGCGCTGTAGAGGTCCGGGTCGTCCTGGGCGCCGGGACGGCCGAAGCGGTGGTAGTTGAAGATCAGCAGCCCGCTCCAGGTGCGGCGGGCGAGTGCGTCGAGACGGGTCAGGCGAAGCAGCCGGGCGGCCTGCTCGGTTCGGGACATTCGGCAACGCGTCCTTCCTGTCCGGAAAGTCGCGCCGGTGGTGGTCCGGTGCGCGTGGTGGGCGGCGCCTGAGCTCCCCGGTCAGGCGCCGATGCGGGAACGCAGTGCGCTCGCCGCACCCGTGGCGTGCTGGTAGGCCGACGACGTCCGGACGCGTGCGTACAACCCCGTGTTCTTGACGCGGAACTTCCACATCGGGTTGCCTCGGTAGACACCCGTTCTCGGAACTGCATAGCGTTCGCCCTGCTCAGGCTTGTCCGGCAGCGCCAGGGCGATGTCGTAACCGGCGTGTCGCGCGGCGCGTCGGACGTGCTCGGCGTGGTGGCCGAACGGGTAGGCGAGCGTGGTCACGGCGGTGCCGAGCAGGTCGGACAGCAGCTCGCGGCTCTCGGTGAGATCGGCGAGGCACTCGGCCTCGGAGAGCGTCGGCAGGTCGGCGTGCACCATCGTGTGGCTGCCGATGTGCCAGCCGCGGTCGTGCAGCTCGCGGATCTGGTCGGCCGTCAGCAGTGGCGGCGCGTCGGCGGCGTCGAGGCCGGTGATCCAGTCGACCTGCACGCCCTCGGGCCGCAGCGAGCCGGCGACGATGTACATCGACGCGGTCAGGCCGTGCCGTGACATGATCGGCACTGCATGGTCGACGAAGTCGGCGAAACCGTCGTCGAAGGTCAGGACGGTGGTGCCGGCGGGCGCGTCGCCGTGCGCGGCCACGTGCGCCTGTACCGCGGTCAGGGAGACGACGTCACCCCTGCGGGCCAGCGCCGCGCACTGCGCATCGAAGTCGATCGGCTCGACCGACACCGGGTCGTCCCAGCCGGGAGCGACCGAGTGATAGCACAGGATCGTCACGACCCGACGATTCCACACGGCCCGAGCGCGGCCGGACGGGGCCTCACCGACGGGCCTGCGCGAGCCCGTCGTCGAACTTCTCGGCCACCGCGGTCCACGAGGCGACGTCGGCGAGCCAGCGCGCCCCGGCCAGCCCCATCTTGTGGGCCCGCTCGGCGTCGGTCAGCAGCTCGACCACGGCCGCTGCGAGCGCGGGCGCGTCGTCGGGCGGGACGAGTAGTCCGGTCTCGCCGTCCTGGACGACCGTGGGCAGCTCCCCGACCGAGGTCGCGACGACCGGCCGGTCGAACGTGTACGCCAGGTGCACGACGCCGCTCTGGCTGGCCCGCTTGTAGGGCGTCACGACGACCCGCGCCGCGCCGAAGAGCTCCGGCACCTGCTCGGAGGGGATGTAGCCGGGGTGCGTGCGGACGCCCAGGGCGTCGGCGCGGGCCTGCAGCGCGGGCAGGTCGACGCCGTAGACCGCCCCGGCGACCACGATCTCCGCGTCCGGCACCGCGGCGCGGATCGCGGGCACGGCGTCGAGCAGCACGTCGATGCCCTTGTAGGCGCTCCAGGTGCCGAAGAACAGGACGTTGGGCGCGGTGTCGGCGACGTCGGGGACGGCTGCGTCGCCGCGCAGGGCGTTCTCGTCGCCGTGCGGGATGACGACGACCGGGCAGCCCGGCGCCCAGCGCTCCAGCACCCGCCTGCGCGGCTCCTCGCCCAGCACGAACACGACGTCCATCGACGTCCAGGCCTTCGCCAGCGCCGGGTCGAGGACGCGGCCGGTGCGGTCGACCGTCGTGTTCTGCTGGTTGTGCAGCACCGGCTCGTGCGAGATCAGCCCCAACCGGGCCCGCGGCAGCAGCCTGCGCACGGCCAGCACGCCGAGGGCGTCGACCGTGTAGCGCCAGTTCGACCAGATCACGGTGCCCGGCCGGTCGCGCGCGAGGAACCCCAGCAGTACCACCCACGCGACGACGAGCTGACCGGCCCGCAGCACCCGGCGGATCTTGTGCAGCAGCGGGTGGATCGTCTTCGGGTCGGCGGGATGCCACGTCGGCAGCACCGGGCGGACCCGCAGGTTCGGGTGCACCGGCACCAGCTCGGGCCGCGGCCCGGTGTAGAGGTGGACCTCGTGGCCGCGCTCGGCCATCGCCGCGGCGAGCTGCGCGCTGAACTGGTAGAGCCCACCCGCGGGCGGGAACTCGACGAAGGCGACACGTCTGCGGTTCACGGTGGCTCTGCTGCGTCTCTCTGCTGGGGGCCGGGGAACGGACGGCGGCGGCCGGGGCGTACCTCGGACGTGGGTCTACCAGACGGTCGCCGTACGCCACCCGGTGGCCACCCGCTCGGCGGACGGATCGCCGCCGGTGGGACACTGACCTGCTCGTACCGGCAGCCGAGCCGTACGGTTCGCCACGCTGCGTGACCGCTGCCGGGCCTCGACCCCGCCCGGTCGCAGTTGGGCGGGATGGTCGAGAATCGCCGGATGCCGCTCCCCGACCGCGCCGTCGTGCTCGTCGCCGGGGCCGAGTCCCCCACGGGGCTCGGTGTCGCCCGTGCGTTGCGCGGCGAGGGCCTCACCCTCGTCGGTCTGACGAACGACCCGACGGCCTCGCCGTGCCGGTCCGGCCTGTGGCACGAGGTCGTCGACGAGGGTGACGGCTGCCCGCGGGCGTGGGTCGCGGCCGTCCGCGGGATCGTCGAGCGGTACGGGCGGACGGTGCTCATCCCCGTCCGCGACGACGTCGTCGAGCTGGTCGCCGACCACGCCACCGAGCTCGAGCCGCTCGTGGAGTTCGTGCTCCCGCCCAAGGACGTCGTCACCACTCTGCTGGACAAGACCGCGTTCCACGCGTGGGCCGTCGAGCACGGGTTCCCGGTGCCGCACACCGAGATCGTCGAGGACGAGGCGCAGCTCGCCGCCGCGCTGGCGCGCATCCCGTACCCGGCCGTCATCAAGCCGTTCGAACGCACCCCGCAGTGGCAGGTCGTGAGCCCGCGGCACAAGGCCTACCGGCTCGGGTCGGCGGCCGACGTCGCCCGGATCGGGTTCCGGCTCTTCGACGCGGCGCCGCGGTTCGTGCTGCAGCAGTGGATCCCGGGCACCGACAGCGACGTCTGGTTCTGCCTGGTCTACCGCGACCGTGGGGGCCGCGAGGTCGCCTCGCAGGTCGGTCGCAAACTCGTGCAGTGGCCCGTCGGGACGGGGTGCACCGCGCTCGCGACGACGGCGGAGGACGAGGAGCTTCGCGCGCTCACGCACCGGCTGCTCGACGCGGCCGGGCACATCGGGGTCGGTTCGCTGGAGGTCAAGCGCAGCACCGCCGACGGGAAGCTCTACATCACCGAGCCGACCGTCGGGCGGCCCAACCTGCAGTCCAACGTCGCCACCGCCGCGGGTGTCAACCTCACGCTCCTGCAGTACCGCGACGCGCTCGGCCTCGACCTCCCGCAGCTGCCCGACCCGCGGCCCGCGGTCTGGATCCACGAGACGTCGCTGCCGCGGGCGATGGCCGTGTCCGCGGCCCGCGGCGTGCTCGACGTCCGCGCCGTCGTCGGGGGCCTGCGCGGTGCCTCGGGCCGGATGGCGGCGTTCTCGGCGACGGCCGACCGCACCCCGCTCACCAGCGAGCTGCGCCGTCTCGGCGGCCGGGCGGCCTGCGTGGTGTCGGGCGCGCTGCGCCGGCCGGCCCGCCGCGGGTCGGGCGCCCCCGCCACCGCCGAGGGCTGAGCACCCGGGCTCCCCCCGACGAGGACCCGGGCACTCCCCGCGGCCACGCGGGTCCTCACCAGCCGTTGCAGCGGTTGCCGACGACCCGCGAGTCGTTCGACGACTGTGGCGGCAGCTTCATGACCTGCAGTCGGTCGGTCGGGATCTTGGTGAGGTCGACCCAGGTGTCGTCGGGCAGCAGTCCGGTGAACGCGCCGGGCGCGCTCTGCGGGTTCTGGGCGTAGACGGTGAAGCCGCCGCTGGTGTCGCCCAGGATCATCCCGTACTTCTGCATCGCCGTGGCGATCGTCAGCTCGTACTTGTTGAGCCCCAGCGACGCCAGGTTCAGCGACGGGTCCAGCCGCACCCGGGCGCCCTCCGGCAGTGCGTTGCCACCGCCGGTCCGGCCGTCGCTCTTGGTGGCCGGCGCGACGGGCCCGCCCGACTTCGTGTTCGGGTAGGCGAAGACCAGCGCGTGGTTGATGACGCCGCGGCGCAGCTCGTCGGCCGTGATCACGCCGGCCGCGGCCGAGAAGCCCGATCCCCGCGAGCCCATGCCGCCGGGGTAGATGCCGTTGCTGTTCGTCGGGATCGCGTTGCCCCACGACGCCGACAGGCCGCTGCCGCCGCCCTTGGCGCCCCAGAAGTCGTACACGCAGCCGGTGGAGCGGTCGACGATGGACAGGTGCGCGTCCTCGGACGGGTCGGGCTTGGCGTTGGGCGGGACCGGGACGTTGCGCAGCACGCTCGCGCCCCAGTTCTCGGTGAGCGGGACGTCGTGGCGCGGGGTCGACGCGTCGGCGTAGTAGATCGGGACGGTCCACTGCTTGAACGACATCAGGAACTTCTCGCTCGCCATCGACGAGACGTAGCCCGACGAGTTCGGGTCGACGGCCGCGCCCGCGGGCAGCAGCTGACCCCACGGGCTGCCGGGGCCTGCGAACAGCGCGGACGTGCCGCCGGACGCCGCCGGGGCGCCGCCGCCACCACCGCCGCCGCGACCGGTCGAGGGGGCCGACGTCGAACGGGGCGTCTTCGTCGTGTTGTCGACGAGTGACCGCGGCAGCTGGCTCGGCGTGCTGTCGGGCGGGTTCTCGACGATCGAGAGGGCGGCCGGGTCCGGCGACGTGACGAGCGGCGCGCCCTCGCCCGAGGGGGAGTTGAGGACGATGGGCAGCAGGGAGGCCACCAGAGCCACGAGAGCGGGGACGGCGACAGCCAGCACCAACCGGCCCGTCGAACGTCGGCGCGAACGAACCGCCGACCGACGGTGTCGAGTCACGGGTCGAGATCCTTCCGAAATCCTCGCCGTCGGCCCCAACGTCCGGCTTGCTCGTACGTGCGCGCGGGGTCCCATCCCCTTGCGCCTGACGCGGATCCCGGCTCACTTCTCCCCGGACCCGTACTGCTCCCGGGGAGAAGTATGCCGGGGGAAATGCCACCCGAACGGGCGACAACCGATCCCGTCGCCGACTTGCAGCCGGGGCGAGGACGACCGGTCGGGGGTGGTTGCCCACCCATCGCCCATTGGTTGATCGGGCGCGTCGGAGGGACGAGCGGACGTCCTCGCGTGGCCGCCCGCACCGTTGATCGCCGCCCACCGGCCGCTCGCCCCGCCCACCGGCCGCTCGCCCCGCCCACCGGCCGCTCGCCCCGCCCGCTGGGAGGGCCCCGGCGCGCCGGCAGGCCCCCGACGGCGGCCGGCCCGGGTCCCACGTGGGGTGCCCGGGCCGGCGCAGGTCGTTCGGGAGGGTCAGACGAGCTCCCAGTTCCTGACCTTCTCCTCGGCCAGGAGGTCCTCGGGGGAGCTGCCGCCCTGCAGGTACCAGTCGCGCAGCTGGGAGAGGCCGTCGGCCAGTGGGACCGTGGGCGCCCAGCCGAGCAGCGCAGTGGCGCGCGAGACGTCGGCCTTGAGCCGCAGCACGTCGCCGGGACGCTGCTCGACGTGCTCGATCGTCGCGTCCCCGCCGCCGACGACCTTCGACACCGTCGCGGCCAGCTCGGCCACCGTGATCTCCTTGCCGCTGCCGACGTTGATCGTCTCGCCGACGGCGGCGTCGCTCGCACCCGCGGCCAGGATCCCGCGCGCGGTGTCCGCGACGAACGTGAAGTCGCGGGTCTGGCTGCCGTCGCCGAAGACGACCATCGGCAGCCCCGCCATGCTGCGCAGCATGAACTTGGGGATGACCTCGCCGCTGTCGCCCTCGTGGTGGCTGCGCGGGCCGTAGGAGTTGAACGGGCGGACGACGACCGTCGGGTAGTCGTAGGTGCGGTGGAACGCGCGGGTGTAGCACTCGCCGGCGAGCTTGGACGCCCCGTACACCGTCGTCGGCAGCGCCAGGTTGTCCTCCGACATCGGCACCTGCGGGGCCGAGCCGTAGACCTCCGACGTCGACACGTAGACGAAGCGGGGGACGTCGGCCGCCCGCGCCGACTTCAGCAGCCCGAGGGTGCCGGTCGCGTTCACGCCGTGGTTCTCGACGGGGGAGTGGATCGAGTGCCGCACGCCCCGGCACGCGAGGTGGAAGACGGCGTCGATACCCGGCATCAGCGCGTCGACCCGCTCGAGGTCGCGGATGTCGGCGACCACCAGCCGGTAGCCGTCCGCCGGCAACGCCTCGAGGTTGCGCCGGTGCCCGGCCGTGAGGTTGTCCAGCACCGTGACGTGGGCGCCGTCCTCGACGAGCTGGCGCACCAGCTCGGAGCCGATGAAGCCGGCACCACCGGTGACCAGCAGGCGCTTGTTGGTGTAGGTGCCCATGTACCTTCCGTGTCCTCTCAGAACGACGTGCTCAGATGAGCCAGACGCCGCGGCGGCGTTCCTCGCGGCGGATGCGCCCGCACAGGAACAGCACGAGTGCGATCTCGCCGGCCGTGGCCAGCAGCACGATGCGCAGGGTCGTGCCGTCGACCGCGCGCTTCTCGGTGACGTCCCCGACGGAGACGGTCACGACGTTGTAGACCGCGTCCAGCGACGACTGCTTGATCGCGTTCGGCGCGTTGGTGACGATCGCGTCGCGGCGCTGGATCGCCTCGGCGGGCGAGCTGCCGACCGCGGTCACCGTCATGACCCCGCGTGTCGGGTCGGCGATGACCGTCGTCTCCTGGTTGGCTCCGCCGGCCTGGATCACCGACGCGTAGGCGGGCAGCGTCGCCACCCGTCGTCGGACGTCCATGGCGTAGCCGGGGTAGCCGGCACCCGTCGCCTGCAGGGTGAGCTCGCTGGTCGCGACGTAGGTCTGCCGGGCGAGCACCCCGACCAGGGTCGCCCCGACGACCGTGGCGGCGACCGCGGTGAGCACCGTGACGGCCGACGCGAACGCGAACGCCTTGCGCGCCCGGTTCGTCGCCCGCCGCGGACCGGGCCGGGACAGCTCGCGGTCGGTGCGCGCGACCGTGTACATGTAGCCGATCAGCGCGCAGACGAACAGGAACGTCCGCGAGTAGGCCAGGTGCAGGAAGATGCTCGCGGCGGAGAAGCCGACGATCGCCGCGATCCCGGCCGCCCCGGTGGCCCGGGTGAGCCGGCCGCCGCGCGCGTCGGGGAACGAGCCCGCGAGCCGCACGGTCGCGTTGTACGCGAGCACGAGCATGCCGATCACGAGAATCGCCCAGCCCGCCATGCCGACGATGCCGCTCTCGGAGAGGATCTCCAGGTAGAGGTTGTGCGTCGCCGTGATGTCGCCGGTCGGGCCCGCGTTGGTCAACGGCGCGTAGTGCGTCATGACGTTGGCGAACGAGCCGGGGCCGGTGCCGAACAGCGGGTTGGCCTTGAAGACGCCGAACGCCACGTCGCCGACGTTGCCGCGCTCGGTGAGCGACTGGTCGGCGGAGTAGTCGGGGGCCGACGAGACCGTCTGGGTCAGCGTCAGCAGCCGGTCGCCGATGCCGGGCAGCAGCAGGATCAGCAGCGACAGCGGGGCGAGGAAGAACGCCCGCCGCCGGATCCGCGGACCGGCCGCGATGATCCACACGACGACGGCGAGTCCGGCGGCGAGCATGGTGCCGCGTGACTGCGTCAGGTAGATGCCGAGCAGGATCGCGAACGTCGCGCCGCCGGAGAACAGCAGCTCCATCCAGTTGCGACGGTTGAGCGACCGCGTGACCGACGCCAGCCCGAAGGGCAGGCCGAGGATGAGGAACCGGCCCCAGAAGTTCGGGTCGGGCAGCGGGCCGGAATGTCGGGCCGCGGCGATGTCGGCGCCCGCGTCGGACTGGATCGTGGAGAACCCGCCGAACGTGACGTTGTTGCCGACGACGTACTCGCTCAGCGCGGTGAGGATGCTGATGAACGCCAGCGGGACGAGGATCGCGACGATCGTCCACCACGGACGTCCCGACATCTGCAGCAGCAGCGAGACGATGACGACGAAGACCAGGTCCTTGAGCGAGTCCGACAGCGAGGTCGTCGTCGAGGCCGGGTCCTGGGAGAGCACCGCGGACGGGATCAGCGTGACGAGGTAGGCCAGCAGCAGCGACGCCGGGATCCACCAGCCGGGGCGGATGCGGGCGCGGTAGCGCTTGCGGGACAGGCCGACGACCGCCGACAACCCGCACAGCCCGAGGAGCGCCATGTAGACCGACACCGGGAGCTGGGCGAGCACACCGCTGGCGTTGGCGAACTCGCTGGCGACCATGAGGCCGAGCGCGACGGTCGGCACCATGACGGCCGCGGCGACGACCCCGAGGCCGATCAGCGCGCCGAGCATCAGCAGCGTCATCGACGGGCCGACGGTGAACGCCAGCACCAGCAGCGCGACGCCGATGGCGGCGACGAAGCCGCCGTTGCGCTGGACCACGGTGCTCAGCGTCGACATCGGCCGCCGCGGTCCGCGTGGGTCACGGCCGCCCGGCGGCGCCGGGGCGGGCGACGGGCGGACGGGGGTGGTGGTCACGAAGAGGAGGGCCGCGCCGGGTCGGGTGCCGCGCCGCGCGGGGTGTAGCTGCCGGGCGGGCGACCGGGGCCGCCGGACGGGCCCTTACCGCCGCCACCCTTGGGGCCGCCGCCGTTCGGGCCGCCGCCGTTGGGGCCGCCGCCGTTGGGGCCGCCCGGCTTGCCCGCCGGGGCACCGGCGCGGCCGTTTCCGGGACCGCTGCCGGGGCCGTTCGGGCCCTTGCCGAGCGGCCCGCCGCTGCCCGGGCCGTTCGGCGGCGTGGAGGTGCTGTTGCCGGCGTTGACCGGCGCGGGCGGCATGCGGCGGACCGGGTCGGCGGCGACCGGCTGGGCGGCCTGCCGCTCCTCCGGCGCCTGGCGCCGCGCGCGACCCCGGGCCACGACGAGCGCGACCCCGGCTCCGACGAACAGCGCGCCCGCGAAGACGACCATCAGCAGCTGGCTCTCGGGGATGCTCGCGGGCACGGCCGTGCCCGTGGCGGGCTGCGCGACCTGCAGCGTGTACGGGCCCGAGACCTGCTGGACCGTCGGCGTCGCGGCCTGGATCAGGGCCGTCGCGGCGGCCTCCGCGCCCTGGGGGCTCGTCGTCGTCGCCGTGACGGTGATCAGGCTGGTGCTGGCCGTCGCGGCGGCCGTGACCGTGACCTGGTCGGGGGTGACGTTGGCGGCCTGCGCGGCGGGCGCGAGCCACTGCGACTGCTTGAGGACCTCGGCGCCGATCGTGGCGGCCTGGCCGCCACCCAGCGACTCCCAGTACGACGGGACCTGCTCGGCCGGCACCGTCGGCGCCGGCACGAGGGCGACCTGTGCGGTAGCCCGGTACGTCGGCTGCTCCGAGCCGACGACGAGGTGGGTCACGAGCAGGGCGACCAGTGCAGTGACCAGCCCCGTCGCGGCGATGACGAGAAGTGCGCGGCGACTGAGTCCCTGGTCGTTCACGTCGCCTCCTTAAAGGTCGGCGGTTGTTCGGTCGGCGACCCCGTCGGACCGGAGCCGCTGGACGCGCATCCGGCGGGAACCGGCCGCCGTCCGGGCGGTGAGGGCGTCGTCGTACAGATCCGCCAGCCGTCCTGCCCACCGGCGCAGATCGAATCGATCCTCGGCGAGTCTACGGGCCGCCCCACCGAGCTCTGCACGGCGTGCGTGGTCGGTGAGCAGCTCGACGACGGCGTCCCCGAGGGCGGCGTCGTCACCTGGGGCGACGAGCAGGCCGGTCCGGCCGTGGTCGACGATCTCGGGGGTGCCGCCGACGGTCGTCGCGACGGCCGTCAGCCCGGTCGCCGCGGCCTCGATGACCGCGGTGGGCAGCGCCTCGGTGAGCGAGGGCAGCAGGGCGAGCGTCGAGCCGCGCAGGATCGCGGGGACGTCGTCGCGGGAGCCCGCGAACACGACGCCCTCGCCCGCGAGGGACTCCAGCGTCGCGCGGTGCTCGCCGTCGCCGACGATCAGCAGCGTCGCGCCGGGCACGCGCTCGCGGACCGACGGCCACGCCCGCAGCGCGACCTCGTGGCCCTTCGGCTTGCGCAGCGCGGCGACGATCGTCACGACCGGGCCGTCGCCGGTGACGGCGAGATCCGCCGGGAGCGGCTCGGGCACACCGTCGGCGGGCGGGCGGTAGGCGGACAGGTCCACGCCGTTGTGCAGCACCCGCCACGACGGGCGGGGCGAGCCGTGGATGCGCTCGGCGGCCGCGCGGGCGGCCTCGGAGACGAAGATCAGCGAGTGGCCCCGGCCCGCCGAGCGGATCGCGAGCTTCTCCTTCGTCCGGGCCGGCAGTGGCCGGCCGGGGGCGGGCAGGTGGTGCAGCGTGCTCAGCACCGGCACGCCGGCCAGCCGCGCGGCCAGCGGCACCAGCACCGACGAGGTCCCGAGGTGCGCGTGCACGACGTCGGCCCGCGACTCCCGGATCTTCTTCGCGATCAGCGGGACGGCGTTGCGCTGGCGCATCAGCCGGACCCCGATGTAGCTGGGATCGAGCCCGGCGTCCTGCAGGACCGGGAAGCTCAGCGAGCGTTCCGGGGTCGGCGGCGCGAGGGACGCCGCCGACATGTGGAGCCCGAGGTCGGGGGCGACCCCGTTGAGGGTGGCGAGCAGCCGCTCGGCACCCCCGTAGGCGAACGTGTCGATGACCTGCAGGACGCGCAGCGAACGATCAGTCACGGGGCAGGGTGATCTCGTGGGTGATCTCGAGCGACCCCGAGCTCGGCTGCTCGGTCTCGGCGTTCTCCTGGGTGGGCCGGGGCAGCCGCGGGATCACGGCCGTCGGGGCGTCGTCCATCGGGGCGGGCGGCGCCGGGACCTCCGCGGGCGGGGACGGGACCGGGAGGACGGCCTCCGGCGCACGCTTCGGCACCAGCTGGGAGATCGTCCAGAAGGCGATCTTCACGTCGAGCCACAGCGACCAGGACTCGGCGTACAGGTTGTCGAAGTGCGCGCGCTGGTGGATGGAGGTGTCCCCACGCAGGCCCTGCACGGCGGCGTAGCCGGTCAGGCCCACCGGGACGCGGTGGCGGTAGCGGTAGCCGGGGATCGTCTCGTTGAACCGCTCGACGAAGTAGCCGCGCTCCGGCCGCGGGCCGACCAGGCTCATGTCGCCCTTGAGCACGTTGACCAGCTGGGGGAGCTCGTCGAGGCTGGTGGCCCGGATGAACTTGCCGACGCGGCCGAGCCGCGTGTCGGTGTCGATGTTCCAGCGGACGTCGCCCTCGCCGCCGACGGGGATCAGCGAGCGGAACTTGTAGAGCGTGAACGGGACGCCGTGCTGGCCGATGCGCTCCTGCTTGAAGATGACGCCGGGGCCGGTCTCCTTGCGCACGGCGGCGGCGATCACCGCGAGCACCGGGCTGACCATCAGCAGCGCGACGGCCGAGACGACGACGTCGATCGCGCGCTTGACGCGCCACGCGCCGCGCGGGTGGGTGATCGAGCGCAGCCGCTGCAGCGGGATGCCGTCGACCATCTCCGAGACCTTGTTGCGCTGGTGCAGCTCGAACATCCGCGGCACCACGAACACCTCGGCGTTGCTGCCGGTGAGCTCGCGGACGGCGTCGACGACCGCGTCGTCGCGGTGCGCGCCGAAGGAGACGAGGACGACGTCGATGCGGTGCTCGTCGACCAGCTGCGGGAGGACGTCGACGGACCCGAGCTGCGGGCCGAGGTCGGCGAGCAGCGGGCGGTCGTCGTCGACGAAGCCGACGACGCGGATGCCGTACTGCAGACCGTGGTCGAGGCTGCTGCCCAGCCGGGTGCCCGCCTCGTCGGAGCCGACGATCAGTGCACGCAGGTGGTCGCGGCCGTCCTTGCGGCGGTGCCGGATGATCGCGAACGCGACGATGCGCGCCGCGACGAGGGCGACCAGCACGGCCGCCCCGGTGAACAGCGCGTCGAGCGGGTGCGCCAGGCCGGTCGGCACGAGGACGGCCTCGGCGAGCACGGTCGGCACGGCGACGAGCAGCGCCGTCGCGGGGAGGTCGTCGAGCACCGAGAGACCCAGCCGCCAGGCGTTGCGCCGGCTCGCGGCGACGCCCAGCAGGACCGCCACCGCGACCACGGCGGCGGGCAGCGGCGCGAGCAGCCACGCCGACAGCCCCCCGGCCACGACCAGCGCTCCCACCTCGAGCCCGGTCACGATCAGGCCGAACCTGTTGCGAGCCGCGCGGCCCCCACGCGCATGCCTGCCCATCGCCGATGTGCTCCCCCCGGCGGACGATGCCGTCGGCGAGGCCGTCGGACGATTCGCCGATTCGAATACGTCGGTCAACTACGTTCCTCCTCGAGAAGGCACCGGGCCCCCTTGCTGCAGGGGGGCGCGAGGCGCTCCCTGCGACCCGGGCACTCACGACGGCCATCGCCGCTATCCCTAAAGACGTTTCACCGCCGGGGATGTTGCCTCCGGACTTCGAGCACTCCGTCGGGGTAGCCGATGCCCCCGTCAGTGGAACCTCTGTGACGGTGTGTTTCTGCTGTCCGCCGTTCGGCGTACACGTTCGGGCGATCGGCCCTCTGGTGAGCACGCGCTTCGTCGCGAAGGAGAACTCCCAGGTCGCGAGGGGGTTCCGGGAATGAGTGCAGGTCGGTGACAGGCCGCGGGCCGGGGTGTCGGTGCTCCCGAGTACGGTCGGGCCGCCCCGACGAACGGCCGGAAGGTGGAGTCCGTGACAGACCCGGATACGGTCGCCGAGACCGTGACGGAGACCACACTTGACGAGGCCGGGGACCTGGTGACCGTCTTCGTCCCCGCGCGTGACGAGTCCGGTTTCATCGGCGCCTGCCTCGGGTCGGTCCGTGCCCAGGACCATCGCAACATGCAGATCGTGGTGGTGGTCGACGGCGGCAGCCGCGACGACACCGCGGAGCAGGTCGCCGCCATGGCCGCCGAGGACCCCCGCATCGAGCTGCTGCGCAACGACCGCGGCGGCATCCCCGTCTCGCTGAACATGGCGGTGGCGGCCGCGCGCGGCCGATGGCTGGTGCGGGTCGACGCACACTCCACCGTCCCGGCCGACTACGTCTCCACCGCCGTCGCGCTGCTGCGCGAGGGGGAGTGGGGCGGTGTCGGCGGCCGCAAGGACGGACGTGGCGTGACGCCCGTCGGCCGCGCGATCGCCGCGGCCCTCGCCAGCCCCTTCGGCGTCGGCGGCTCGGTCTACCACCACGGCACCGAGCGCCAGGAGGTCGACCACATCCCGTTCGGCGCCTACCCGACCGCGCTCGTGCGCGAGCTCGGCGGCTGGGACGAGAACCTCGTCGCGAACGAGGACTTCGAGTTCGACCACCGGGTGCGGCTGGCCGGTCACAGGCTGCTGTTCGACCCGGCGATGACGATCAGCTGGCACAGCCGGCAGACCATCCGCGACCTGTTCCTGCAGTACCGGCGCTACGGCCGCGGCAAGGTCGCCGTCGCACTGCTGCACCCGCGCTCGATGCGCCCGCGTCACCTCATGATCCCGGCGTTCGTCGCCTACCTGGCCGGCGCGCTGCTGGTCGCGCTCCGCCGCCCGTCGGCCGGGGCCGCGCTCGTCGCGCCCTACGCGGTGGCCGTCGCCGCCGCCTCCGCGCGCACCGCCCGCGACCTCGCGGCGGGGGAGCGGAAGTACGTGGCGCCCGCGTTCCTCGCCATGCACCTGGGCTGGGGGATCGGGTTCTGGCAGGGCGTCGGCGACGAGGCCGTCGCCCGGCTGCGTGGTGGGGCGCGATGAACGAGCGTCAGCGAGTGAATGATCGTCACAGCGCCCGCGCGCAGCGCCGACCGAGCCCCGGCGAGGGAGTGCGATGAACGAGCGTCGGCGAGTGAATGATCGTCACAGCGCCCGCGCGCAGCGCCGACCGAGCCCCGGCGAGGGAGTGCGATGAGTGCGCAGGAGACAGGGGCGGCGCCGGAGGCGGGCGTGGGGCCCACCGGGCACCGGCTCAAGGTTCTCCTCGTCGGGAAGTCCTATCCGGACCGCGGCGGCATCCCGACGTTCCTGGAGATGCTGCGCGGCGGCGCGCTCGCCGAGCGGCACGACGTCCGGCTGCTCAACGTCGCGCACTCCGGGGTCCGCGAGGGTGGCCGGTTCACGACCGGCAACATCGGCCGCACGATCAGTGACGCGCTCGCCGTGCGGCGCAACGCCCGGCGTGCCGACGTCGTGCACATCCATTCCGCGCTCGCGCCCGCGGTGACGGTGATCCGCGCCGGGCTGCTCGCGCTCGCCGGCCGCAGCCGGGGCTGCTCGGTCGTGGTGCACGCGCACGGCGGCAACATCCAGACCTGGCTGACGACGCCGGTCCGTCGCATGATCATGCGGCTGGCGATGGCGCCCGCGCACAGCGTCGTCGCCGTGTGGACGGCCGGCGAGGACGCGCTGCGCGCGGTGCTGCCCGCGGGCAAGGTCCGGCTGGTCGACAACGGGGTGCCGCTGGAGAACGTCCCGGAGCCCGAGGCCCCCCACGATCCGCCGCGGATCCTCTACGTCGGCCTGCTGACCCCGCGCAAGGGTGTGCTCGACCTCGTGGAGGCGTCCCGGATCCTGCGCGAACGCGGGGCGGAACACGAGCTGCGGCTGCTCGGCGGCGCCCCCGACGAGGGACCGGAGGCCGAAACGGCCGTCCGCGACAACCTGCCGCCGTGGGTCACGCTCCTGGGCACGCGCGATCCCGCCGACATGCCCGCCGAGTACGCGGCCGCCGACGTCTTCAGCCTCCCGTCGTGGTGGGAGGCCATGCCGCTGTCGGTGCTCGAGGCCATGGCGGGCGGGCTCCCGGTCGTCGCGACCGACGTGGGCGACGTGGCGCGCGCCGTCGACGACGGGGTCACCGGCCGGGTCGTGCCCGTGCAGGACCCGCAGCGGCTCGCCGACGCGCTCGAGCCGCTCGTCCGCGACGTCGCGGCGCGCCGGGCGATGGGTGCAGCCGGGCGTCGCCGCGTCGAGGAGCGCTTCGCGGCCGACGTCACGGCGCGCAACCTCGACCGCCTCTACCAGGAGCTCGATCACCGGAAGCGGTGACGGGAACGGTGAGTTGCTCCGGCCGGCGCACCGTCGTTCGGACACGCCGTTACCCTGCTCGGGGTAATACATCGCCGAGGCCATCCGAGGACGACCAGTTGACCAGAGCACGTGGCGAGGCGCTGCGCCGTCCCGTCCCCGCCCCGATCGCCGGGCGGTGCTGAGTGCCTCTCGGGAAGCATCGGGCGAGTGTCGCCACCACCCGTGAGGCGACGAGCGACCCCGACATCTCGACGCTGGGCAGCACGCTCAAGCGCGGCGCGATGCTCTCGGGACTCGCGCTGGGGGTCGTGCAGGTCGTCTCGTTCGTCCAGACGCTGATCCTCGCCCGCATCCTCGATCCCACCCAGATCGGCCTCTACGCGGCCGGCACGGTGATGATGGGGTTCCTCCTCGGCTTCACCGAGGGCGGCCTGCGCGGCGCGCTGATCCAGCGCGAGGGCGACGTCGAGGACGCCGCCGACACCGTCTTCTGGGTCACGTTCGTCACCGGGCTCGGGCTGGCCGTGCTGTCGCTGGCGTCCGCGCCGATCATCGGGCTCGTCTTCCGGAGCGAGCTCGCCGGGACGATCGCCGCGGTGTCGTCGGGCGCGGTGGTGCTGCACGCGCTGACCAACGTCCCCGACGGCCTCATGCAGCGCCGCTTCAACTTCAAGCGACGGCTGATCGTCGACCCCACACGCGTGCTCGGGTACGCGATCGTCACGATCACGCTGGCGCTGTGCGGCTTCGGCGTCTGGTCGATGGTGATCGGCAACTACGTCGGCATCGGGATCTGGCTGTTCCTGAGCTGGCGGTACGCGAAGTGGCGGCCGGGTGTCGGGAAGTTCCACTTCGGGCTCTGGCGCGAGATGGCCAGGTTCGCCGCGCCGCTGCTCATCGAAGGCATCGTCGAGCGCGTCCGGACCGCCGCCGAGACCGCGCTGATCGGCCGCAGGCTCGACGCCAACAACCTCGGCCAGTACCGCTACGGGTCGAGCCTCGCCCAGCTGCCGGCGATGGTGATCGTCCAGATCGGCTCGTACGTCCTCTTCCCGGCGTTCTCCCGGCTCCAGTCCGATCCGCCGCGCTTCACCCGTGCGTTCGAACGCGCCCTGCAGGTCACGTGGGTCATCGCCGCGCCGCTCGCCGGCCTGATGATCTGCCTCGGCGAGCCCGCGGTCGTCGTGCTGCTGGGGGAGAAGTGGCGGGCCGCGGGCGTCGCGCTGATGGTGATGTCGGGCTACGGCGTCGGCATCGCGCTGCAGGCCGTCGGCAGCGAGGTGATCAAGGCCGTCGGCGCGTCGAAGATGCTCAACTGGACGACGGCGACCAGCCTCGTCCTCGGCATCGGCTCGTTGCTCGCGCTGCTGCCGCTCGGCCTGATCGGCGTCGGCATCGCGATGTCGATCACCGAGATCGCCGTCGGGCTCGTCATCCTGGTGCTGTCGAGGCGGATCGTCACCTACTCCGTGCCGCGGCTCGTCGGCATGCTCGTCCCCCCGCTGGTCGCGGCGGGCGTCGCCACGGTTGCGACGTGGTGGGTCGACCGCAACGTCCTCAACGCCGACGAGCACGGTGTGCTGCTCGGCGTCGTGATGCTCGTCCTCGACGCGATCGTCTTCGTGGTGGTGTACCTCGCCGTGCTGACGGCGCTCGCGCCGTCGCTGGGCCGCTCGCTGCTCACCGCCGTCCGGTCCAAGCTCCGCCGCGGCGGTGCGGACGACGAGGAGGACGAGGGCGACGAGGACGAATCGCGCGTTCCGGCGTCCCCGACCGACCCGGACCGCGAGCTCGTCGGGGCCGGGGTACCCGCGCCGACCGCGGCCGAGCAGACCATCCGGCTGCCACCGCTCACCGCGAGCGGTGTGTTCGGCATCGCGCGCGCCGTCATCTCCGAGGGTCTCGACGATGCGACCGTCCAGATGCGACTCATCTCGCCGACGAGCTCGCCGGGTCTCGGCGCCCCCCGCCCGCGACCGCGTCCCCAGCCGCACCCGCGGCCGCGGCTCGCACCGCTGCCGCAGGTCACGCCCGTCGAAGGCACCGCGTCGCCGGCGGAGCGGACCGTGCTGCTGCACCCGGCGTCGCCGGGTGCCGGCGGGTCCGGTCCCGGGCCCACGGACGGTCCGGTCGACCTGTTCTCCGCGCCCGACGACGCTGCCCGCGACGTCACGACCACCTCCGACGGCCGCCGCTGGGATGCGCCGCTGGAGAGCCTGCGCCCGTCCGGGGCCGGGGGCCGTCCTGCCGGTGGGCCGCCGACGGACGAGCCTGCTGTGGGTGGCACGCCGGTGAGGGGCGCGGGCTCCCACGACGGTTCCGCGCCGGTCGACCGTGCCGGGGCGCAGGGCGCTTCGGGTCCCGACGCGGCAGGTCGTCCCGAGTCCAGGGGTGCAGCGCCGAGCGGCCCGCCGGCCGCTCGGTCGAGCCGCCCCGGTGACGCCGCGAACGCTCGCCCGGACGTCCCCGGCGCCCCACCACGACCGCGGCCCTCGCCCCGGCCACGACCGACGCCGTCGCCCCCGGGAGACGAGTCGAGCACCGCCAAGGTCCCCGCTCGACCGCCGTCCGGTGGCACATCCGCGGGTCGACCGACGGGCGGTCCGTCCGCCGGGCAGGCCGAGCCGGCTCCGCCGAAGCGTGGCGCCGACGGTGGTCCCGTGGCCGACGCGCGGCCCTCGGATTCCGACCGGGCCCCCGCCGGCCCGACGGGTGGCGGCGGCCGGAGCGGGCGCGGCGCGGTGCCCGGAAGCGCGCCGAGCCGCCCGGGTCAGCCGGCCGAGTCGTCGGCGCCCGCGGGTCGAGGGAGCGGTGGCCCCGCCGGCAACGGCAACCCGACACCCCCGGCGCATCCCGACCGCGGCGATACGCACGGCGGTGGGCCGACCGCGACGGACGTCCAGCGGCCCGGCCCGAACGGCCCACAACCCGCCCCGACGCGATCTGGTCCGACGGGGTCTGGTCCGACGCGATCCGCCGCAGCGGGGTCCGGTCCGACAGGGTCTGCTCCGACGGAGTCCGCTCCCGGTCGGTCCGCGGCGCAGGAGCCGAACTCCACGGGCCCGGGTACCAAGGGCGTAGGCCCGAAGGGTGCGGGCTCGAACGGTCTTGCCCCGGATGCACCGAGCCCGAACGGCTTGGGCACGACGGGTTCAGGTTCTCGGGGGCCCGGTTCTCAGGGGCCGGATTCCCCGGGATCGCGCTCGCACGCGCCGGACTCGTCGCGGTCGGGCTCGCAACGGGCGGGCTCGAACGGCCCGGCCCCGAGCGTTTCGGGCTCGAACGGTTCGGGCTTGCAGGGCCTGGGTTCGCCGGGGTCGGGGTCGCAAGGTGCGGTCTCGAATGGTCTCGCTTCGAACGCTCCGGTCTCGAACGGCCCGCGTTCGCAGGGTCCGGGCTCACGGAGGGCCAGCACGAACCGTCCCGATCCGGACGCTTCCCGCTCCGGCGTTGCCGGCTCGCAGACGCCGGGTTCTCGAGGCGCCTCCTCGGCCGGCGCCGCGCCGACGAGGGGCGCCGGGAGCTCCGGACCTCAGCAGGGAGCGCCGCCGAGCGGTCCGGCGCCGAGTGGTGAGGTTCCGAGCGGGGCAACCCCGAGTGGTCGGGAGCCGAGCGGTCCGGCTCCGAGCGGTCGGGAGTCGAGTGGGCGGGAGCCGAGCGGTCCCGCTCCGAGCAGTCGGGAGCCGAGTGGTCGCGAGCCGAGTCGCTCTGGTCCAGGTGGCTCGGTCCCGGGTGGCTCGGTCCTGGGTGGCTCGGTCCCGGATGGTGGCTCGGCCCTCGGCGTCCCCGGCGGTCGGGCGTCGAAGAGCGCGATCCCCGGCGACCCCGCCGGCCACGGTCCGGCCCGCAAGGGATCGGTCCCAACCGGCTCGGGCCTCGCCGCGAACAACGCGGGCGAGACGGGCTCGTCCGGCCCGCCTGTCGGCAGCCGGGGCAGCAACGGCGCCGGCCCGGAAGGTGCGGCTCCTGCGGGGTCGCGTCCTGCCACCGGCACCAAGGGCGACTCGGCGGGCACGGGATCGGGAAGCACCGGGTCGGAGGCAGCCGCCGGGCAGTCCGACGATCCGCGACGTGGAGCGCCGTCGGCGGGCGTCGAGCAGACCCGCCGCCTGACCCCGACCGCAGCCGCGGGATCGCGCAGCGAGCCGCACCGCGGGGCGACGAGGGCGGACGGTGCGCCCAGCCGACGTGGTGACACCGCGGCGGACGGCCCCCCGGCCGACAGCGCCCCGCGACGCCCGTCGCCCCGACCCCGCCCACGGCCGGTCGAATCCGACTCCGGCGCTTCGTCCTCCGACGACCGCCGCGGCTGACCCCGACGCCGGTTCGTGGTCGTCGTTTGCGGGACGTGAGCGTCGCTGGTTGCGCTCAGGTCCCTCGTTCGACGATCACCGGGCGTGCGCGTCGACGGTGAGGGTCGGCTGCACCTCGGCGTCGGGGCGCGGATGCCTCGACGCCGGTGGCGCGTCGCGCTTGGCGGGCGTCCGCGGCCACGCCCCCAGCCCGGCCGGTGATCGTCGTACGCGGGACATGGGCGCACGTGGTTGCACTCAGGTCCCTCGTTCGGCGATCACCGGGTCGTGCTGGGCGCGACCGCGCGGCCCGAACACCTCCCCGTCGGCGCCTGTTCCCGCCGGTCCGGCGACCATCGCGGCCGCGCCGCGCCCTTCGATGGTCGCCCTTTGCGGGACATGGGCGCGTGTGGTTGCGCTCTGGTCCCTGGTTCGGTGATCACCGGGCGGGGCGGCGATGGTCGCGTGGGCGCTGAGGCGCCCCGGGGCCCGACGGGCGGGGCGGGGAGTCGGGGTTGGGCGCCGCGGCTGCCTTCTGATCGTGGTCGTCGTTCGCGGGACATGGGCGCGTGTGGTTGCGCTCAGATCCCTCGTTCGACGATCACCGGGTCGTCGGGGCGACCACGCGGCCGCTCATCGTGCCCGCAGGGCTCACCGCGCCGACAACGCTCCTCGCACCCGCTGCGCTCCCAGCGTCGGCGACGCGGACCGCGTCCGCGCACCGCGGCCGCAGCGCTCACCGCGTCCGCTCACCGCGTCCGCTCACCGCGGCCGCAGCGCTCACCGCGGCCGCAGCGCTCACCGCGTCCGCGACGCTCACCGCGTCCGCGACGCTCACGCGTCCGCGGACCGCGTCCGTGACGCAACCCCGGTCGACCGCTGCACAGGACGGTGCTCGCCCTGCGGACGGGACGGGCAGGGGCGGCGGGCAGGGGACGGCTCAGTACCACTCTTCCCAGCGGTCGAAGGCGCCGCCGAGGGCGGCGCGGAAGACGCGGTCGTCGTCGAACCGGGTGACGAAGGTGCGGGGGACGGTGCCGGCGGGGCGCCGTTCCATCGACTGTGCGTAGACGGTGGTGTAGCCCGCCTCCGTCGCGGCCTTGCGGGCCACCTCCGGCCAGTCTTTCGACTGTCCGAACGGGATGGCGAACTCCGTCGTCTCGATGCCCAGTTTGTCCCGGAGGGCCGTCCGCGACTGTTCCAGCTCGTCGACGACCTGCCCGGGGGACAGGGTCGCGAAGTTGGGGTGCGTCACCGAATGGCTGGCGATCGTCACACCGCGCTCCGCGAGCCCCGCGACCTCGTCCCAGTCGAGGAAGTCCTCGTGGCCCTTCTTCCCGTCGGCGAACCCGCTGACGATGAACGCCGTCCACGGGATGTCCAGCTCACGCAGCAGCGGCTCGACGGTGGTGAGGATGCTGCGGAAGCCGTCGTCGAAGGTGAGGGCGAGGCGCCGGTCACCGGGGGCCGGGTCGGTCGGCTCGGCGACCAGTTCGGACGCGGGCACGAAGCGGTAGCCCGCGATGCGCGCCATTTCGAGCTGGCGACGGATCCGCTGCAGGGAGACGTCGTTGAGCCCCATCTTGGGCATGCCGACGGTGTGGTAGCAGAGGATCCGGCTGGTCGGCGGCTTGGGCGCCCGCGCCCGCGCGATGAGCTGCCGTTCGGCGTAGGCGCGGCCACGGGCCACCCGGTCGCGGGCGGCCTCGGTCCGCCACTCGGCGGAGTGGCGGACACGCTCGATGAGCGACACGTTCTCCCTTTCGGACGGGCGGGTCGGGGCCCTCAGGTGCCGACGCGGACCAGGCGGGCGGTGCGGCCCTCCTGGCGCAGGCGACGGCCGGCCTTGCTCAGCACGGGCGGGCGGACGACCTGGCCCAGCGGGCCCAGCCGGCGGCGCAGCCGCATGGTGCGCCACTCGGGGATCGTCGTGACGTCGCCGGTGATCTCGGCGGCCCAGTTGGCCAGCAGCCGCGCGGCGTCGCCCAGCTCCCAGCCCTTCTCGTCGGCGCGCTTGACCCGCAGCATCGCCTCGCGGGCGAGGGCACGACGCATGCGCTGGTCGAGGTCGTCGGTCTGGGCGTCGCCCAGGACGGTCCGGCCGCGCTCGAGCACCGCGTCGAACGCGAGCTTGCGCATCTCCAGGTCGGGCAGTCCGGCGTCCTTGTCGTAGTAGGCCTGCGACATGTTCGCGCCGTGCACGCGGTACCAGGCCTGGTCGACGCCGGAGACGAAGCCGACGTCGGAGTAGAGGGCGAGCTGGAGCCACATGTGCAGGTCGGAGGTCTGCAGCATGCGGGCGTCGTAGCCGCCGACCCGCTTCTGCAGGTCGGTGCGGATGACCACCGACGGGGAGAACACCGGGTTGGAGCCCCGGCTGTAGATGCGCCGCAGCCACGACTGGCTGCTGTGCACCACGGGCTTCCAACGGCCGGTGCGGACCTGCGGGCGGGGGTCGCCGGTCACCCAGCGCACGGAGTGGCCGTAGACGAAACCGACGCCGGGGTTGTCCTCCATGACCTGCGTCGCGCGCTGCAGGGCACCGGGGGTGAGCTCGTCGTCGGCCGAGATCAGCAGCGTGTAGGGCGCCTGCGCCCAGTCGAGGATGCCCTCGTTGAACGTGATGATGTGGCCCTTGTTGGTCTCGTGGACCAGCGCCTCGACGCGCTCGTGCTCCGCGGCGAGCTCGCGGGCGACGTCGGCGCTGCCGTCGCCGGACGCGTCCTCGATGACCAGGACCCGGACGTCGACGCCGTCCTGCGCGAGGACGCTGCGCACCGCCTCCGGGAGGAGATGGCCGTACTTGTAGCAGGGGATGACGACGTCGACGCGTGGACCGGCGTCGACCTTCGGACCTGCTGATGCTTCGGCCGTGAACTCGCTCATGCCGGGACGAGCCCCCTGTCGCTCTCGCGGTAGCGCTCGCCGCACTCGGTGCATGCGAGCTCGCTGTCGAGACGGGCGCCGCATCGGCAGACCCATCCCTTCTGGACGGCGGGGTTGCCGGCGACGAACGCATGTGCCGGCACGTCGCGGGTGACGACGGCCCCTGCGGCGGCGAACGCGAATTCACCGATCTCCGTTCCGCAGACAACGATCGTCCCGGCTCCGAGTGACGCCCCGCGGCGCACGAGGGTCGGGAGGAGGTCGTCAGGGGCGATCTTGTTGGCCGACCGCGGTCGCATGTCGTTGGTGAACAGCACGTTGGGCCCGAGGAAGACGTCGTCCTCGCAGGTCACCCCGCGGAACACGAGCGTGCCGTTCTTCACCGTGACGTTGTCGCCGAGGGTCGCGCCGTCCTCGACGAACGCGCAGTCGCAGATGTTGCAGTCGCGGCCGACCTTGGCGCCGGGCAGCACGTGGGCGAACGCCCACACGCGGGTGCCCGCGCCCACGTCCTCGCTCTCGCACAGTCCCTGCGGGTGCACCCGCACCCCGGCCACCGTCGTCATCGCACTCCCTCGCCGGGGCTCGGTCGGCGCTGCGCGGGGGCGCTGTGTCGACTGTTCGCTCGCTGCCGCTCGCTCATCGCACCCCCTCGCCGGGGCTCGGTCGGCGCTGCGCGGGGGCGCTGTGTCGACTGTTCGCTCGCTGCCGCTCGCTCACCGCACTCCCTCGCCGGGGGTCGCCCGCCGCCGCTCGATCACCGGGCGACGGCCTTGGCCAGCACCTCGACGACCCGCTCCTGCTGCGCCTGCGTGATGCCCGGGTAGAGCGGCAGCGACAGGATCTCCCCGGCGAGCGCCTCGGCGGCGGGGAACGCGCCCGAGCCGTGGCCGAGGTGGGCGAACGCACCGGTCAGGTGCACGGGCGTCGGGTAGTGGATGCCGGCGCCGATGCCGCCGGCGTGCAGGTCGGCCAGCACCCGGTCGCGCTCGGCGACGCGGACGACGTAGAGGTGCCAGACGTGCTCGTTGCCCTCGGCGGTGACCGGGGCGACGACGCCGTCGACCTCGGCGAGCATCGCGGCGTAGCGATCGGCGGCCGCGCGACGCTGCTGGTTCCACTCGTCGAGCCGGCGCAGCTTGGCCGACAGCACGACGGCCTGCAGCGCGTCCATCCGGCTGTTGAACCCGACGACGGTGTGCTCGTACTTGCGCGGGGACCCGTGCTCGCCGAGGAGGCGGACTGCCGTCGCGAGCTCGGGGTCGGAGGTCAGGACGGCGCCCGCGTCGCCGTAGGCGCCGAGGTTCTTGCCGGGGTAGAAGCTGGTCGCGGCGAGGACGCCGAGCGTGCCCGCGGCCTCCCCGTTGCGCCGGGCGCCCTGCGACTGTGCGGCGTCCTCGACGATCGGGACGTCGCCGACGGCGGCGCGGATCGCCTCGACGGGGGCGGCCTGGCCGTAGAGGTGCACCGGGAGGACGGCCTTCGTCCGCGGGGTGACGGCGGCACCGGCGGCGGCGGGGTCGAGCAGCGCGGTGGTCTCGTCGCAGTCGGCCAGCACGACGGTCGCGCCGGTCCGGGCCACGGCCTCGGCCGTCGCGATGAAGGTGTTGGCCGGCAGGACGCACTCGTCGCCCGCGCCCACGCCGAGCGCGCGCAGGGCCATCTCGATCGCGTCGGTGCCGTTGCCGACCCCGATGCAGTGCGCGGCGCCGATGTACTCGGCGTACGCGGTCTCGAAGTCCTTGACCGCCGCACCGCCGACGAACGCGGTCCGGGAGAGGATGGCGGCCCAGCCCTCGGCGACCTCGTCGGCCACCTGGGCGTGCTGCGCGCCGAGGTCGACGAGCGGGACGGGGGTGTCGGTCACGATGCTCCAGACGGGTCGGTGATCGCGGCGGCGAGCGTGTCGACGACGCGGCGCTGGTCGGACTCGGTCATGTCGTGGTACAGCGGCAGGATCAGCGAGCGCGTCGTGAGGTGCTCGGTGACCGGCAGCGGGACGTGCGGGTGGCCCGCGTAGGCGGGCTCGAGGTGCGCGGCCATGATCCCGCGACGACCGGAGACGCCGGCGCGGGCCATCGTCTGCAGCACGTCGGGGACCGGCGGGGCGGAGTCGGGCAGCTCGACCCAGTAGGACTGGAAGTTGCTGCGGCCGAACGGCGGGTCGGCGACGGGGCGCACCCCGAGGTCGGGCAGCAGCGACGCGTACCGGGCGGCCAGCTCGCGACGGCGGTCGACCATGCCGGGCAGCCGCCGCAGCTGGACGAGGCCCATCGCGGCCTGCAGGTCGGTGAGCCGGAAGTTGTAGGCCTGCTCGACGTAGGACTCGATGATGACCTTGTCGCCCGCGGCGTGCCGGTCGGCGGCCGAGACCGACATGCCGTGCTCACGCAGGCGGCGCAGCCGGACGGCCCACTCGGGGTCGTCGGTGGTGATCATCCCGCCCTCGCCGGTGGTGAGCACCTTGCGCGGATGGAACGACCAGGCGGCCAGCAGCGCACCGCTGCCGACGGGCCGCCCGTGGGCCTGTGAACCGGCCGCGCAGGCCGCGTCCTCGACGATCGGCAGGTCGCCGCAGACGGCGGCGATCGCGGACACGTCGCAGGGCAGGCCGCCCTGGTGGACGACGACGACGGCGCGGGTGCGCGGGGTGATCACGGCCGCCACCGACGCGGGGTCGAGGTTGCCGGAGTCGCGCTCGACGTCGGCGAACACGGGGGTGCCGCCGCAATGGCGCACGGTGTTCGCGGTCGCGATGAACGAGAAGGACGGGACGACGACCTCGTCGCCGGGCCCGATGCCGAGCAGGAGCAGGCTCAGGTGCAGTGCCGTCGTGCACGACGTGGTGGCGATGCCGTGGCCGGCGCCGACCGACGCGGCGAACTCGCGCTCGAACTCGGCCACCTTCGGACCCTGGGCGACCCAGCCGGACCGCACGACCTCGGCGACCGCCTCGGCCTCCTCCTCGCCCAGCAACGGCCGCATCACCGGGATGGTGGGCAGCCGGGTGGGCGAGGCGGTCACGTGGTCACCTCGCCCGGGCCGCGCCGCGCGGGCTCGGTCGTCGGGCGGCCCGCCCGGGCGGGGCGGTGGTGGCTCATCTCGGCCACCGGGACGAACTCGCCGTCCTTGGCCAGGCTGTGCGCGGCGGCCTCGAGCATCGCGAGGACCCGCAGGCCGGAGCGTCCGTCGGTGAGCGGGGGCCGCTTCTCGTTGATCGCGTCGGTGAACTCGAGCATCACCGAGCGCAGCGCCTCGGTGTTGGCCAGCGCGGGCGCGACGGTGTCGCCCGTGCGGTAGGAGACGATCGTCCGGGCGCGCGACTCCGGCCCGCCGTCGGCGGTGTCGACACCGCGGTCGTGGACCGACAGCCGCTGCGTCGGGTTCAGGTCGTCCCAGACGATCATCCGGTTCGACCCGCCGACGATCATCGTGCGGATCTTGGTCGGCGAGAGCCAGTTGACGTGCACGTGGGCGAGCGCGCCGTTGGACAGCTTGATCGTGAGGTGACCCACGCAGGCGTGCCCGGCGCCGACCGGGTCGGACCCGTGCGCGGAGATCGCGACGGGGACCACGTCGTCGGGCAGGATCGCGTCGAAGATCGACAGGTCGTGCGGGGCGAGGTCGTAGAGCACGTCGACGTCGGGCTGGACGAGCCCGAGGTTGATCCGCACCGAGTCGAGGTACTGCAGGTCGCCCAGCTCGCCGTTCGCGATCGAGTCGCGGATGTAGCGGACGGCCGAGGTGTAGCAGTAGGTGTGGTCGAGCATGAGCACGCGATCCATGCGGTCCGCGGTCTCGACGAGCTTGCGGCCCTCCTCGTAGGTGGGCGCGAGCGGCTTCTCGACGAGCACGTGCTTGCCGGCCTCCAGCGCGGCGCTGGCCACGGCGAAGTGGGTGGCTGCCGGCGTGGCGATCGCGACGGCGTCGACGCGCGGATCGGCCAGCACGTCGTCGAGCGACGGGGTCGTCGCGACGGTCGAATACCTACCGATCACGCTGCGTGCCCGATTTTCGTCGATGTCACACAGGTAGTGGAGCTGGAGGCCAGGGGTGGCCTGCGCGTTCCGAACGAGGTTCGGGCCCCAGTAACCGGCTCCGACGACAGCGATCCCGATCGGTGGATGTGGCGTGGTCACGGTGGTCCTTCCTACGCCAACCCCCGGTGCGGGCCGCACGGGGGGCCGGGGAGCGGCGAGCCGGGGGCGGCGGACGGCGTCCACGATAGGTCCCGGGGCGCTCGACCCCGACGCCGCCCCCCGGCGCCGACGGCCCGGTCCGACGGCCGGCCGCCGCGGCGCCGGAAACGGGACGATCAGGCCGTCGGAGTGACGGTCCGGACCCAGCCGAGGGTCGTCGCGATGCCGTCGCGCAGCGGCGTCGGCGCGCGCAACCCCAGGTCGGCGCGGGCGCGGCTGACGTCGAGGCAGCTGCGCAGCACCTCGCCGGCGCGGGCGGGGAGGAACTCCGGCGCGAACGCGTCGGCGCCCACCCCGGCGGCCTCGGCGATGGCCGCGGCCAGCTCGACGACGTCGACCTCGGTGCCCGTTCCGACGTTGTAGTGGTCGTGGGCGGGGGAGCCGGCGTCGGCCGCGGCGAGGTTCGCGGCCGCGATGTCGCCGACGAAGACGTAGTCGCGGGTCTGCGTGCCGTCGCCGAAGATCGTCGGGCGCCGTCCGGTGAGGACCCGGTCGCAGAAGATCGCGATGACGCCCGCGTCGCCCGTCGGGTCCTGCCGGGGCCCGTAGACGTTGCCGTAGCGCAGAGTCACCACGTCGAGGCCGTGCGCCCGGCGGAACCAGGCGCCGTACTCCTCGGCGGTGCGCTTGGACAGCCCGTACGCCGACAGCGGCCGGGCGGGCTCGGTCTCGGGTGTGGGGACGGTCGAGGTCTCGCCGTAGATCGCGCCGCCCGTCGAGGTGTTGACGACGCGGCGGGCGCCGGCGAGCCGGGCGGCGTCGAAGACGTTGACCGAGCCGAGGACGTTGGTCGCGGCGTCGAACGCGGGCTCGGTCATCGAGCGCCGGACGTCGATCTGCGCGGCGAGGTGGAACACGACGTCGGGCCGGAACGCGGTGAAGGCGGCCGCGACCCCGGCGCCGTCGCGCACATCGAGCCGCTCGAGCCGGGTCCCGGCGGCGAAGGCGGAGGTCAGGTTGGCCTCCGACCCGTGGCTGAGGTCGTCGACGACCAGGACGTCGTCGCCGCGGGCGACCAGTTCGTCGACGATCGTCGACCCGATGAACCCGGCTCCGCCGGTGACCACTGCGCGCACGGCGGTCGACCCTATCCGCCCGGCGGCACCCCGGGACGGGCACGGGCCGTGACCGCGGGCACGACCCGGTCGACCAGCAGCGCGACGACGAGGACGACGACGAGCGCCGTGCAGAACCCGCCGACGGTGTCGGTGGGGTAGTGCACGTGCTGCGCGACCAGCGCGACCGCCATGGGCGCCGCACTGAGCAGGGTCACCACGACGACGACCGCGATCCGGGCCGCCGTCGCGCGCACCGCGGGTGCCGACGCCAGCAGCAGGCCCGTGACCAGGGCGAGTGACGTCGCGGAGCCGGTGTGGCCGCTCGGGTAGGAGTCCGCGCCGTCGAGGGTGCGGCCGACCAGGGGCTTGAGCACGGTCGTCACGACGCCGGTCGCGGCGGGCGCGAGCAGCGCGAGCAGGGCGTGCCGCGGCCGGCCCGCCGCGAGGCACACCGCGACGAGCACGACGGCGAGCACCGCGGCGGACATGACGTCGCCCACCGCGACCAGCGCGGCGAACAGGACCTGGCCGCGCGGCGCCGCCAGCGTGATCCGCTCGTCCAGCGTGCTCGCGTAGTCGTGGCCGGCGACGAGCACGGCGCCGACGACGAGCACGACCGCCGCCAGGCCGGCGACGACCGCCGCGACCGGACCGAGCGGGCGGGCCAGCACGGCCCGGTCCCAGCGCAGGGCCAGCACGGCCTCCGGGAGGCGGTCGCGCACCTGCCCGGGACCTGTCACGACCGGTCGAACTCGCGGGCGGCCAGCGCCCGCACGATGCCGGCCCGGCCCTCGGACACCAGCCGGCGCAGCGCCGGCGGGTGCGACTCGTCGGCCAGCCAGGCGTCGGCGGCGTCGACCGTCGACTTCGAGACGGCCCACGACGGGAACAGCCCCAGCACCACCGACTGGGCCCGCTCCGACGTCCGCCGCTCCCACACGTCGGCGACCTCGGCGAAGTACCGCTCGACGTAGGGCGCGAGCAGCGACCGCTGGCCGGGGTGGCTGAAGCCGCTGATGATCGCCTCGTTGACGGCGTTGGGCAGCTCGTCGTCGTGCACCGCGCGCTCCCAGGCCCGGGCCTTCGCCTCGGCCGTGGGGACGAGGGCACGGGCGCGCTCGGCCTGGCGCTGCCCGGTCGACGTCGGGTCGCGTTCGAGCTCGGCGTCGATCTCCGCGGCGCTCGCCCTGCCGTGCGCGGCGAGGGCGTGCAGCAGCCGCCAGCGCATGTCGGTGTCGACGGTGAGTCCCTCGGGCACGTCGACGTCGAGCAGCCAGCCGCGCATGCGCTCGAGCGTCGCGTCGTCGAGGACGCTCGCGGCGAGCGCGTTGACCACGGTCAGCTGGGTGTCCGAGCCGGGCGGGGCGGTGTCGAGGCGGAACCGCAGCGCGTCGACCAGCAGGGGCCAGCCGCGCTCGGCCGCCCACCCTTCGTCGGCGTAGGACGCGACCGACGTCTGCGCCTGCAGCAGCAGCCGCTGCACGACGCCGATCTCGGACTCCGAGCCGAACCCGCCCGCGACGAGCGAGACGAAGTCGCGCGCCTTGAGCTCGGCCTCGCGCGTCATCTCCCACGCGGCCGACCAGCACAGCGTGCGCGGCAGCGGTTCGGCGATGTCGCCGATGCGGTCGACGAGCACCGTCAGCGAGTCCGGGTCGAGCCGCAGCGCGCAGTAGGTGAGGTCGTCGTCGTTGACCAGCACGAGCTTGCCGCGCGGGACGCCGACCAGCTCGGGGACCGCGGTCCGCTCGCCGGTGACGTCGACCTCGACGCGGTGCGTGCGCACCAGCCGCGGGCTGCCCTTGGCGTCGTCGGCCTGCGGCTCGTCGTCGTAGATGCCGACGGCGATGCGGTGCGTGCGGGTCTCGCCCGCGCCGGGGCGGGCGCCGCCCTGCACGACGTCGAACCGGACGATGCGGCCCTGCTCGTCGACGTCGAACGACGGGCGCAGCATGTTGAGCCCGGTGGTGCGCAGCCACTGCGCGCCCCAGTCGGACAGGTCGCGGCCCGAGGCCTTCTCCAGCGCGCCGAGCAGGTCGTCGAACGTCGCGTTGCCCCACGCGTGCGCCTGGAAGTAGCTGCGCAGCCCGGTGAGGAACGCGTCGAGCCCGACGTAGGCGACCAGCTGCTTGAGCACCGACGCGCCCTTGGCGTAGGTGATGCCGTCGAAGTTGACCTCGACGGCCTGCAGGTCCGGGATGTCGGCGGCGACGGGGTGGGTCGAGGGCAGCTGGTCCTGCCGGTAGGCCCAGGACTTCTCCACGTTGGCGAACGTCGTCCAGGCGTTGGTGTACTCGGTGGCCTCCGCCTGGCAGATCACCGACGCCCAGGTCGCGAACGACTCGTTGAGCCACAGGTCGTCCCACCAGCGCATGGTCACGAGGTCGCCGAACCACATGTGCGCCATCTCGTGCAGGATCGTCTCGGCGCGCCGCTCGTAGAGGAACCGCGTGACCCGCGACCGGAAGACGTAGTCCTCCAGGAAGGTGACCGCGCCCGCGTTCTCCATCGCGCCCGCGTTGAACTCGGGCACGAACAGCTGGTCGTACTTGCCGAACGGGTACCGCACGCCGAAGTTGCGGTGGTAGAAGTCGAAGCCCTGCTTCGTCTCGGTGAAGATCCGCTCGGCGTCCATGTGCTCGCCCAGCGACGCCCGGCAGTACAGGCCCAGCGGGATGTCGGGGCCGTCGCCGTCGGAGTGGACGTCGGTCCACTCCCGGTACGGCCCGGCGATGAGCGCCACCAGATAGGTCGACATGACCTCGCTCGTGGCGAAGTGGTGCACGACCGAGCCGCCCGGGCCGGGCTCGGACCGCTCGACCGCCGCGTTGGAGACGACCTTCCAGCTCTCCGGCGCCGTCACCGTGACCGTGTAGCGCGCCTTGAGGTCGGGCTGGTCGAAGCAGGCGAACAGCCGCTTGGCGTCGGCCGTCTCGAACTGGGAGTAGAGGTAGACGGCGTCGTCGACCGGGTCGACGAAGCGGTGCAGGCCCTCGCCGGTGTTCATGTACCGGCCCGTCGCGACGACGGTGAGCTCGTTGTCCGCGGCCAGGCTGGGCAGGGCGATGCCGTCGTCCTCGCGGTAGCCCGACACGTCGAGCGGGGTGCCGTTGAGGGTCGCCGAGGTGACCGAGTCGCCGACGAAGTCGATCCAGCTGTCGGTGCCGGGCTGCAGGCCGCGGAACCGGACGGTGGCGGTCGTGGCGAACGTCGTCTCGCCCGGGGCGCCCGCGCCGTCGGTCAGGTCGAGGTCGACGACGTAGGACTCGACCGCGATCCGCGACGCGCGGAGCTCGGCGTCGGCGCGGGTGAGGTTGGGCGGGGCCATGCGCTCTCGGGACTCCTCCGGGGGGCGGTCGGGACGGTTGCGATCCAACCACGGAAGCCCGCGCGGCGTCGTGCGCGTTCGGGTCCTACCCGAGCTGCTCGGCCACGACCCAGCGCCCGCCGCCCGCCTCGACCGCCGGGAGGGCGCGGCGCACCTCGGCGAGCAGGTCGGGGACGAACAGCAGCACGACGTCCGGCCGCGCCGCGGCGAGGTCGTCCGGCGTGACGACGGGGATGCCGGTCCCGGGCATCCGGCAGCCCTGCTTGGCGGGCGAGGCGTCGGCGACGGCGTCGACGGTGCCGGGGCCCAGCCCGGCCAGGTGCAGCAGCGACACCGCCCGCGACGCCGCGCTGTAGCCGAGCACCCGCTCGCCGCGGGCGCGCGCGTCGTCGACCGTGCGGCGCAGCGCCTCCGTCGACGTCTCGACGGCCTTCTGCAGCCCCGCGACACGCCCGGGGTCGTGGACTCCCGCCGCCAGCTCGGACTCGACCAGCGCGGTGACCGACGCGCCGGGCGTCCCCCCGCGGCGGGCGGCCAGCAGGACCGTGCCGCCGTAGAGCGGGAACGTCCAGGCGTCGGTCGCGGTGAGCCCGCGGTCGGCGAGCATGGCGACGGCCGTCGGCGTCGAGTAGTAGGCGAAGTGCCCGTGCCGCACGGCGTTCCACTGCCCGTGGGTGACGATGGCGGCGAGGCTGTGGAAGCCGAACAGCAGCAGGCCGTCGTCGGCGAGCCGGGCGAGCAGCCCGTCGAGGGCCGCTGCCTGGTCGCGGGCGTGCATGAGCCCGAAGGACGCGTCGACGACCACGTCGGCGCGGCCGTGCGCGCCCGCGGGCGTGATCCCGAGCCCGGCGAGGTCGGGCAACCACGACCCGCCGTGCGGGGTGGGCCCCTCGGCGACCGTCGTCCGGCCGGCCAGCAGGCCGGCCTCGCGGACCGCGGCGACGGCGTCGCGACGCTGGTCGGTCAGGGCCTGCGGCTCGATCCCCACGGGCTGTTCGGGCACCTCGTCGTCGTCGGCGAGCTGGGCCAGCCCGCAGTGGCCGCACAGCCACAGCCGCAGCGGGAACAGCGGGTCGGGGCCGGGGTCGTCGAGCCGGGGGAAGAACTCGGACGTCGGCCGGCGGCCCAGGTCGAGGACGAGCTCTCCGGCGCCGGTGCCGCACCAACGGCAGATGGTCGTCACCGGATCCCACTCGGCCTCGGCGGGCGGCGCGTTACCTGCCAGAGTGTCCGTCATGGAGGTTCGCACGACCGACATCGACGGTGTCCTGCTCTTCGTGCCGACGCCGTTCCGCGACGGTCGCGGGTTGTTCACCCGCACGTTCGACACCGCGATCGCCGCCGAGCACGGGGTCGACCTGGGTCCCCGGGCGCAGGACAGCCAGTCCCGGTCGTGGCGCGGGACGGTCCGTGGCATGCACGGGCGCCGCGGCCGCGGGGAGGCCAAGCTGGTGCGGGCCGCGCACGGCGCGGTGCACGACGTCCTGGTCGACGCCCGGCCGTCGTCACCGACGTTCGGGGTCGTCGCGGCCTTCCGGCTCGACGACGAGGACTTCCACCACCTCTACGTGCCGCCGGGCCTGCTCCACGGCTTCCAGGCGCTGACCGACGTCGCGGACGTCTGCTACCGGATCGACCGCCCGCACGACCCGTCCGAGGACGTCGGGGTCGCCCACGACGACCCCGACCTCGCCATCGCGTGGCCGCTGCCGCTCGGCCCGATCTCCGACCGGGACCGGGCCGCGGGCAGCTGGGCCGAGCTGGTCGCGACGGGCTGAGCCGGGCCGCTCAGCCCACCGGGCGCAACGTCGCGTCGAGCGTGCCGGCGGCCTGCCGGTCGGCCAGCACCGCGAGCCGGGTGAACCGCCGGTCGAACGCCTCCTGCGTCAGGCCGTGCGCCCGGTAGGCCGCGGCGAGCTCGGCCGCCCCGTCGGCGACGCTCCAGCTCGCGTGGAAGTCGGGCAGCACCTTGCCGATCTTGGTGAAGTCGACGCGGTAGGAGCGGGGGTCGCCGCCGGTCTCGCCGGTGACCAGCAGCTCCGCCTCGGGCACGACCTTCTTCACCTCGGCCGCGATGTCGCTGACCTGCACGTTGTTCTCCGTCGAGCCGACGTTGAACGCCTCGCCGCGCACGACGTCGGCCGGTGCCGCGAGCGCGGCGACGACCGCCGCGGCGATGTCGCGGGCGTGCACCAGCGGCCGCCACGGGGTCCCGTCGCTGAGCACCTTGATCGTCCCGGACAGGATCGCGTGCCCGACGAGGTTGTTGAGCACGATGTCGGCGCGCAGCCGCGGGGAGAACCCGAACGCGGTGGCGTTGCGCAGCGAGACGGGGACGAAGTCGTCGTCGGCGAGGTCGACGAGGTCGCCCTCCACCCGGACCTTCGACTCCGCGTACGGCGTGACGGGCCGCATGGGCGCGTTCTCGTCGAGGATGTCGTCGGTGCCCGAGGCGCCGTACACCGAGCAGGTGGAGGCGTAGACGAAGCGTCCGACGCCGGCGTCCTTGGCGAGCCGGGCCAGCCGCGTCGAGGCGTGGTGGTTGATGTCGTAGGTGTGCTGCGGCGCGAGCGAGCCGAGCGGGTCGTTGGACAGCGCGGCGAGGTGCACGACGGCGTCGAAGCCGGTCAGGGCGTCCCTCCCGACGTCGCGCAGGTCCACGGCGATCCCCGGCGGGTCGGCAGGCGCCGGCCCCAGCACGGAGGTCGCGTACAGGCCCGAGTCGAGCCCGACCACGTCGTGCCCGGCGTCGGTGAGGATCGGGGCCATGAGCGTGCCGAGGTAACCCTGGTGGCCGGTGAGCAGGACGCGCATCGCGCAGTTCCCTTCTGACGGTCAGCCGACGCCCGGGGCGGCGGCGACATCACTGACGATCATGCGGGTGGGATGGAAGCCCTCGGCGTAGCGCCGTCCGCACTGCACTCCGCGGACCCGGGCGAGGCCGCGGAAGGTCTCCTCGTCGAACCAGTGCCGGGCCTTCTGCGACGGGTAGTGCTCGTGCAGCAGCCGCACCTTCTCGTCGACGACGTCGGCCTCGACCGGCCACAGGACGGCGGGCTGGGCGAGGTCGGGCTCGGCCTTGAGGATCTCGTAGCCCAGGATCAGGTGGTCGCGGAACACCGTCGGCGCGAGCCGGGCCAGGCCGCGGTGGTCCTGGTGGTCGTCGTGACGTGTGGTGCACAGCACCAGATCGGGCTCGCAGGTGCGGCGGAACTGCTCGAGCGCCTCCTTGGCGCGGTCCCAGTGGGCGGGCAGCCGCCCGTCGGGGACGTCGAGGATCGTGACGGTGAGGTCGGCGCCCGGGCAGAACGCGGCCAGCGCGGCCCGTTCCTCGTCCTCGCGCGCGGTGTCGGCACCGGAGAGCACGAGCGCGCGCACCCGCAGGCCCGGCCGCGCCCGGCACAGCGTCAGCACGGTCCCGCCCGCCCCGATCGCGATGTCGTCGCAGTGCGCGCCGAGCAGGACGAGCTCGTCGAGCGCCTCGGGGCGCAGCCCCCGCATCAGGTGCGCCCCACGGGGTCGACGACCTCCAGCGCGGGGATCGGGAACACGAGTTTCCCGCCCCACCGGCCGACGACCGGCGCCAACTGCGCGGTGATCTCCTCGCGCAGGTTCCACGGCAGGACGAGCACGTAGTCGGGACGGTCGGCCTCGATGCGCTCGGGGGCGTGGATCGGGATCCGGGTGCCAGGGGTGAACCGGCCGTGCTTGTACGGGTTGCGGTCGACGGTGTAGGCGAGCAGGTCGGGCCGGATGCCGCAGTAGTTGAGCAGGGTGTTGCCCTTGCCCGGCGCGCCGTAGCCGACGACGGTCCGGCCCGCGTCGGCGGCGTCGATCAGGAAGCGCATCAGGTCGTTGCGGATCCGGGAGACGTCGCGGGCGAAGCCTGCGTGCCCCTCGACGGTGTCCAGCCCGGCGGCGGCCTCCTCGGCGAGCACGGCGGCGACGGCCGGGCCCGGGGCCGCGCCGAGCTCGCGCGGCCGCGCCCACAGCCGGATCGAGCCGCCGTGGGTCGGGACGAGCTCGACGTCGACCAGGTCCAGGCCGCCTGCCGCCAGGGCCCGCTGCGCCGTCGCGACCGTGTAGTACTGGAAGTGCTCGTGGTAGATCGTGTCGAACTGGCGCAGCCGCACCAGCGTCAGCAGGTGCTGCACCTCGATCGAGACCCAGCCGTCGTCGGCGACCATGGCGCGCAGTCCCTGCGCGAACCCGACGACGTCGGGGATGTGCGCGAACACGTTGTTGGCGACGACGAGCGCCGCCGGCCCGTGCGTGGCGCGCACCGTCGCGCCGGTGTCGGGGGACAGGAACGCCGTCAGTGTCGGGACGCCCTTCGCCCGCGCCGCCTCGCCGACGTTGACGCTGGGCTCGACGCCGAGCGCCCGGATGCCGCGCGCGACGACGTGCTGCAGCAGGTAGCCGTCGTTGCTGGCGGCCTCGACGACCAGCGAGTCGGTCGTGAGGCCCGCGCGCTCGACCGCCGCGTCGACGAACCGGCGGGCGTGCTCGACCCACGAGGAGGAGAAGGAGGAGAAGTAGGCGTACTCGGTGAAGGTCTCGCCGGGGTCGATCAGCGGCGGCAGCTGCACGAGCAGGCAGGACCCGCACACCCTGGGGTGCAACGGGAACGTGGCCTCGGCGCGCTCGAGCGCGTCGGCGGTGAGGAACAGCTCGCACGGCGGCGTCGCGCCGAGGTCGACGAAGCTGCGCAGGTCGGTCGAGCCGCACAGGCGGCAGCTGAGCGTGACGTCGGGCGCCTGCGCGGCGGCGGGACGCTCGGTGGTCGACGACGTCATCTGTTCCTCCGGTCGGCGGATCGTCTCGCCACTGGTCTCGGATCGGCCGCCGATTACGTTTCGTGAGGGTCCGGCCCGGCACCCCCGTGGGCCGGCGGTCGTGTCGCGGCGCACGCCCCGGCCGCGGCGGGAACAAGTTAGCTTCCGCACCTGTTCGCGCTGATGGAGGAGCCGGCGCAGCAGAGGAGCCGGCCGCGAACCGATCGGAGTGCCTGTGAGCAGCACCGAGTCCACACGGACGCGCGTCGAGGTCTGGTTCGACCCCCGCTGTCCGTGGGCCTGGCTGACGTCACGGTGGATCCTCGAGGTCGAGAAGGTCCGCGACATCGACCTGTCGTTCCACGTCATGAGCCTGTCGGTCCTCAACGAGAACCGCGAGGACCTCCCGGAGGCCTACAAGGCCATGCTCGGCCCGGGTTTCGGTCCGGTGCGGGTGTGCATCGCCGCGGCGCGCGAGCACGGCCAGGAGATCCTGCGCCCGCTCTACACCGCGATGGGCGAGCGGATCCACAACCAGGGGATCAAGGACCTCGAGCTCGTCGTGAAGGAGTCGCTCGCCGAGCTGGGTCTGCCGGAGTCGCTGGCCGAGGCCGCCACCAGCACCGAGTACGACGAGGAGCTGCGCGCCAGCCACCACCGCGGCATGGACCCGGTGGGCATGGACGTCGGCACCCCGACCATCCACGTCGACGGCATCGCCTACTTCGGTCCCGTGATCTCGCGCGTGCCCAAGGGCGAGGAGGCCGGGAAGATCTTCGACGGTGCCCGGATGCTGGCCGAGTACCCGTACTTCTTCGAGCTGAAGCGGACCCGCACCGAGAGCCCGAACTTCGACTACTGAGCGAGTCCGGTCACCCGGCCCGACCGCGACGCGTCGACGGCCCGCCACGTTGCTCGTGGCGGGCCGTCGGTCTGCCGGGGTCGTTCGCCGTGGTGTCAGCGGGTCGCGATGTAGGCGTCGCGCAGGACGCCCGTCTGCAGCTCCATCTCGCGCACCCGGTGGTTCACCAGGTCGCCGATGCTCACCATCCCGACCAGCCGCCCGCCGTCGACGACCGGCAGGTGCCGGTAGCGCCCGCGGGTCATCTGCGCCATCGCGTAGGTGAGGGACTCGGTGGACGACACCGTCGCGACGTTGCGCGTCATGATGTCCTCGACGTTGCACGACAGCAGCCGGTTGCCGCGCCGGGCCAGCTCGCGGATCACGTCGCGCTCGGACACGATCCCCGTGATCCGGTTCTCGCCGTCGCTGACCAGCAGCGCACCGATCCGGTACTTCTCGAGGCGTTCGACCGCCTCTGCCACGGTCGCCCAGGGCACGACGCTGTGCACGGTCCGCCCCTTGGTGTCGAGGACGTCTGCGATGTTCATGAGTTCCTCCTCGCGGTGGCGAGGCCCCGGCCAGGGGGCCTGCGATCAGCGTGCGCCGGTCCGGGGTGAGCCGCCTCACCGACGCGGGTGAACTCAGGGGCACGTCGCCTCCACCGTCCGGGGGATGCGCGCCGATCCCCGCTTGCGAGTGGCGTGGATGTGACGGATCTCGTGCCGCCCGGGCGGGCGGAGCCCGGCCTCGGGACGGCGGGGACCCCGCGAACCGTGTGAGGATCGGGGAATGGCAGCACCGACGCTGAACACAACCGGACACTGGATCGCAGGAGAGACGGTCGCCGCCACGGGCGAGACGATCGACGTCGTCAACCCCGCGACGGGCGAGGTCGTCGGCACGGTTCCCGCGGGCACCGCGGAGGACGTCGACCGCGCGGTGCGCGCCGCGCGGGCGGTGCAGCGGGAGTGGGCCGACGTCGACGTCGCCGAGCGCGCCGCCGTCGTCCAGCGCATCTCCGACGGCCTCAAGGCCCGCGCGGAGGACGTCGCCACCTCGATCACCGCGGAGATGGGCTCCCCGGTCACGTTCTCCCGCAAGGTGCAGGCGACGATGCCGGTCGCCTCGTCGCGCGGGTTCGCGAAGATCGCGGCCGACTTCCCGTGGACCGAGGAGATCGGCAACTCCCTCGTCGTCAAGGAGCCGATCGGGGTGGTCGGGGCGATCACGCCGTGGAACTACCCGCTGCACCAGATCGTCGCGAAGGTCGCGCCCGCGCTGCTCGCGGGCAACACCGTCGTGCTGAAGCCGACCGAGATCGCGCCGCTGACCGCGCAGCTGCTCGCCGAGGTCGCGGCCGAGGCCGGGCTGCCGGCGGGCGCGTTCAACATCGTGCACGGCACCGGCCCGGTCGTCGGCGAGGCGATCGCGGGGCACCCCGACGTCGACATGATCTCCTTCACCGGCTCCACCCGTGCGGGCAAGCGGGTGTCGGTCGTCGCCGCCGAGACCGTCAAGCGCGTGGCGCTGGAGCTGGGCGGCAAGTCCGCCAACGTCATCCTGCCCGACGCCGACCTGGGCAAGGCGGTGAAGCTCGGCATCGGCAACGCCTGGATCAACGGCGGCCAGACGTGCACGGCCTGGACCCGCATGCTGGTCCCCGCCGACCGGCAGGACGAGATCCTGGAGATGGTCGAGGCCGCGGCCGCGCGCTACACCGTCGGCGACCCGACCGACGAGGCCACCCGGATCGGCCCGATGTCGTCGCAGACGCAGCGGCAGCGGGTGCACGGCTACATCGAGCGCGGCGTCGCCGACGGCGCGCGCGTCGTGTTCGGCGGCCCCGGCCCGGTCGAGGGCCTGGAGTCGGGCGCCTACGTCCGGCCGACGGTCTTCGCCGACGTCGCGCCCGACGCCGTCATCGCCCAGGAGGAGATCTTCGGGCCCGTGCTGTCGGTGATCCCGTACCGCGACGAGGACGAGGCGGTCGCGATCGCCAATTCGTCGGTCTACGGGCTCTCGGGTGCGGTGTTCGGCGAGGACGACCACGCGCTGGCCGTCGCGCGCCGGCTGCGCACCGGCCAGGTCGAGGTCAACGGCGGTGCGTTCAACATCATGGCGCCGTTCGGCGGCTACAAGCAGTCCGGCAACGGCCGCGAGCTGGGTCGCTACGGGCTCGAGGAGTTCCTCGAGACCAAGGCCATCCAACGCTGACCGGTCGGCGACGGCCTGATCGGGCGATTTCCGGGCGGCGAGCGTGACGAACCGTCGCGAACCGGGCGGGGTCCGGCCCCGCCCGGCTCGTCGGGGGTCGCTCGATAGGATCGCGGACACCCCGAACGCGACCCTCCACGCTGGAGTTCGATGACCCCGCCCGAGTCCGACGTCCGCCCCGAGAACCCCACGGTCCGGCGGATCGGGGGCCGGTACCGGCTCGACGAGCGGATCGCCGCCGGGGCCATGGGCGCGGTGTGGCGTGGGACCGACGAGCTGCTCAACCGGACCGTCGCCCTCAAGGAGCTGCTCGTCGCCGCGTCGCCGGGCGAGGAGGACACGCTCGAGGAGTCGCGGCAGCGGATCCTGCGCGAAGGCCGGATCGGGGCCCGGCTGCAGCACGCGCACGTCATCAGCATGTTCGACGTCGTGGTCCACGACGACCGACCCTGGCTGGTCATGGAGTACCTGCCGTCGCGGTCGCTCGCCGCGGTACTGGCCGAGAAGGGGCCGATGGGCGCCCGCGAGGCCGCCGCGGTCGGCGAGCAGGTGGCCGACGGGCTCACCGCCGCCCATGCGGCCGGCGTCGTGCACCGCGACGTCAAACCCGGCAACGTGCTCATCGCCGAGGACGGCACGGCCAAGATCACCGACTTCGGCGTCTCCCGCGCCGTCGACGACGTGCAGCTCACCCGCACCGGCATGATCGCGGGCACCCCGGCGTTCCTCGCGCCCGAGGTGGCCCGGGGCGGGCAGCCGACGCCGGCGTCGGACGTGTTCGCCCTCGGGGCGACGCTCTACGCGGCCGTCGAGGGGGAGCCGCCGTTCGGGCTGGACGACAACGCCTACGCGCTGCTGCACAAGGTGGCCACCGGCACGGTCCGCCCGCCCGTCGCCGCCGGGGCCCTGACGCCGCTGCTCGCGACGCTGCTGGCCCCCGAGCCCGCGAACCGGCCGACGGCGAGCCAGGCCCGCGCCGCGTTGGAGGCCGTCGCCGCCGGGCGCACCCCGACCGGTCTGCCCGCGGGCTCGGCGTTCGCCCTCGGCCCGGCCGCGCCCCCCGTCGAGCAGCCCGCCCGGCCGGTCGCCACCCCTGCGACGCCCACCCTCGCCTCGGCCCCGCCGCCGGCCGCGGCGCCGCCGGTGGCCCCGACCGCGGCCGCGGCGCCCGGGCAGCGCAGGCTCGTCGCCGTCGTGGCCGCGGTGCTCGTGGTGCTCGTCGTGGGTGCGGGTGTGATCATCGGGCTGGTCCGGTCGTCGGGCACGAAGGAACCGACGGGACCGCCGGCCGGCGCCTCCGCGACCGCCTCGCCCACGCCGAGCCCGACGCCCACGACCGCGCCGTCGACCACCACCGCGGCGCCCACGTCGGCCTCCGGCTCGGGGATGCCGGCCATCCAGTTCGTCCAGAGCTACTACGGCCTGCTGCCCGGCAACGTCGACCAGGCGTGGGCCCTGCTGAGCCCGCAGGCGCAGCAGCAGGCGGGCGGCTACCAGGCGTACAAGGACTTCTACGGCGGGCTCACCGCGGTGTGGGCCGAGACGCTGCGCGTGGTCGACGCCGACACCATCACCGCGACGATCGTCTTCACCCGCAAGGACGGGACCCAGACGCGCGAGCCGTACCGCTTCGACATCAGCGGCACCGACGGCAACCGCGTGATCCAGTCCTTCACCCAGGGCGGCTGACCCCGGCCGCCGATCGGCCTCAGCTCAGGCGGTGCGGGAGCCGACCTCGTTCAGGTGGCCCGCCACCCAGCTGACGACCTCGCGGACGAACGCCGCCCGGTTGGCGACGTCGTGCACCTCGTGTCCCTCGTCGTCGAACAGCAGGTAGCCGTGCGGGACGCCGCGCTCGCGCAGCGCGGCGACGACCTGCTCGGGCTCGCTGATCGGGACGTTGGTGTCGTGGCGGCCGTGCACGACCAGCAGCGGCGCGGTGAGCCGGTCGATGCGGTGCAGTGGGGAGAGCCTGCGCAGCAGGTCGCGGTCGGTCCGCGGGTCGCCGTACTTCGTCGTCGCGGCCTCGGCGATCCACGGCTCCGTGCCCGCGTAGAACGTCTCCAGATCGGCCATCCCGCAGACGTCGACGCCCACCCGGAACAGCTCCGGGTAGCGGACCAGCGCGGCGAGGGTCAGGTAGCCGCCGTAGGAGCGGCCCGCGACGCCGATGCGGTCGCGGTCGGCGAGCCCCGATCCCGCGAGGAAGTCGACGGCGGCGCTGACGTCGGCGATGGCGGCGAAGCGGCGATGCAGGTCGTCGGCCCGGGAGAACGTGCGGCCGAAGCCCGCCGAGCCCCGGACGTTCGGCGCGAACACGGCCACACCCGCGGCCGCCAGCGCCTGGAACAGCGGCTGGAAGACCGGCCGCTCCTGCGCCTCCGGCCCGCCGTGCAGCCAGATCAGGGCGGGTGTCGCGCCGAGCGTGCCGCGCGGCCGGAAGAGCCAGCCGGTCAGCGTGAGGCCGTCCTCGGCGAGGAACTCGTGCAGCGTGGGGGAGACGAGCACGTCCGCGGGGTCGGTGTCGTCGTCGGGGTCGTCGGACTCCGGGGGCAGCACGGCGGGCGCCTCGGTGCCGGGCAGCCCGTCGACGATCGGCACCAGCGACAGCCGCGGTGCGACGGTCGGTCCCTCGCTCGCGAGCAGCAGGCCGGCGCCGTCGCGGGTGAACGCGGCGTCGGTGACGACGTCGCCCGCCGGGTCGGGCAGCGGTGAGATCAGGCCGCTGCGCAGGTCGAGCATCTCGGGCTCGCTGCGGCCGTCGACGTTCCAGACCAGCACCGCGCGGGCGCCCGCCGGGTCGAGCGCGACGAGGTCGAGGTCGTCGTGCGCGCGTTCGGCGACCGGTGAGGACATGCCGGGCGCGCCGGTGCCGAGCGGGACCGCGAGCAGCGCGGCGCGTTCGCGGCCGGCATCGGTGTGCAGGTAGAGCAGCCCGCCGCTGACGCCGAAGCGGGCGTCGGCGACCGTCGCGCCGCCGCCGGGGATGAGGTCGGTGCGCCTGCCGGTGCGCAGGTCGATCAGCTCGAGGTGGCGGTCGCCGCGGCGGCCGTGACGCACCACGACGCGGTGCCCGTCGCCCGACACCGCGCACACCATCGCGGCCGGTCCCGACGCCAGCACCGTCGACGTGCCGTCGCGCAGGTCGACCAGGCACGCCTGGCCCTCGCCCTGCCCGGAGCCGTAGATCGTGACACCCAGGTGCGAGCCGTTGGGCGACCACGAGCCGAGCACGACGGCCGTGGCCGCGGGGGCGATCTCCCGGCGGCGCCGGCCGTCGGGGGAGACGAGCAGGACGCGGGTGCGCTCGCCGCCGCCCGGCGCGAGCTGGCAGGCCAGCCAGCTGCCGTCCGGGGACCAGGCGACGCCGGTGACGTCGGCGTGCGGCAGGTCGGGGTCGTCGGGCTCGGTGGGTAGTGCGGCCCGGGGTTCGACGACGGATGCCGGTCCACTGCCCAGCTCGCCGACGTAGAGCCGGGGGCGGCCGTCGCGGTCGGAGATCCAGGCCAGCAGCCGGCCGTCCGGGCCCGGCCGGGGCGACCGGAACGAGGCCGCGGACACCACGTCGGCGACCGGGCCGGCGTCGGCGACGAGCCGCTCGCCCACCAGCCTTTCGCGACGACGGTCGGCAAGGGTCGGTTCCATCTACAACCCCCTCTCCTGCAGCCACATCTCCAACAACGCCACCTGCCACAACGCGTTGGACCCGAGGTTGGTCCGCGCGGTGTTGGGGTCCGCCAGCATCCGCTCCAGCCAGTCTGCCCGCACCAGACCCCGTGCCTTCGCCACCGGGTCGGTGACCGCGTCGCGCACACGCTCCAGGAACGGGCCCTCGAGGTGGCGGATCGCCGGCACCGGGAAGTATCCCTTCGGCCTGTCGATCACCGCGTCCGGGACCACCCCGCGGGCCGCCTCCTTGAGCACACCCTTGCCGCCGTGGGCGAGCTTGAGCTCCGGCGGGCAGGCCGCGGCCAGCTCGACGAACTCGTGGTCGAGGAACGGGACCCGGGCCTCCAGGCCCCAGGCCATCGTCATGTTGTCGACGCGCTTCACCGGGTCGTCGACGAGCATCACGGTGCTGTCCAGCCGCAACGCGGCGTCGAGGGTCTCGGCCGCGCCCTCACGGGCGAAGTGCGCGGCGACGAACTCGCGGCTCGGGTCGTGGTCGAGCAGCCACTCCGGTTCGAGGATCGACGCCAGGTCGGCGTGCGGCCGGTCGGTGAACACCCGCGCGTACTCGGTGACGGCCCGCTCTCGCGGCACCCCCGCCAGCGGCGGGTACCAGTTGTAGCCGGCGAGCACCTCGTCGGCGCCCTGCCCGGACTGCACCACGGTGACGGACTTCGCGACCTCCTCCGAGAGCAGGTGGAACGCCACGCAGTCGTGGCTGACCATCGGCTCGGCCATCGCCGCGATGGTGTGGTCGACCGCCGGCAGCATGCGCGCCGGGTCGACGAGGATCCGCTGGTGGTCGGTGCCGAACTCGGCGGCGACGACGTCGGAGTACCGGAACTCGTCGCCGGCCTCGCCGCCCGCCGCGTGGAAGCCGACGCTGAACGTCTTCAGACCGGTCTGGCCCTCCTGCGCGAGCAGCCCGACGATCAGCGACGAGTCGAGCCCGCCGGAGAGCAGCACCCCGACCGGCACGTCGGCGACCATCCGGCGGCGCACCGCGACCCGCAGCGACTCCAGCACCGCGTCGCGCCAGTCGGCCGCGCTCATCCCCGCGTCGGCGGGCCGCCGCTCGTGGCGCGGCGACCAGTACTCGTGGACGGTGGTCGTGCCGTCCGCCCGGATCGTGCGGACCGTGGCCGGCGGCAGCTTGCGGACCCCCGTGAGGATCGTCCGCGGCGCGGGGACGACCGAGTGGAACGTCATGTAGTGGTGCAGCGCGACCGGGTCGATCGAGGTGTCGACCTCCCCGCCCGCGAGCAGCGCGGGCAGCGACGACGCGAACCGCAGCCGGTCGGGCCGCTCGGCGAGGTAGAGCGGCTTGATCCCCAGCCGGTCGCGGCCCAGGACGACCGTGCCCGAGTCCCGCTCGTGCACGGCGAAGGCGAACATCCCGAGGAAGTGCTCGACGCAGCCGGTGCCCCAGCGGTGGTACGCCTTGATCAGCGTCTCGGTGTCGGAGTCGGAGAAGAACCGGTAGCCGTGCCCCTCCAGTTCGGCGCGCAGCTCACGGAAGTTGTAGATGCAGCCGTTGAACACCGCGGCCAGGCCCAGCTCCGGGTCGACCATCGGCTGCGCCCCGCGCTCCGACAGGTCGATGATCTTCAGCCGGCGGTGCCCCAGCGCGACCGGGCCCGCCGCGTGCACGCCGTGCCCGTCGGGGCCGCGCCTGTGCATCGCCTCGGTGATCCGTGCGACCGCCGCGACGTCGGCACCGAGGCCGTCGAACCGGATCTCGCCGGCGATGCCGCACATGCGCGTCCCTACTTCCGCTCGCTACTTCGGTGACCGGTCACTTCAGCACCCAGGTGTCCTTGGCGCCGCCGCCTCGCGACGAGTTGACGACGAGGCTGCCCGCCGGCGCAACCCGGGACAGCGCGGCCGGTGCGACGTCGACGCGCGTGCGGTCGCCGACACGCGACTGGAACGCGAAGGCGCGCAGGTCGACGGCCCGCGGATGCAGGGCGCCGCCGGAGAACGTCGGGTGCGTCGACAGCTGGACGAGGTCCTGCGCGACCCAGCCTTCCGGACGGGCCCGGATCGCGGCGGCCGCATCGGCCAGCTCGGCGCGGGTGGCGTCGGGCCCGATCAGGATGCCGTGCCCGCCGTACCCGTCGACCGGCTTGACGACGAGCTCGTGCAGCCGGTCCAGCACCTCGGCGCGCCGGTCGGGATCCGCGCACGGGTACGTCGGGACGTTGTCGAGCAGGGGCGCCTCGCCGAGGTAGTGCTCGATCATCGCCGGCACGTAGGAGTAGACGAGCTTGTCGTCGGCGACGCCGTTGCCGGGCGCGTTGAGCAGCTGGACGGTCCCCGCGGCCGCCGCCCGGCACAGCGCACGCCCGATCGGCCGCTCGTCGGCGCCCGTCGCGTCGAGCAGGTCCTGCTCGTCGAGACGCCGGTAGAGCGCCGCGAGCCGCCGGCGGCCGCCCGGCCCCACCAGGTACACGCCGTCGCGGGTGACCTGCAGGTCCCGCGGCGTCACGACGGGCACCTGCATCCGGTCGGCGAGCAGCGTGTGCTCGAACCAGGCCGGGTCGACCGGCCCGGCCGACAGCAGCGCGACCTCGTCGGCGCCCGCCGCGTCGTGGTCGGGGACCGCGGACAGCAACGCGGCCCGCAGCGCACGCGGCACGTCGTCGAGCCCGACGACGCCCGCCGGGGGCTCCAGGTCCGGCAGCACGCTGCGCACCAGCCGCCGGGAGATGATCGAGAACCCGATGCCCGACGGCACCCGCAGGTTGTCCTCCAGCACGAACCAGTGGTCGGCCCGATCGCGGACCAGGTCGATACCGGCGACGGTGACGCGCACGGCGTCGGCCGGCAGCGTTGCGCCGATCCTGCTGCGCCCCGGGGCTCCGTCGACCACCGTCGCAGGGACGATCCCCGCGTCGACGATCTCACGCGGGCCGTAGACGTCGCGCAGGAACAGCTCCAGCGCCCGGACCCGTTGCGCGAGACCGGCCGAGAGCATCGCCCAGTCCTCCGCGGAGATGATGCGGGGGACGAGGTCGAGCGGGAACAGCCGGTCGGGCTCGTCGCCGACGCGGAAGGTGACGCCGCGGGCATGCTGCTCGGTGCGCAGCGCCGACTCGGCCGCCGTCATGCCGCGCGGGCCCAGCCGGTCGAGCACACGGAACATGAACCCGTAGTGCGGCAGCACCTGCCCGCCCTCGCTGACCGCCTCGTCGAACGCCTCCGGCCGGTACCCGGCCAGCAGCTCCGGCGGGGGCGGCGCGACCGGCGTCGTGATCCCGGTCAGGGCACGGCCCTGGGTCGTCTCCAGCAGCGCGTCGACGACGTCGGTCAGCTCGCCGCGCAGGCCGAACGCGCGCCGCTGCCGCGCCGCCGCGCTGCCCCGGGCCAGCGTCTGCCGCGACAGCTCCAGCACCTGCTCCCAGTCACCCGCCGCCTCCAGGTGCGCGCGCAGCCCGTCGACGAGCATGCCGACCATCAGCGCGGGCGACATCAGCGCCGGACCGACGAGATCGACCAGGTCGCCCTCCAGGCCCGACCGCGCCGCGCGCCAGTTGGCCGAGCGCAGCAGCTCGTGGCGCGACGTCGGCAGCGGCGTGCCCGCGAGCGCGTCCTCCGAGGCCCGCCGCACCAGCGCCCGGAACAGCCCCGCGATCAGCACGACGTCGTCGACGTCGGGGCAGGCGTCGCACACCCGCAGCTCGACCGTGGGCAGGTGCGCGCTGGGCCGGATGTCGAAGTACACCATCCCGGGGTCGCTGATCGTCCCCGACGCGATCAGCTCGTCGACCATCCCGTCGTAGTCCGCGGCCGTCTCCACCGCGCCCGGCGGCCCTGCCGTCGGCCAGCGCGACCAGACCATCGAGCGGAAGCTCGCGTAGCCGGTGTCCTCGCCGCGCCAGTAGGGCGAGCTGGCCGAGATCGCGAGCAGCACCGGCAGGTACGGCGCGACGCGACGGACCACCTGAACGGCCATGTCGCGGTCCGGCACGTCGACGTGGACCTGCGCGCCGCAGATGTGCTGCTCGCGCACCAGCATTTGGTACTCGTGCTGCATCTTCTCGTAGCGCGCGCCCGCGGAGATGTCGGTGCCCGAGAGCTCGACGAGCGGCACCGTCCCGGCGGCGACGACCCCCAGCCCCAGCGGGTGGGCGACCTTCTCCAACGTGCCGCGCAGCCGCCGGACGTGCTCGCGCAGGTCGTCGAGCGTCCGGCAGGGCGGGGTGTTGGTCTCGACGAGCGAGCGCTGCAGCTCCGGCGCGAACTCGTCGCCGCCGAGCTTGGACAGCAGCGCGTCGACCTCCGGCGCCGCACGTCTGGTCTCCAGGTCGACGACGTGGAACTCCTCCTCGACGCCGATCTGCGGCAGGTCGCCCATCTGCCCGACCGTAGGGGCCCGCTGTTACGAACACTTGTCTGCGGCGTCACCTCCATCCGCTTGCGCGGGCCGTGATCCGCCGTTCGGCCGAACGCTCCGGACCGTGCGGCCGGGCGCTGCCGGACGTCACCGGCCGGAACCGGTGTCAGCCGGCCGCCGGGGTCCGCAGCTCCGCCAGCTCGGACAGCTCCCGGACGACGACGTCGGGCAGGCGGCCCAGGGTGTCGAAGGTGCGCCCGGACCGGTCGATCCAGGCGGTGCGCATACCCGCGCGCGCCGCGCCGACGATGTCGAAGGGGTTGCACGAGACCAGCCGGATCGACTCGACCGGCCGCCCGGTGACGGCGGCGGCATGCCGGTACACCGCGGGGTGCGGCTTGTAGACGCGCACGTCGTCGACGCTGATGACGTGCGAGAACCAGGGAGCCAGCCCGGCCGTCCGCAGGCAGGCCGCGAGCATGGTCGGGCTGCCGTTGGACAGCAGTACGCACTCGGTCCCGGCCGCCGCCAGCGCCGCGAGCCCGGCGGCCACGTCGGGGAAGGTGGGCAGCCGGTCGTACGCGGACACGAGCCCGGCCCGCACCTGCGGATCGAGGTCGAGGCCCCGGTCGAGCAGGGCGAAGTCGAGCGCCCGCCGGGTCAGCCCGGCGAAGTCCTCGTAGTCGTCCATGATCGTGACCCGGAAGGCGTAGTCGAGCTGCGCACCCCGCCACACCGCCGCGACGTCGGCCGCCACACGGAGAACAGCGCGCCCTCGGTGGCGACCGGGATCAGCAGCGTGGTGCCGGCGGTGAGCTGTTTGACGTCGAGGTTGCCGCCGGTCTCGCGGGGCGGGATGGTGCGCAGCCCCTCGGCGGCGATCCGCGGGTCGGCCGGCACCGCGCTGTCGGCCAGCGGCGCCATGACGGCACCACCGCGCCCGAGCAGCTCGGCCTCCCGGGCCGCCTGGCGCACGCGCAGCTCGGTCGACGGCGCCACCGTGCCAGCGGTTGTGTCCGGTCCCCGGCTCCTCGGCGAGGCACTTCGTCAGGTCGACGGAGACGTGATGCGTGGCGCCGGCCATGGGCGGTGCCGAACCTTTCGACGGACGTCGGATGATCGAGAACGTACGAAGCCGGAACCGACGTGTCAATAGTTGCCGACATGTCGTCCCATCGGACGCGCGGCCGGTCAGCCCAGCGCGATGGCCGCCGTTGCATGATCATCCAGGGTGGCCCGCTCGGAGCGGCTGACCGAACGCCGTGGGTAGCCGGCACGCCCGTACCCGCCGTGCTCGTCACGATTCCGCCGCGTCACGTCCACGGCCGCGCGGTGCGCCTGCACCACTCGTCTCCGCGCGTGCGTGCGCGCCGGCCGCGACCGGGAAGCCCCGTCGCGGCGTCGACGGGTGTCAGGCCGGCCAGGGCACGTCGGGGAAGGGAGAGCGCGCGGTCGCCGTCGCCAGGTCCAGTTCGCCGCGCGCGACCGCAGCGTGCAGGGCCGCGACCTCGGCCAGCTCGTCCCGCTGCGTCGTGACCTCGGCCCGGTCCATCGGGTCGCCGTGGCCGGGGACGAACGTCGACACGTCGAGGGCGAGCAGCGCGGACACCGTGGCGGGCCAGTCCGCGACGACGGCGTCCCCGAGGTCGGGCGGCGCCCCCTGCTCGACGAGGTCACCCGCGAACACGACGTCCCCGGCCACCGCGACGACGTCATGGTCGGTGTGACCGCGACCGGGGTGCCGCAGCCCGACGGTGCGCCCGCCGAGGTCGACGTCGAGCACCGGGTCGACCGTCCCGCCGGGTAGCGGCGGATCCGTCGCGGCGAGGGCGTCGGCGGTGGCGTGGTCGCCTCGGTCGCGGTAGTGCCGGGTCCACTCGGCGCGCTGGGCGTCGGCCGTCGCGACGATCGTTGCGCGGCAACGAGGATGGGCGTGGACGGGGCCCGCGGGGAAGGCGCCGGTGCCGAAGCAGTGGTCGAAGTGCGCGTGGGTGATCACGATGATCAGCGGGAGCTTCGTGATGGTGCGGACCGCCGCGCGCAGTCGGGCGCCCTGCTCACGGTCGCCCGCGGTGTCGACGACCAGCGCCCGCTCCGCCCCGACGACCAGCCCCGTCGTGAGGTCCAGCTCGTCGTGGCGGCGGGCGAACAACCCGTCGCCGACCTCGAGCCATCTGTCCGCCACGCGAGCAGTCTGACGGGTGCGAGGGTGGCGGCAGGCTCCCGACGCGGGTTGATCGCCGAGTGCGGGACCTGGGCGCCAGGTGGTGCGCTCATGTCCCGAGGTCGGCGATCATCCGGGAGGGCGGGGCCGGGTGCCCGTTGATCGCCGAACGTGGGACATGGACGCAGGTTGGCGGCTGGTGGCGGGCCCGGCCGGTTCGAGGTGCGAGTCGCCGCGCTCTGCCCGGATCACAGCCCTGACCGTGATCACCAGATGCGGGACATGGGCGCAATCTGACGCGCTCATGTCCCCGGCTCGGTGATCACAGCCGCGGGGGCGCGCTGGCGGGGTGGGGCATGGTGGTGGCGGGTCTGGCCGGTTCGAGGTGCGAGTCGCTGCGTTCCGGTCGGATCAGAGGGCGAGGCCTGCCCTCGGGGTTGATCGCCAGATGCGAGACCTGCGCGCAAGGAGACGCGCTCATGTCCCGAAATCGACGATCACGGGCGGGGTGGCGCGGCCCGTGCCCGGCGCGCGGGGGTCTCCCCGGGTCGGGACCCGGCCCGGGGCGGGCATCGGTCCGCCGGTGGCAGACGTCGGAGAAGGCGGGGTCGCGGCTCCGGCCGGCGATCGGCGGTCGAAGCCGCCGCGGGCGCGTCGCGGAGGGCGGCGGAGGAGCGTCTCGGCGCCGTCCGGTGCAGGAGGGTGATCGCCGTTGTCGGGACATGGGCGCATGCCCCGACGCCCATGTCCCGCTTTCGATGATCACCCCGGGGGGTCAGCCGACGGGAGCTCCTGACCCGGCCGGGGCGGTCGAACCCGCCGGCCCGGAACCTACGGGCCCGGCGGCTGCCGGATCGGACACCGCAAGCCCCGAACCCACAGGCGTGGACCCCGCGGGCGCGGACCCCGCGGATGCGGAACCCGCGGGCGGCGAACCCGCCGGCGCGGAACCTACGGGCGCGGAACCTACGGGCGCGGAACCTACGGGCGCGGAACCGGTGGGCGCGGAACCCGCGGGCGGCGAACCCGCCGGCGCGGAACCTACGGGCGCGGAACCTACGGGCGCGGAACCGGTGGGCGCGGAACCTGCGGGCGCGGAACCGGTGGGCGCGGAACCCGCGGGCGCGGAACCCGCGGGAGCGGAGCCGGCCGGCGCGGAGTCGGCAGGGGCCGACGCTGTGCCCCCACCGGTCGTGCCCGGGAGCGCGGTCGGCGGGACGGTCGTGGGCGGAGCGGTCGTGGGCGGGGCAGTCGTCGGCGGGGCGACGCCGGCACCGCTGCCCGGCACGCAGGCGCCGGCGGCCGGGCCGTCGTTCTCCGCGGGGGCGGCCGCGGCCGTGCCCCCCGTCGTCGCCACGCCACCGGGCGCGGCATGTGGAGGCTGCGTCGTCGCGGGCGGGTCGGCCACGGCCTCCGGGCCACCCGTGTCCTCATCGGACGCATCCGCGGGGTCATTGCCGGGCGTCGGTCGCGTCCCGCCGCTCCAGTCGGACAGTACCCGCAGCTTGTCCCAGGGGATGTCCTTCAGCCCGACGAAGTCGCCGGACAGCCCGGCGTCCTCGTACGCGGTGGAGCCGGGTGCGTACTCGGCGATGAACGCCATCCGCGCGCCGCCGTTGTCGCCGACGTAGGCGCCGTAGGTCTGCAGCGCCTTGGCGATGGCGGCCTCGCCCTTGCCGATGCCCGGGATCGCGTCGACGTCGACGCTCGGGTCGAGCTGGACGCGGGCGCCCTCGGGAATCGGGGCGGAGGAGCCATCCATGTTGGACCCGTCGGTCTTGGTCGCCGGGTAGCGGACCTCCTTGGGCTTCACGATGTTCGTCGAGAAGAACAGGGCGTGCGGGATGTCGTGGTCGGCGATCTCCTGCGCCCGGACCACGGCGGCGTAGCGGGCGATGCCGGCGCCGGTGGAGCTGCCGTTGGTCTCGCGGCCGTCCCCGTCGAGGGGGGTCGCCGCACCCCAGGAGGCCTTGAGGCCGTTGCCCGACTTCTTCGTCACCCACAGGTTGACCACGGTGTTGGTCGAGGCGTCGGCGATGGCGACGTGGCCGTCGGAGCCGGGCGGGATCGGCAGGTCGGGCGGGACGGGGACGGTGATGCCCGCGAGGGGGTCGGGGCCCCAGTCCTTCTCCGAGAGCGGGACGGCGGATCGCGGGGCGTCGGCGGGAATGTCCTCGGGGTCGACGAGGGTGACGCCGAACTCGCCGGTGTTGAGGATGTGGTCGCCACCGGCGAGCGCGCCGGCCATCTTGGCGGACTGCGGGTCGAGCTTCGGCTCGGCGGGGATCGGGTCCCAGAGCCAGTCGGCCTTCTGGAAGTAGGGGCGGGTGACCTGCGCGCCGCCCGGGCAGGCCGCGACACCCGGCGCGGTGGCGGTGCCGGCGCCCGCGGACACGCCGCCTCCGTCCTCGGCGCAGGGCACCGCCGCGGTGCCCGCGGAGACGACGGGGGCCGAGCAGGACGCCCGGGCCACGTCGGTGGCGGCCGCGGGCATCAGCCCGGCGGTGACGAGCGCCGCGGCGGCGAGTGCGGTGAGCGGGATGGTGGTCCGGGCACGGTGGGGCGCTGCGGTGCGCCGGTGCCCGGGGGATATGGTGCGCATGGCGAAGACCCCTTTGTGACCGGAGGGGAGTGCGTCCCGGTTGGCGCCGGGACCGTCGTCGACGCCGGGGGTGCGACCCCGGCGACGAGTGCGATGAGGGTGGCGGGGCGGTTCTTGGCGGAACCGCCCCGTCGTCGTCTCGAACCGTCCTGCGGACCTCCTGAGGGGGTCGTCGGCTGGTGGCGTTGATCGGGACCGTAGCCCGACAGGCGGTGCTGCGGTCACGAATTGCAGTCACACCACTCACATTGGTCTCAACAACCCCACCACCGGGTGACCATCCGGCCGAGTCGACGGGGCCGAACGAGTACTCGCAGTGTTCGAGCGGACGTCGTGATCAACGCTAGGCTCGCGCCATGAGTCCCGTGGACGAGATCCTCTCGCAGATTCCGTTGCGCGACCTCGCGGCCCAGCTGGGGACCGACGAGGCCACGGCCGAGCAGGCCGCCCGGCAGGCGCTGCCCGCGCTCCTCGGCGGCATGCAGGCCAACACCGACGACCCGGGTGGCGCCTCCTCGTTCGCCCGGGCGGTCGACCAGCACAGCAGCTCGCTGATCGACGGCGGGGTGAACCTCGACGAGGTCGACACCGACGACGGGCGCAAGATCGTGAGCCACGTGTTCGGCGCGAACCAGGACCAGGTGGTCAACCAGCTCTCGCTGGGCGGTGCCGGAGGCAGCGGGCTGATCGGCAAGCTGCTGCCGCTGCTGGCGCCGATCGTCATGTCCTACCTGGCCAAGAAGCTGGGCGGCGGCACGGCCGCGGGCGGCGGGGGAGGGCTCGGCGACCTGCTCGGCGGACTCCTCGGCGGTGGGGGCGGCCAGGCGAGCGGTGGCGGGCTCGGTGGGGGTCTCGGCGACCTGCTCGGTGGTCTGCTCGGCGGCGGCACCCGCCAGTAGCGCGGTCGCCGCGGCGGGGAACGTCCACCCGGCCGCCTGAACGGACCATCGCCGCTCACAGCTGCCGTCCACACCGGACCGTCGGCGCCGCGCCGAACCGGCGCGGCGCCGGACGCTCGGCTCAGACGGCGACGAACATCGGGCGGCCGCGGTCGTCGAGCTCGGAGCCGAGCACCTCGGCCGCACCACACGCCCAGCGTTGCGCCGACCACGCGGCGGCCAGCGCGTCGAGGACGTCGTCGAGCCGGGCGCCCGACGGCAGGTCGGCGAGTGCCACGGCCGGGTCGAGCCACCGGGCCAGCGCCGCGATGCGTTGGCCCGCGCCGCGCGCGGTCTTCTTCGACGCGAACCCGACGTCGGGCGCGAGCGTGCGCAGGGAGAGCTCGGGGTGCACCTCGACGACGTGTCCGGGCCGGTCCGGGAGCGCGTCCCAGTCGAGGATGCGCGGTGCGATGTGGAAGGTCTGCAGGCTGATCGCCTTACCGGTGAGGGCGCGGGCGCGCGCGCAGGCCGCCGGATGGTCGGGCGCGGTGAGCACCGCGCGCGGCGGCGCCGGGAAGACCGACGAGCGGGCCTTCCCGAGCCGGCGGGCGGTGAGGTCGTCGCACTCGCGGCGCCCGGCGGTCGCGTGCACCCCCAGCGGGATGTCGACGCCCACCGCCGCGCACCCGGCGGTCACCGCGAGCACCCCGGCCGCGTCGGGAACGACGTCCCAGCGCACCGCACCTGGGCGCACCCGGGCGACCACCCACCCCGCGGGTGCCCCGTCGACACCGGCGACCTCCTCCATGCGGCAGGATTCTCCCGTGCGCGTGTATCTCGGATCTGACCATGCCGGTTTCGAGCTCAAGGCCGTGCTGGTCGAGCACCTGTCGGACGCCGGCCACGAGGTGGTCGACGTCGGGGCACTGGCCTACGACGCCCAGGACGACTATCCGGCGTTCTGTCTGGAGACGGCGCGCCGGGTCGTCGCGGACGAGGGCTCGCTGGGGGTCGTGCTCGGTGGCTCCGGCAACGGCGAGCAGATCTCGGCCAACAAGGTGCCCGGCTGCCGTGCGGCGCTGGCCTGGAACGTCGAGACGGCGACGCTGGCGCGCGAGCACAACGACGCGCACGTCGTCGGCATCGGCGCGCGGATGCACTCCGAGGAGGAGGCGAAGGCGATCGTCGACGCGTTCGTCGGCACGCCGTTCTCCGGCGAGCCGCGCCACCAGCGCCGGATCGACATCCTGGCCGAGTTCGAGAAGTCGCACGACTACCCGCCGCTGCCGGGCGCCTGACCGGTGCCCGAGGGCCACACGCTGCACCGGTTGGCGCGGCGGCACGGCCGACTGTTCGGGCGTGCCCCGGTGCGGGTGAGCAGCCCGCAGGGGCGGTTCGAGCAGGCGGCCGCGCTGCTCGACGGTGCGGTCCTCACCCGCGCCGACGCGCACGGCAAGCACCTGTTCCACCGCTACGGCCGTGACCGGGTCGTGCACGTGCACCTCGGCCTCTACGGCACGTTCGACGAGACGGAGCTGCCCGAGCCGGGCGGGGCGCCGCCGGAGCCGCGGGGCCAGGTGCGGATGCGCATCGTCGGCGCGACCCACGTCGCCGATCTGCGCGGCCCGACGGCGTGCGAGCTGATCACCGACGGCGAGGTGCGCGCGCTGCGCGCCCGGCTCGGTCCGGATCCGCTGCGCCGCGACGCCGACCCCGATCTCGCCTGGGAACGGATCCGGCGCTCGTCGTCGCCGCTGGCGACGCTGCTGATGGACCAGAAGGTCGTCGCGGGTGTCGGCAACGTCTATCGCGCCGAACTGCTGTTCCGGCACGGGATCGACCCGCAGCTGCCGGGGCGGGCCCTGCCGCGCGGGACCTGGGACGCGATGTGGGCCGATCTCGTCGTGCTCATGCGCGACGGGGTGCGCCGCGGCCGGATCGACACCGTCGCGCCCGAGCACGATCCGCGCCGCCGCGGCGAGCCCGGACGCAAGGACCGGCACGGCGGCGAGGTCTACGTCTATCGACGTCTGGGCATGCCGTGCCTGGTCTGCGGGACACCCGTGCTGCACGCCGAGCACGCCGCGCGCAACCTCTTCTGGTGCCCGACGTGCCAGCCGGCCGCGGGCGTCGCCTGACGTCGCAGGACGGTCGCGGGGCCCGGACATGCGTCGACCGGCCCGGGATTCGTACACCGGGCCGGCCGACGGGAGATCCGGACTAGTCCGGTCGTGTGTGGGGCGGGAGCGCCGTTGCCCCCACGATCCTGATGTTCCCCAAGATCAGAAGTCGAAACCCCCGCCGCCGAAGTCGCCGCCCCCGAAATCGCCGCCCCCGAAATCGCCGCCGCCGAAGTCGCCGCCGAAGTCGCCGCCGAAGTCGCCGGCCCCGGGGTCGCCGCCGTCGCCACCCCAGTCGCCGCCGCCGTCGGCGGCCATGCCGTCGGCGAACCCGTCGGCGTAGGCGACCCCGGACATCCCGGAGAACATGGCGCTGAACAGCAGCATCGATCCGAGGCCCCAGGCGCCGGCCACGAGCGCCGGCTTCCACCAGGGCTCGGAGTACCAGCCTGCCGGCACGGGCCGGCCCGCGACGTTGCCGCCGGGGTAGTAGTGCGGCGTGCGATCCGACGGGTTCGGCGAGGCGCTGTAGGCGTGGCCCTCGACCTCGACGTCGCGGTTCTCCGACACCGCGCCTGCCCGGTGCTGGCCGGGCAGCGGCGGCAGCTCGGGTCCGGGGTCCATGCCCATCGCGGTGCGCGCGGCACGGACGTAGTAGAGGCCCTCGTAGGCGGTCTCGGTGACCTGCCGGCACTGCGCGGCGGTGCGGGCCTGCTCCATCTGCGACCCGGCGGCGTTGTACCGCTCGGCCGCGTCGGCCAGCGCCTGCCTCGACGGCTCGTCGGTGCCGACGAGATTGAGCACCTGGCCGCCGAGGCGTTCGACCCAGCGCCGGGCCTCGGCCTTGGAGTCCTCGAGCTCACGCGCCTGCGCGACGGACCTCTGCCGGATCAGCCAGTAGGCGCCCGCGACGATCGCCACCAGGATGATGACGGTCACGACCGTACCCATGAGCCCTCCTCGTCGTGGGTCCTCGTGCGGAGGACCAGTCGTCCGGAGAACGGACGAGACGGGCAGAACGTTCCCCCGGGCGCCGCGCCGGGGCCGAGGCCCCGCGCGCGGCGCGCGTGCACGATGGGTGACCGGTCCCGCCCGGCGGTCCACGCCGGCGGGCACGCCGGCGTGGACCACGGGTCTTGTGGAGGGAGGGCGCCACACGACCCGCGGACGGACCGGCCACGGACGCGACCCACGATGCCACCAGCGCACCGCGGGTGCAGTCGCCCAACTGCGGTTTCTCCGTCCGCGGATGCACTCGGTGACGGTCAAGGCTTCGTTAGCGAATCCGGCGCGGCGGTCCCGACGCGCCGATCATGTTCAGCCGTCAGGGTGCAGGAGTCCGGCATCCGGAGGGTGTCGGGTACGCCAGACGTCGAGGGTCGGGGACGGCCCGTCGGTGTGGAGGAGCTGACGCAGTGTCACCGCCACGGCCGCGCGCGAGGCGGGGTCGCGCGGGAGCATCGTCAGGTCCGGCCCGACGCCGGCGCGGACCGCGGCGATGGTCATGGCCTTGTGGGCACCGGCGACGGGGTCGCCGAACGCGTCGAGCACCTTCTGGAAGGCGGCGTGCCGCGTCTCGTCGAAGTCGACGGCGTGCCCGTTCGCGTCGGTGACCGGGTGGGCCGGGTGCAGCGTGACGCAGGAGACCAGGTCCGGCCCGATGGGGGCAGCGTCCGGGTGGGTGTGGGTCGGGCGCAGCCGGTCCGCGTGCAGATGGGTGTGCGGGCCGTCGGGGGTCGGCGTGCCGGGGCGCGCGATCGGTGCGAACACCTCGACGCGCCCGCACCTGCCGGCGAACACCCGGTGCGGGCCGAGCCGGACCAGCGTGGCGACGAGCTCGTCGGACATCGGTTCGCCCGCGGCGTCGTCGAGTGCCTCGCGCAGCGCCGGGTCGGCGGTGCGGACGCAGGCGTCGACGGTCGGGATGCCCAGGCCGAGGTCGTAGCGGACGGCGACGCGGTCGCGCGGGCGGATCGCCTCCTCGTCGGGCCCGAGCGGGGTCACGACGGTCCGCGCGGCCATCCGCGCGGCCCCTGCGTCGAGGCAGAAGGCGACGGCGTGGTTCCAGCGGTTGTCGGGGCCCGAGGGGACCTCGTAGGCGATGACCTCGGTCGTGTCCGGCAGCTCGAGCCGCACGCCGCCGCGGCCCGTGACGACGCAGCGCGGGCCGCGCGCCGCGGGCTCCCCGGGACGGCGGCTGAACTCGGCGACCGCCCCGGTGACGCCGATCGTCCACGTCGCTCCGGCGTCCGCGAGCTGGGCCTCCACGAGATCGGCGACGGGGTCCGCTGCGTCCGGGCCTGCCATCGGAAGAGCGTCGCAGCCCGGGGTGTGCCGCGGCAAGACGGCGAGGGGGGTCGGGCGGCACGCCACCCGGATGTCGGGCGCGCCGGGTGCCGAATGACACAGCTGTAGTTACCATCGGAGCCCATGGATGCCGGAACGAGCGCGATCGGGTGGTGGAGCTGCGTCGACTGCGGCGTCGACGCCGAGCTGCCCGGCATCGACGGGCTGGGGTTCCTCGTGCCGTGCCCCGAGTGCGGCGAGGCGATGACGGAGCAGTGGCTCTGGGACGGCGCCTCCCGCGCGGACCACGCGGGCAGATCGGCCGCCTGACCCCGTCCGGCGGGGTCGTCGCGCACCTACGCGACGGGTGAGTGGCGCCGCGCCCCCACATACCGTCGTTGACCTGCACTTTCTCCCGTCACGACGGGTTCGTCGTCCCGGCCGCGCCCTGCGCGGGGGCCGGGTCCTCGGTTCGATCGGTCCCGGACGGCCCGGCGCGGCGCCGGGGGCTCCGACCGGAGGGCACATGCTCGGCGCGCTGGACGACCGGGACGTGATCGAGCAGGTCGTCGACATCGGTGCCCATCCCGTCGCCCGGCCGGGGCCCGAACGCGACGCGATCGTCGCCCGGGTGCGTCGCGAGCTCGCGGCGGACGGGTGCTGCGTGCTGGCGGGGTTCGTCCGGCCGGGGCTGCGCGAGACGCTGCGTGCGGAGGGGGCGGCGGTCGCCCCGCGGGCGCACCGCGACGTCGACGTCGTCAACGTCTACAACACCGACCCCGACCCGACGCTGCCCGCGGGCCATCCCGCCCGGCGGACCATGATCCGCGGCAACGCGTTCGTCGCGCGCGACCTGCTGGGGTCCGACGCGCTCGTCCAGCACCTCTACACGAGCACGGCGCTGCAGGAGTTCGTCGCGGCATGCGTCGGGGCGCCTCGGGTGCACGTGCTGGCCGACCCGCTCGCCGGGCTGACGCTCAACGTCGTCGCGCCGGGGCGTGGGCATCCCTGGCACTTCGACACCAACGAGTTCACGATCAGCGTCGTCACCCAGGAACCCGAGGCGGGCGGCGTGTTCGAGTACTGCCCCGGTATCCGCTCCCGCGGGGACGAGAACCTCGCCGAGGTGGCCGCGGTGCTCGACGGCCGCGCCGAGCACCTGGTCCGCCGGGCCACCCTGCGGGCGGGCGACCTGCAGATCTTCGCGGGCCGCTACGCGCTGCACCGGGTCACGACGGTCGAGGGCGCCCGCGAGCGGCACTCCGCGATCCTCGCCTACAGCGCCAGGCCCGGCGTCGTCGGCAGCCCCGCGCGGACGCGTCAGCTCTTCGGCAGGCTCACCCCGGCGCACGGCGGGGACCCCGTCCGCGTCGACGGCCTGCTGGACTGAGGATGCGCACCTTCGACGCCGAGGACGCGCTGGCGCGGGTGCCGTTGCCGACGCTCGCCGAGAGCTGCGCGCGGTTCCTCGACTGGTGCGCGCCGTTGCTCACCCCCGACGAACTGGCCCGCACCCGTGCGGCGGTCGCCGCGTTCGTCGCCCCGGGTGGCGCCGGTGAGCGCCTGCACGCCGAGCTCGTCCGGTACGACGCCCTCCCGGGCGTGCAGAGCTGGCTCGACACGTTCTGGGCCGACCGCTACCTGGGCAGGCGTGACCGGATCGCCCTCAACGCGAACTTCTTCTTCCTGTTCGAGGACTCGCGGTTGGGGCAGGTCGACCGGGCGGCGGCGCTCGTCGAGCAGGTGCTGGGGTACAAGGCGAGGATCGACGACGAGACGCTCCCTCCGGCGCGGCACGGCGGCGAGCCGCTGTCGATGGTCCAGCACCGCCATCTGTTCTCCTCGACGCGCATCCCGGGTGTCGACCGGGACCGGGCGCGCACCCCCTACAGCGACGCCCACCCCGGTCCCTCCCGAGCACGGCACGTCGTCGTCCTGTTGCGGGGCAACGTGTTCAGGCTCGACGTGATCGGCTCCGACGGGCGCCCGCGCACCCGGGCGGAGATCGCAGCGGGACTGCGCGCGGTCCAGGCGGCTGCGGGCCCGGGCGACGGGGTAGGAGCGCTGACGACGATGGCGCGCGCCGACTGGGCCCGCGCCCGCGAGGCGCTGCGCGACCACGACCCGGCCAACGCCGCGGCGCTGGAGATCGTCGAGTCGGCGCTGTTCTGCGTCTGCCTGCAGGACGAGGTCCCGGAGTCGCCGCTCGCCGCCTGCGACGCGCTGCTCGCCGGGAACAGCGCCGACCGTTGGTTCGACACCGCCGTCTCGCTGATCGTGTTCGGCGACGGCACGGCCGGCTACAACGGCGAGCACTGCAACCTCGACGGCACGACGGTGATCGCGCTGCTCGACGAGGTCCTGGCCGGCAGTGCGGCGCTCGCCCCGGCGCCGGTCGCCGACACCGTCCCGGAGTTCGCCGCCGTGCCCTGGGTGCTCGACGACCGGCTGCGCGCCACCGTCACCGACGCCGCCAAGGCCTTCGCCGACCACGCCGCGGCCACCGCGACGACCACCGTCCGCATCGACTTCGGCAGCGACCGGGCCAAGGCACTCGGGATCTCGCCGGACGCGTTCGCCCAGCTGGCCTTCCAGGTGGCGCACCACCGGGCCACGGGCCGCGTCGGCGCCACCTACGAGTCGATCGCGACGCGGCACTTCCGCCACGGCCGCACCGAGGCGATGCGGGTCGTCACCCCCGAGATCGTCGCGTTCACCGCGGCGATGGCCGACCCGGCGGTGCCGGCCGTCGCGCGTCGCGACGCCCTGACCGCCGCCGCCGACGCCCACGTCCGCCGCGTCCGCGAGTGCCGGGCGGGGCGGGCCCCCGAGCAGCACCTCTGGGAGCTGCAGATGATCGCGACCCGGCGCGGAGAACCCGCACCGGCGCTGTTCGACTCCCCGGGCTGGCGGATCCTGCGCGACGACCGCCTCTCCACCAGCTCGGTCCCGTCGCCGCACGTGCGGTTCTGGGGTTTCGGCTCGACGGGCGCGCAGTGCATCGGCGTCGGCTACGCGCTGATGCCCAGCCGGTTCGACCTGTACCTGAGCACCCCGCGGGCCGTCGCCGCGACGATGGCGGCGTTCGCCGCGGAACTGCCGCGTGCCGTCGCGCAGATGGAGTCGCTGCTCGCCGACGAGGGGGACGACCGTGGCTGACGCGGGCTCCGGCAAGGCCGACTTCACCGACATCTACACCGCGGCCGACCCGCGGCCCTACTTCCGCGCGCTCACCCCGCTCGGCTACCAGGTGCCGCGGCACGCGCTGCCCGTCGTCGAGACGGTCCTGGCGGCGGCGCCCGGTTCGCCCACGGTGCTCGACGTGTGCTGCTCCTACGGGATCAACGCCGCCCTCCTGCGCACGACGGCGGCCTACGACGAGCTCGCCGCCCGGCACGCCGACCCCGGCCGCGCCGCCCTGCCGTCGGTCGAGGTCATCGCCGCCGACACCGTCTTCTACGCCGCCCGTCTCACGGACACCGGGCGCGAGCTGCGGATCCTCGGGCTGGACGCGTCTGCGCCCGCCGTCGGATACGCGACGGCGACCGGCCTGCTCGACGCGGGGTTCGCCGAGGACCTCGAGACCGCGGACCCGTCGCCCGCACTGGCCGCGGCGCTCCGCGGGGTCGGTGTCGTCGTGTGCACCGGCGGGGTGGGCTACGTCGGCGCGACGACGTTCGCCCGGATCCTGCGCGCGGTCGACCGGCCGGACCGCACGCGGCTGGTCGTCTACGTGCTGCGGGTCTTCGACTACACGCCGGTCGCGGACGTCCTGGCCGGGTTCGGCCTGGTCACCGAACGGATCCCGGCGCTGGCGTGCCGGCAGCGCCGGTTCGCCGACGCCGCGGAACGAGCCGCGGCGTGCCGCGACGTCGCCGCCCGCGGCCTGGACCCCGTCGGCCGCGAGGCCGACGGCTGGTACCACGCCGACTGCTTCGTCAGCCGCCCCGCGGGCACGACGTCGCCGTTCGGCGCCCTCGCCGCCGTGCGCGCCGGCTCACAACGACGCGGGCAGGCCGTGGCCGGCGAACCCTGACGGCCCGAACGTCGTGATCTCGGCGATCCGCCCGTCGACGATGCGCAGCACGTCGAGCTTGAAGGGCAGGAACTCCGTCGCGCCGGGGGCGCGCAGGTAGCTCGCCGCCGCCGGCATCCGGTTGGCCGCGGTCGGCAGCAGCCGCCACTCGCCGTCGACGCCCGACGTAGCCCGGTCGAACAGCGGCCGCAGCGCGTCCAGCCCGGTGAACTCCATCGGGTAGGGCGGCATCGTGACGCGGATGTCGTCGCGCACCAACGCCACCAGCTCGTCCGGGTCGCCGGTGGTGTGCGCGCGGACGAACCGGTCGAGCAGGGCCCGTTCCTCGTCGGTCGGCGCGGGTGCCTGCCACTCGCCGTGATGAGCGGGCAGCTGCGCACGCAGTGTCGCCCGGGCCCGCTGCAGTGCGCTGTTGGCGGCGGCGACCGTCATCTCCAGCAGGTCCGCGGTCTCGGCGGCCGACCACTCCAGCACGTCGCGCAGCACCAGCACCGCACGCTGGCGGGCGGGCAGCAGCTGGATCGCCGCGAGAAACGCGAGCCCGATCGTCTCGCGCGCGACGGCCAGGACGTCGGGCTGTTCCGCCGTGGGCGCGACCGCGTCGAGCAGCGGGTCGGGATAGGGCTGCAGCCACGGGATCTCCGCGGGGCTGTCGGTCCTCGGGAGACGACGGGCCTTGCGGCGCAGGACGTCGAGGCACGCGTTGGTCGCGATCCGGTAGAGCCACGCTCGCAGGTTCGTCGCGTCGTCGAACGAGTCGCGCCCCCGCCACGCCCGCATCAGGGTCTCCTGCACCAGGTCCTCGGCGTCGTCGAACGAGCCGAGCATCCGGTAGCAGTGCACATGGAGCTCGCGGCGGTGCTGCTGCATCCGCGCGCCGAGGTCGGTCTCGTCCATGTCCGGTTCAACGACGCGGGGCGGGGGTGCTCATCGGTGTCACGACGAGAAGTCCGGCTGGTTGGACCGCACGTGGTCGGCGCGACCCGCGGGCTCCTCCCAGTCCTCCTGACGGCCGAGCGCGGTGAGGTCGAGGTAGTAGTACGACCCGCCCGTCGACTCGGTGCCCCGCGCGTACTGCGAGTACGTGTGGAAGACGCGGTCGCCGTCGCGCAGGAAGCAGGACAGCCCCGGCATCTCGAACGGCTGGGCGTCGCCGGTCCACGTGGGGCCGTACGCGGCGGCCGGGCGGTAGTTGTACTCCGCGGGCAGGACGCCGTCGTCGAGCGTGACGTGGAAGTCGTGGTTGAAGTCGCTGCCGTACGAGGAGTACCAGGGGAACGTCCAGCCCATCTTCGCCTTGTACCGCTCGATCTTCGGCAGCGGCGCCCGCGAGACGTGGACGAGGGAGGTGTCGCGCACGGCGAGGTGCTCGAGCAGGCCCTGCGACCGCTCGGCGGCGCCCGCGGTGCAGCTGGGGCAGCCCTCCTCCCACGACGGGTCGAACATGAAGTGCACGACCACGAGCTGGCGGCGGCCCGCGAACAGGTCGGCCAGCCCCACCTCGCCCTCGGGACCGGTGAAGCGGTAGTCCTTGTCGATCTCGACCATGGGCAGCTCACGCCGCTTCGTGTTCAGCGCGTCGCGGGCGCGGGTGAGCGCCTTCTCCTCGGCGAGCAGGTCGATGCGTGCGGCCAGCCACTCGTCGCCGCTCGCGATCCGGGGCAGTGCCATCGTCTCTCCCTCGGTCGGGGTGTCCGTCCTGTGGTGGTGACTGCGGCGCGGGCCCGGACTCATCGGGGACTGTCGGTCGGCTGTGGTGTGCTGCGGCACTCCGATGCGCGTTCGTCGGGCGCCGCTGAGGGCCGCTGCGGTCATGTCCCGCTCTGCCGCGTCGCGCGTACGCCGTCTTGCTTTCGGCCGCGAACCGGCGCACGGTCGTCGTATGGCTGCGCCCGCTGACACGACCCCCGCCGACGCCACGATGACGGCCTTCGAGCCCGGACAGCAGGGCATCTCGCTGCCCCGGCCGCCGGTCTTCGCGACCAGCGCGGAGGAGCGCAGGCACCGCAAGGAGCAGGTCGCCGGGGCGTGCCGGATCTTCGGCCGGTTCGGCTTCGGCGAGGGCGTCGCCGGGCACATCACCGCGCGCGACCCCGAGGACCCGGACATGTTCTGGGTCAACCCGTTCGGCATGTCGTTCCGGCACGTCCGGGTCTCGGACCTGCTGCTCGTCGACCACACGGGCCGCATCCACCACGGCACCCGGCCGGTCAACCGGGCGGGCTTCGTCATCCACTCCGCGATCCACGAGGCGCGTCCCGACGTCGTCGCGGCGTGCCACGCGCACGCGGTGCACGGGAAGGCCTGGTCGTCGCTGGGGCGGGTGCTCGACCCGATCACGCAGGACGCCTGCGCGCTCTACGAGAACCACGTCGTCGTCACCGACGGTGCGGGCGCCGTCGTCGTCGACGAGGAGGCCGCGAGGCTGCTGGCCAAGGGCCTGGGCGACAAGCGCGCCGCGATCCACCAGAACCACGGCATCTTCACCGTCGGGGACACGGTCGCGGAGGCCGCGTGGTGGTTCGTGCAGATGGAGCGCAACGCGCAGGCGCAGCTGCTCGCCGAGGCCGCGGGCACGCCGAAGCTGATCGACCCGGAGAACGCGCGCTTCACCCGCGAGCAGACCGGTAGCCCCTACGCGGGCTGGTTCTCCTTCCAGCCGCTGTGGGACGAGATCGTCCGGACCGACCCCGACCTGTTCGACTAGCGCCCGTCGTGCGGTGACCGGTCCGCCGCGGCGGACCGGTGCGTGCCGGGGGTGTGGCCCATCGTGCGCGCGAAGGTGTCGACGAACGCGCTCGTCGTCGCCCATCCGCAGAGGTGCGCGGTCTCGGTGACGGTCGCGCCCTCGGCGAGCCGGATCATCGCGTGGAAGACCCGGACCCGGGTGCGCCACTGCGGGTAGGTCATGCCGAACTCGGTGCGGTACAGCCGGGTCAGCGTCCGTTCGCCCGCCCCGACGGCCCGCGCCAGCTCCGCCAGCGAGCGTGGCGTGCGCAGGTCGTCCTCGACGATGCGGCAGGCGTCGGCCAGCCGGGGATCGCGAGCGGTCGGCAGCCGCAGCGGCTGGACCGAGGCACGGCGCAGCCGGTCGCCGAGCACGGCCCGGATGCGCGCCGACTCCGCGGCGGGGAGCCCGTCCTCGGTGCACGCGACGATCAGCTCGCGCAGCAGGCCGTCGACGGCGACGACGGTCGGCGAGTTCCCGGTGAGCGGTGTGGTCGCGACCGGGAAGCCGACCGTGTGGAACGACGCGCGCCCGTAGAACCGGTGCTCGTGCCAGACCCCCGCCGGCACCCAGACCGCGCGGTCGCTGGAGGCCACCCAGTCGCCGCGCGCGGTGCGGATCGCGAGTACGCCGGTGCTCAGGTAGATCAGCTGGTGGTCGTCGTGGCGGTGCCGGTCGATCACGTCCCCGGCCTCGTGTGCCGCGGAGTGGGTGGGCGCCTCCGGCATGTGGCGGATGTCCGACATCGAACGGCAGATTATCGGAAGCCCGTCGGCGTCGCGACGATGATCGTGGAGCGGTGAGCACGTTCGAGACCACCGCCGTCGCCGCACCGGCGTCGCACTGGCGGCGCATGCGGGTGTGGGCCGCCGCGCACGCCGTCGACGACTTCTACCAGGGCCTCGTGCCCGCCGCCGTGCCGTACTTCGTGCTGCAGCGTGACATCGGCTACCTCGGCGCGTCCGGGCTCGCGCTCGCGGCGACGCTGGGCAGCGCGCTGCCGCAGATCGCCGTCGGCGTGCTCGCCGACCGCCGCAGGCTGCCGTGGATGTCCCCGCTCGGGATCAGCCTGGCCGGGATCGGCGCGGGTGTCGCCGGGCTCGTCCCGGCCTACCCGCTCATGTTCGTGTCGCTGCTGGTCTCCGGCCTGGGCGTCGCGATGTTCCATCCGCCCGCCGGCCGCGACGCGCGGCGGGCCGCCGGGGGCAGCGCGACCGCGATGAGCTACTTCGCGGCGGGCGGCAGCGTCGGGTTCTTCGTCGCTCCCGCCCTGGCGACGCCGGCTCTCGACGCCTTCGGTGTCGGGGCCACGGCACTGTTCGTCCCACCCGCCGTGCTCATGGGGTTCGTGCTGCTGCGCCACCAGCGCCGCACCCTCCCCGCCACGTCGGCCTCGGTCCGCCGACCCGGCGTCGACCGGCCCCGGCTCTTCGCGACGCTGACCGCCGTCGAGGTCGTCCGGTCGACCGTGTCCTTCGGGGTCAACACGTTCATCGCGCTCTACTGGATCCGCGACCTCGGGGCGACGAGCCTGCTCGGTGGTGTCGCGCTGACGCTGCAGCTGGCCGGGGGCGTCCTCGGGACACTCGGCGGAGGCCGGATCGCCGACCGGATCGGCATGGTCCGCACCGTCCGGCTCGGCAACGCGCTGCTGGTCCCCGCGCTCGTCGCGATGCTGTTGTGCGACAACGAGTTCGCGGCCCTGCCGCTGGCGCTGCTCGTCGGGCTGGTCACCAACATCCCGTTCGCGGTGCTGGTCAAGCTCGGCCAGGACTACCTCCCGACGCGCCCGGGCACGGCCGCGGGCGTCACCCTCGGGCTCGCGGTCAGCGCGGGTGGCCTGGTGCTGCCCCTGCTGGGCCTCGTCGCGGACGCGCACGGGCCCCGCGGGGTGCTGGTGGTGCTCGCGGTCGTCCCCGTCGTGGCGGTCGTCCTGTCGGCGTTCCTGCGGGAGCCCGACCCTCAGTAGCGCATCCCCATCAGTAGCGCATCCCCATCGCCTCCCGGACCTCGTCGAGGGTCGCCGACGCGATCATGTTCGCGCGCTCGTTGCCGCGGCTCAGGACGTCCTCGACCAGGCCGGGCTCGGCCGCGAGCTCGGCGCGGCGGGCCCGGTGCGGCGCGAGGAACGTGTTGACGGCCTCGGTCGCCACCTTCTTGAGCAGGCCGCTGCCGCCGTCGCCGATCTCCTCGGCGATCTCCTGCGGGGTGCGACCGGTGCAGAGCGCGGCCGTCGACAACAGAGCCGACACCCCCGGACGGCCCTGCGGGTCGAACGTGATGCGCCGTTCGCCGTCGGTGCGGGCGCGGCGGATCAGCGCGGCGGTCTCGTCGGCGGTGCTGTCGAGACCGATGGCGTTGCCGCGTGACTTCGACATCTTCTGCCCGTCGAGCCCCGGGATGTCGGGGGCGTCGGTGAGCATGGGCTCCGGGACGCCGAACACGGGGCCGTAGCGCTCGGCGAAGCGGCGCGCGATCACGCGGGTCAGCTCGACGTGCGGGAGCTGGTCCTTGCCGACCGGCACCAGGTCGGCCTTGCAGAACAGGATGTCGGCGGCCTGGTGCACCGGGTAGGTGAGCATCAGCCCCGACAGCGCGCGCCCGGAGAGCTCGTGCTCGGCGCGCACCGTCGGGTTGCGGTGCAGCTCGGCCTCCGAGACCAGGCTCAGGAACGGCAGCAGCAGCTGGTTGAGCGCCGGCACGGCCGAGTGCACGAAGAACGTCGTGGCCTGCGGGTCGAGCCCGGCGGCGAGCTGGTCGAGCACCGCGCCGCGCACGTACTCGCGCAGGTGCACGGCGACGTCGCGGTCGGTGGTCACCTGGTAGTCGGCCAGGACGACCATGATCTCGACGCCCGAGCGCTGCAGCCGGACCCGTTCGACGATCGTGCCCAGCAGATGGCCCAGGTGCAGCGGGCCGGTCGGTCGTTCGCCCGTCAGCACACGATGGCGCTGCGGGTCGGCGGCGACGGCGGCGCGCAGGGCGGGCATGCGCGCGACCGTGGCGGCGTAGGAGTCCATCGGTCGTCTCTCCTCGGGTTCGGTGGCCGCACGGCAGCCGACCGGTCCCCGGGAGGGACGAGGCGCGGGCTGCTCGTGCAGCCCGCGGACGTGCGTCTATCCGGCTGCGACGAGCAGCCGCCACCAGGTGAGTCGGGTGGAACGCACGGCCCGAGCATAGCCGGTCGTCAGAGCGCGGCCAGGACGTCCGCGGTCTCGACGGGATGGGTGATCATGCAGTCGTGCGGGCCCGCGAGCGCGACGTGGTCCCACGCGGGATCGGCCTTCGTCCGCTCCGCGATCGCGGTGAAGAGGTCCACCCGTGGCTTGACCGTGCAGTACACGTAGGTCACCGGGACGCCGGAGGCCTCGACGGCGCGGCTCATCGCGGCCGCGTCGGTGAACGTCGCGAGCGGCTGCGGGCTCGCCCGCCTGCGGACCCAGTCGCGGTCGGCCGGGCGGACCAGGCCCCAGCGGTCGAGCGACTCCTCGTCGAGCGGGATGCCCCCGGCCTCCTCGTCGGCCCGGTCCAGGAAGTAGCCGCCGGCGGGCCCCAGCAGGTCGATCACCGAGCGGCCGTCCTCGGGGACCAGGGCGTCGAGATAGACGACGCGGCGGAACGGCTCGGGACGCCTGTCGACGACGCTGCCCACCACGACACCGGCGTAGCTGTGGCCGACCAGCACCACGTCCGTGAGCTCCTCGGCGTCGACCACGGCGAGGACGTCGTCGACGTGCGTGGCGAGCCCGATCCCGTCCGGCGTCGTGAGGTGCGCCCGCTCGCCCATCCCGGTCAGCGACGGCGCGTACACCTCGTGGCCCCGCGCCCGCAGCAGCCGGGCCGTCCGCCGCCACGACCACCCGCCGTGGAACGAACCCGCGACCAGGATGAACGTCGACACGACCGTGATCATAGATCCGGCCGTCGGGCCCACCGCGGCAGCCATTCGTCGCCGCGGGCCCGGGACCCGTGGCGGTCGCGCAGGAACGCGAGCAGCGACGCGAGCACCGGATGCGCGTTGTCGCGCCGCCACACGACCGACAGCGGGAACACCGGGACCGGGTCGACGACGGGGATGCGCCGCAGGTCGTAGCTCGCGGGCCAGAGGTAGCGCGAGCCGGGGCCGACCAGTGTCGCCAGCGTCGGCGACGCGGCGATCTCCGTCAGCTGCACCTCGGCGCTGAACAGCGGGCCGCCGAGATCGATCGTCAGCCCGAACGTCTCCGCGAGCTCGGCGTAGTACGTGCTCGCCTCCCCGCCGGGCGCGAGCCCCGGCATCCAGACCGGATGGGCGGCGAGCTCGGCGAGCGTCACCGCCCGCGCGTCGGCCAGTGCGTGCGCCGGACCGACGAGGAGCTCGTGCGGCTCGAGCACGACGCGTGCCGCCTCCAGCGGAGTGCCCGCGAGCCGGTCGGGGCCGTCGACCAGCGCCCGGAACGTGGCGTCGACGGTCCCAGTGGTCACCGCGTCGAGGGCCGGCCCTACGGCGACGTCGGGCAGGGTCACGACGTCGAGCACCACGCTCGGATCCTGCTGGTAGAACGCGTGCAGCAGGGTCGCCGGCGCCGTCCGCCGGTTGAGGACGTCGACGCGCAGCGCCCGCCGTCCGGGCGCCACCGACGCGAGCGCGCGCTGCTGCGCGGCCAGCAGCTCGCGGGCGTGCGGGAGGAACGCCCGGCCGTCGACGCTGAGCCGGGCGCCGCGCGGGGTCCGGGTGAACAACCGGACGCCGAGGGCGCGCTCCAGGGCGGCGACGCGCTTGGAGACGGCCTGCTGGGTCACGCGCAGCTCGTCGCCCGCGCTCTGGAACTGCCCGGTGTCGGCCACCGCGACGAACGTCCGCACGGCCTCGAGATCCACGCCCCGACGGTAGGAGACAACCAGCGGTTGTGGCGCACGGGCGGGCCCGTTGTTCGACGCCGGGCGCCACGTCCTGGTTGCATCCGCCGCCGTGGGGCTGGGACGTCGGTTCGGGTGGCTGTGGGCGGCCTACGCCGTGAGCACCTACGGGACGGCGCTGGGGTTCGGCGCGTTCGCGTTCGTCGCGATCACCGTGCTCGGGGCGAGCGCGGCGCAGGTCTCGCTGCTGTCCGCGTGCGGGCTCGCGGTCGGCGCGGTGCTCGCCGTGCCGCTCGGACCATGGGTGGAGTTCCGCCGCAAGCGTCCGGTGATGATCGTGACCGACCTCGTCCGCTGCGCCGCGATGGCATCGGTCCCGGTGGCGTACTGGCTCGGCGTCCTCGGCTTCGGTCAGCTCGTCGTCGTCGCGGTCGTCGTGGCGACGGCGAAGATCGCGTTCACCGCAGCGAGCGGCGCCTTCCTCCCGACGGTCGTCGCGCCTGCTCGCCTGCTCGCCGCCCACAGCCGGTTCGAGTCGACGCAGTGGTCCGCGACGGTCGTCGGCCCCATGGTCGGCGGCGCCGCGATGGGCCTGCTCGGGCCCGTCACGACGATCGTCGCCGACGCCGCCGGCTATCTGCTCTCGGCGGTGGGTGTCGCGGCGATCGGCGGGACCGAGGAGCGGCCGCCGCGCCCGGACCGGCTACGGGCCGGAGACCTCGTCGAGGGGTGGCGGTACCTCTGGCGGCACCCGACGTTGCGGCCGCTGTTCCTCGACGTGCTGGCCGTCAACGGGCTGATCATGGCGTGCGAACCGCTGCTGACGTTCCTGATGCTCGGCCCGCTGGGCTTCCCGACGTGGCAGTACGGACTGGCCTTCGCGCTGCCCTGCCTCGGCGGAATCGTGGGCTCGCGGCTGGCCCCGCGGATCGTCGCCCGCTGGGGCCGGCAGCGGGTGCTGCGCGTGTTCGGCGTCGCGCGGGTGTGCTGGCCCGTCGGGCTGGTGGCCGTCGGACCGGGTCTCCCGGGCCTGCTGACGGTGATGGTCGTCGAGTTCGGGCTGATCCTGTGCATCGGCGTGTTCAACCCCGCGATGGCCACCGAGCGGCTGCAGGCCACCGACCCCGGCAGCCGGGCGCGGATGCTGGCGGCCTGGTCGACGACGAGCAGCGCGACCATCGCGCTCCTGACGACGCTCTGGGGCCTGCTCGCCGGGCTGACCGGTCCCCGCCTCGCGATCGGCGCCGCGGGGGTACTGCTGCTGGCGACGCCGTGGCTGACGTCGGCCGGCCGCCCGGCAGCCACGCCCGAGCCGGCCTGACGCGGCGGCCCGCTCGTCAGGTCACCGTCAGCGGATCGTCAGCGGCCGGCCCGACGCTTCCCGCATGACACAGAACCGTCCCCCCGACGCCCCGCCCGCGGCGTTCCCCTGGCGGCGTCTCGGCATCTGGACCCTCGGCTTCCTCGCCTTCCCGCTCGCCGGGATCCTCGGCGGGGTCGTCGGGCCCGTCGACGACCCCGCCTCCGCCCTGGTCGGCGGCGCAGTGACCGGCCTCGTCCTCGGCGCCGGGCAGAGCGCGGCGAGCCTCGGCCTGCTCCGGCCGGTGCGCTGGATCCCGGCGACGACCGTCGGCATGGCCGCGGGGCTCGTGCTGGGCGCCGCGGCCGTCGGCTACCGGACCACCCTCGCCGACCTGGCGCTGATGGGCCTGCTCACCGGGATCCCCCTCGGCGTGGCCCAGGCGGCGGCGCTGCCCGCCGACCTGCGGCACCGGATCGGCTGGGCGATCCTCGTGCCGCTGCTGTGGGCGCTGGGCTGGACCGTGACGACGCTCGTCGGTGTCGACGTCGAGTCCGGCTACACGATCTTCGGCTCCACCGGCGCCGTCACCGTGACCGTCCTCGCGGGGCTCGCCCTGCTTCCGCTGCTGCGCCGCGGGACCCGTCCGACCGGCGCCGCCGCAGCTCAGCCGACCGCCACCGTGCCCTGGTGGAAGTAGACCCGCCACGGACCGCCGTCGCGGCGCCGCCACAGCGAGCTGCGCAGCGCCGTCCGGCCGGGCCGACGCGTCCGGTAGGTCAGCAGGACGACGTCCGCCGCCAGCCGGGTGGCGACCATCGTGTCGGTGAGCGGCCGGCGACCACCGCCCCCGGCCATCACCTGCAGGGCCGCCGCCCGGTCCCACACCCGGCCCGACGCACCGAACTCGTGGAACTGCGGGTCGAGCAGCTCCGCGGCGCGCCGCGGGTCGGTGCGGACGGCCGGGTCCAGCAGGCGCAGCTCGCACTCGATGACGTCGCGCAGATCGGTGTCCTCGGCCATGCCTCGATGGTGGGCCGCGGCCCGCGGACCGGCAACGGAGTTACGCCCCGCGACGGTGCCACGAAGTCGGGGTGGCGGGATTTGAACCCACGGCCCCTCGCTCCCAAACCGAGGGCACATGGTCCGGCACCGTCCGTGACCAGCCGGTCCGAGTCCAGCAAGATCGCTCCGGGACCGCCGATGTCCACCGCTGTTGCTGTCACCGATCGCTGTCAGTCGGCTGGGCTGTTTGGCAGGGCTCTGTCGTCGACGCCACCGCCTCGTACGTCGTCCTCGTCTCGCGTGGGCAGGACGCATGAGCACCCCTCGCCGGGCCGCCGTCGTCGACCGCAACGGGCCGCGCCGGGCGGCGCCGGCCGCCCGCCGCGGGCCGGAGGCAGGAGCGGCGGGCAGGCCGGGCGCCGCCCGAGGCGCGGCCGGTGCCAGGCCGCACCCGGCGGCCCGGCCTGGGCTTGTCCCATGTGCCATATCTGTCCGCAGTGAGGACGAGAACGACCTCACGGTTGCGTCGCTGTGGCAGCCGTCGTTCCCGAGCCCGGAGCTGGTGCAGCACGCGGCCGACCTGATCCCGCACATCACGGCCGGCGCGGTGGGGGAGGCCGGCGTCCTCACCGAAGGACCGCGCTGGGAGATCGTCGTCAGCCCGGGCGTCTTCCGGGTCCGGACGCGCGACTACGCCCGTGCCGAGCGCCGACACGAGCGGGAGGTCGAGCGGCACCGCAAGCACGTCGACGTGGCTGCGACCTGGGAGGGTGACATGCCGAACCCGCTGACCCGGGGCGCCATCACCGCCTGGACGCGACGCTCGCGCGCCCGGCTCGTTGAGCGCCTGTCTGATCTCGACTACACGCGCCTTTACGGCCGGTTCCACATCTGCGCCGACTGCCGCGAGGAGTTCGTCGACGACCTCGACCACTGCCCGCGCTGCCGCTCGGGGCGCTACGACACCGAGGATCGTCGGGGTCGGCTCCCGGCCATGCTGACGCTGACCTACCCCGGCGACTGGCTGACGGTCGCCCCGACGTCCGACGCCGCGATGGGCCACTTCCAGGCGCTCTGCAAGCGCTACGCGCGGGCCTGGGGTGAGCCACTGCGCGGGCCGTGGAAGAAGGAGTTCCAGGGCCGAGGGGCGGTCCACTTCCACATCTCGACGACCCCGCCGATGGGCACGACGCCCGTCACCGACCCGGAGACCGGCCAACCGGTCCGAGTCGACTTCAAGCGCTGGCTGTCGATCGTGTGGGCCGAGATCGTCGGCCACCCCGACCCGGAGGAGCATCGCAAGCACCTGCTCGCCGGGACCGGGGTCGACTACGGCCAGGGGCTCAAGCTCACCGACCCACGCCGCATGGCCGTCTACTTCGCCAAGTACGGCGCCGCCGCGACCGGCAAGGAGTACCAGCATCGGGTGCCGCGGGAGTGGGTCGACACTGTGCTCGTGTGCAGCTCGTGCGGCGTCGAGCACGACCAGGCCCTCGACGAGTGCCCCGGCTGCGGCTGCCCGGACGCGGACGTCGTCGAGCGGGGGAGTGCCGGACGGTTCTGGGGCTACCGCGGCCTCAACCGTGCGCTGGCGATACGGCAGGTGACGCCGGACGTCGGCATCGCGGCCGGCCGGATCGCACGGCGCTGGTACCGGGCTAAGGGCCTGACGAAGCAAGTCACCGTGCAGCGGGTCGAGCAGGCGACGGGCCGCGTCACCTACCGGCGCTCGACGGTCCGGAAGCGGCTATTCGCCCACGGTCGGGGGTTCGTGTGCGTGAATGACGGAGCCGCCTTCGCATCCCAACTCGCTCGGTACTTGGGCGGTCCTTCTCCCCACTGATTCTTCGCCCAACCTGAGCTTGCCGACGTCGCGGCGCCCGTGCGCAAGATCAGGGGTGGGGGTGGGGGCCTCGGTGGAGCGCCCTACTGGACGAACGACCGAGGCCCCCACCCCCACCCCTGATACGGTTCGACTACGTCGCAAGGCAGTTCCTCGGCAGACGTATTAAGCCGATACCTGCATTCCGGTCATATAGTGGACGATGTCTTGCATAAGTTCCACTTGTGAATGTCCGCTGACGCCGGCTGCAACTGAGTTCAGGGGCATGCTAAATGCGCATCCGAGCCGTGGGTTGTATATCGTCATCTTGTCAACTGTGGTTCCAGACGCGTAGTACATGGCGGAGTAGGTCAATACTTGGCGAATATCCGAGCCACGGAATGGTCGATTCACTGTCTTGACTTCGATTAGGTGTGATCCAGAAATAATGTCGGCGACTGCTGCGCCTACTACGCCACAGCCAGGAACGCTTGGCGAGAATTGTGCTGGCGAGAAGGCATCCGCAAAGTGGCGGATTGCCTTACTCAGGGCGGCAGCTTGGTGCCATTCGAACGCCTGCAGTGATTCGGATGCGGCGGATCCTCTAGGCAGGCCCGTAATCATCCTGCGAGCCTCTGCCTCAAGCTGCGGTGGCGGCACTGGCGTGGGTTGGAATCCAGCGGCCGCGAGTCGAAATCCGACCTCGGCGATCAGTGGGTTTCGATCGGCTGGGCCGAAAATGTTTACGGCCTCACCCGCGGGATGCAGATTCGTGTTAGCCCAGCGAACAAACTGTTCGAGGGTCGGCGCCACCTGCCGCCAGATTGACGCTTGTCGGGAGAATGTTGATACTGTGATCATACGGGTATCCGCCACCCGTTGTTCTGTGCCTTGCTCCCCGCCCACTCATGAACGATCTTCTCGTAGTCGCCTAGACTAGATTTGACGGAGTTTCTCCAGTGCCTTCCTTCGTCGTCGAGCGAGTAGGAAGACATCAGGAAGGCTCTCTTTAGCCACGGATGCATCGTGCTAAACGTGTGCTTGATATCACTCAACCAGTATCGCCGCTGCCAATTGGCAAGGATCATCATGATGTCGCGCTGAATCGGAATGGACTGAGAGTTGGTGAACCCGTGCGTCGACTGGAAGAGCTCAATCAATAGGTGCTCATTCTCCAGGGAGTAGCGCGAGGCCAATGCTCGCACCATGTAGGAGAGATTGAGGTCGATCTTTGCGATGTAGCTCTTGTCCTGAATCAGGGCACGAATGCGGGCGTGAACTGATGTGGTGAAGTCGATGTCATCGATGTCGTCTAGAGCGCTACGGGTCGCTAACATGACCTGCGGCATTACTGGGGCTAGTGTCTCAAGATTGTCGAGCAGGGAGTAGATCGCCTGCTGCCTCGGGACTGGGTCCATGAAGCGAAGAGCGCCGATGAGGCGACGCGTGAGCGCGGTGTGCACTCTCCGCCACTCGTGCGTGAGCCTGCTCCTGGCGCTCGGCGTCAGCCCGCGCGTGGTGATGGAGATCGTCGGTCACTCGGCCATCGAGATGACCATGAACGTCTACGCCCACGTCTCGCTGGACAACCAGCGGACCGCACTCGACCTGCTCAGCAACCAGCTCGTGGAGGCCGGCAAATGAGCCCTACTGCTGTCATCAACCGCTGTCAGCCCGACGGCAAGATCACGAGCACCTGGCCTGACCTGGTCGGGGTGGCGGGATTTGAACCCACGGCCCCTCGCTCCCAAAGCGAGTGCGCTACCAAGCTGCGCCACACCCCGTGTCTGACCTGGGAAAACACCCCTATCGGACACGTAACGCTAGCACGGACGGCAGTCGTCTCCCGGCGCCCCCACGGGTGGGGCCGGGTGGTGGCGTCGAGGGCCGGTTTCGTCGGTGGGGGTCGCTACGTTCCGCGGCGTGCTCCCGCATCTCGACGAGGACGGCCTGACCGACTCCGGTCGGTGGCGCGAGCTCGGCGTCACGCACTGGCACCTCACCGTCGGCGAGGTCACCACGGGGGACCCGGCGCGGTACCGGATCGAGCGCTGGCGCGAGCTCGTCGGAGCCCGGTACGAGGGGACGACCGACGACCCCCGTGCGGCGCTGCGGTGGATCACGGACCAGCGGATCGACGCCGTGAAGCGGGCCACGCACCCGGATGCGTGTCTCGCCCGCGCGGGCTGGGACAGCGAGGCGCGCTGGCTCGCTGCGCTGGAGGTCACGTGGATGATGCTGACCCGCACCCTCGGGCCCGCGGGCGGAGGCATCTCGGTGAGCGACGGGCGGTCGATCGAGATATACGCAGATGCGATGACCCCGCGGTCGTGCGGGAAGGATCACTAGCGCCGCGTCGGCTCGGTCGTGCCACGCGGCTACGCGGCGTACGCCCGCGTCCTGCATCCCGTCCCGGCGCCCGGTCCGTCGTTCGACGGTGCGCCGCTGCGCTGGGCCGACGTCTGCCGCGCGACCGGGCGCCGGCTGCACGCACTGGCCCAGTGGAGCGCGATCGCCGTGCCGCGGGCGTCCCGATCACCTACGACGCACGCTGGCGCGACATCGCGCCGGACGCCGGCAACCTCGGCCGGGCGGCCCTCGACACCCTGCTCGGGCTGCTCGGCGCCCCGGGACGCCGAGCTTCTTCGCGCTCTGGGAGGGGTTCGGCTGGATCCACGGCAGCCCGGCGGTCGTGGTCGTCGGCAGTGACGAGGAGGTTCCGCCGGAGCTGCCCCGCGAGGTCCTCGACGGTCCGCGGCTGCGGCTGCCGCACCGGGACCACATCGTCTTCTCCGGGCCGCTGCGGGACGCCGTGCGGATCGGGCACACCTACTCGTGGGGCGAGTTCGCGACGCAGTCGCCGACCCTGTTCTGGGCCGCCGACCGCTCCTGGTGCGTGGCGTCGGAGATCGACTTCGACTCGACGCTGGTCGGCGGATCCGCCGAGCTCGTGGCCGCGGTCCCTGGGCTGCCGGGACCTCGAGGCCCTGCCGGTGGGACCCACGACTCGCTGCGCCTCGACGGCGACGCAGTGAACCTCTGACTGTGGCGCGGACGGGGTCCGCTAGGCTGAAGGGGGCCGGGCGACCGGCCACGCGGGCGTAGCTCAATGGTAGAGCCCCAGTCTTCCAAACTGGCTACGCGGGTTCGATTCCCGTCGCCCGCTCCAGGCCTGCCGGCGCACGCGCCGCAGGCGCGGCCGCTCGGGAAATATCGCTCGCCACGAGTGCCCGTCCGGTGACCCGGTCCGACAGGAGTCCGCGGTCGCGCCCCCGAAGACCGGTCACGTCGCGCCCGCGGGTGGCCGGACTCCCTGGCCGGACGGGCGCGCTCGTCGGCTTGTCGGTTCTGTCCAAGACCGGCGGACAGCGGCGACATAACGTACGCGGACCGAGGACGTCGACGGCCGCACGCCGTCGGACCGGAAGGAGACCCCCAGGATGCGCGACCTCGTCTACACCGCGTTCATGTCGCTCGACGGCGTCGTGGACTCGCCGGGCGGTGGACCGGGGGAGGAGCACCGCAGCGGAGGCTGGGTGTTCAAGGACGTCGAGTTCCTGCCCGAGGCGTTCGCGCTCAAGGGCGAGGAGCTCGCGGAGACCACGGCCCTGATGTTCGGCCGGCGCAGCTACGAGGCCTTCGCCCCGACGTGGCGCGACTCGCAGGACCACGCGGCCTACAAGGACCTGCCGAAGTACGTGGTCTCCTCGACGATCTCGCAGGACTCTCTCGTCGACGGCTGGGGCGAGACCACGATCCTGCGCTCGACCACCGACGTCGCAGAGCTGAAGAAGGGCGAGGGCGGGGCGATCTTCATCCACGGCAGCGCCGAGCTGGCCCGCGGGCTCTCGGACGCGGGGCTGATCGACCGCTACAACCTGCTGGTGTTCCCGGTGCTGCTCGGCGCCGGCAAGAGTCTGTTCAGCGACGCCGACCGCGAGCGGCAGAGGCTGCGGCTGCGCGACTCGCAGGGTTATCCCAACGGCGTCGTGAAGCTGCTCTACGACGTGGCCGGCTGAAGGCCGGCCGCCGCTCACGAGAACGAGCCGAGGTCCAGCGCGAGGGCCCCGGCGCCGCCGTCCTGCAGCTGGGTGGCCGTCCGCCCGACGTAGCGGCGCAGCGCACGCGCCAGGTGCGGCTGGTCGAAGTAGCCGAGCGAGGCGACGACGTCGGTGGCCGCCTTCCCCGCGGCCAGCAGGTGGGCCGCCTCGCGTGCGCGCTCCATCTGACGCACCGCACCCCGGGTGAGCCCGGTCGCCGCCCGGAACCGCCGTTCCAGCGTGCGGTCCGACACGGCGGGGCGGCCGCCGCGCAGCACCTCGCCGACGATCGGGTCGCGAACCACCGCGCCGTCCCTGACGAGGCGCGCGACCAGGGCCTCCGCGTCGTCCGGGGCCGGCCGTTCCCAGCGGCGTGACCCGCAGAGCCGGAACGACGTCCGCGTCGCGTCGGCGAGCTCCACCCCGCCGTCGACGAGCGATGCGACCGGGAGGTCCCGCAGCGACGTGCCGATCGCGAACTCGATGCCCACGAAGCTCGCGCCCTCGGGGACCGGCGCGCTGCCGGTCGCGGTCTCCGGACCGGTCACCCCGGCATGGGCCCGGCCGTCGCACTCCCAGAAGACCAGCCCCCATCGGGGCGCCGCGACCGAGGTCATCTCGCCGACCTGATCGCTGGTGCACGTCCACACCGCGTCGACCCACGGCGAGTCCGACGTGCGCGTGGTGAACCGCAGCCCCATGCCCGCATTCTCGCGGCCTCGCCGGTCGGCGGGGAGCCCGTGGCCCGGCGCGGTCACGACCGCGTGGCGACCTCGCGGGCCCGGAGGTAGGGGCGCAGCAGACGACCGAGGAGCGCCAGCGCCGCGGCGGCGTCGTGCGGGGCGAGGTCCTGGGAAGCGCGCAGGACCGCGGCGTTGATCAGCTCGGCCATCCGCTCGGGGTCCGCCTCGTCGAGCCCGCGCAGCGCGTCGATGAGGGGCTCGCGGAGCTGGGTGTGGAGCTGCGCGCTGTGGGCGTGCAGCACGGCCGGGTCGATCAGGGTGCGCAGGGCCTTCGCGATCGCCTGCTCGGGCCCGGTGAAGAGCTCGACGTTCGCCTCGACGTAGGCCCAGACCCGCTCCGCGGGGGTGCCGGCGGCGGCCACGCGATCGAGCACGTGCCGGGTCCACGCGGGAAAGACCTCGGCGACGACGGCCTCGAGCAGCGCCTCGCGAGAGGGGAAGTACTGGTAGACGCTGGGCCTGGCGAGACCGATCCGCGCGCCGACGGCGGCCAGCGACGGCGCCTGCCCGGTCTCGGCCAGCAGCGCACGTGCCGCATCGAGGATCGCCCGCCGCTGCCGCTCGCGGTGCTCGGCAACGGTGGGAGCCTGGATGCGGGGCACGTCATCCTCCTCCCGGGTGGAACCACTCGGTCACGCCATGGCAGGCCGCTCCTCGGTCAGCCTGCCGTCGATCATCTCGAACACCCGGTCGCAGTGCCGCAGCACGTCGTGATCGTGCGTGACGACAACAGTAGCCATGTGGTGCTCGTGGGTCTCCTGGGCGAGCAGGGCGAGTACCTCGTGGCTGCGCCGGCGGTCCAGTGCCGACGTCGGCTCGTCCACGAGCAGCACACCGGGCCGGGTGACGAGCGCCCGGGCCACCCCGACGCGCTGGCGTTCCCCGCCGGAGAGCTGATGCGGCCTGCGGCCGCTCTTGTGGTCCATGCCGACCTCGGCGAGCAGCTCGACCGGGTCCCGCGGGTTCTCGATCCGGCCGAACGTCAGTGGCAGCCGCACCTGGTCGACGGCGGTCAGCGCGGGCAGCAGGTTGTTGCTCTGGAAGACGTAGCCGATGCGGGTGCGGCGGATTCGCGCCCGCATTCGTTCCGGCCCGGCGAGGTCGACGCCGTCGACGACGACCCGGCCCGCGTCGGGCACCGTGAGCCCGCCCGCGACCGCGAGCAGGCTCGACTTGCCCGCCCCGGACGGTCCGACGACCGCGACGATCTCGCCCGGCTCGACGTGCAACGACACGTCGTCGAGCGCGACGGTCTCGTCCTCGCCGTCGCCGTGGCGCAGGGTGACACGTTCCAGCAGAAGTCCGGTGGTCATCGGTTGCCTCCCAGGGCGGTGAGCGGGTCGACCCTGGTGACGCGCAGCACCGCGACGGCCGCTCCGACCATGCCGAGCGCCACCAGGAGGAGTGCTGCGACACCGACGGCGCCGAGGTCGAGCGCGAAGGGCATGGGGGTCGCCGAGAGCCCGGCCCCCGCCGCGACGCCGGCGGCGACACCGACGACGGTCGAGACCACGAGCAGGACCGCCGACTGCAGCAGGCTGTCGCGCAGCACGTAGCCCGTCGCGGCGCCCATCGCGCGCAGGACCGCGATCTCGGGCTTGCGCTGGATGACCAGGACGGTGAAGAAGGCGCCCACGACCAGTGCCGAGATCGCGTACAGGAACACCTGGATCATCCCGCGGGTCGCCGTCTCGGCGGTGTAGCCGGGCGAGGCGCCGAAGGACTCCTCCAGGGTCATCGACGCCGTCCCGGCCGCCTCGTCGCCCGCGGCGAGGTCCGTGCCCGGCGCGGTGCGCAGGGCCACGGCGGTGATCTCGTCGTAGGCGTGCGCGGGAACCGGGTCGCCGGGGCCGGCCCCGGCCCGGATCTCCTGCCACGTGCGCAGCGGCACGTAGCCGACGTCGACGTGGCCGAAGGTGTGCTGGCCGTCCAGGACGCCGACGACGGTCAGCTCGGTCCCGATGCGGTCGAGGGTGACGGTGTCACCGAGCCGCAGGCCCGCGTCGATCGCGGTCGCGCTCACCACGATCTCGTGCGGAGCCGAGCCGAGCCGGGCGCCCTGAGCCGGGTCAGGATCGACGAACGAGCCCGGCTGCACCCCGAACAGCGCGAGATCGATCTCCGTGCCCCGGTCGGACTTGGCGTTGACCAGTGTGTTCCCCAGCGGTGCAGCGTCCGTGACGCCGTCGCGCTCCGCCCACCGGGCGACGGCCGCGGAGTCGACGACGCTGCGTGAGAACGCCGAGTCGGTCGGGACACCGCGTTCGAAGGCCAGGGACGTGACCGGCAGCTTCTGCAGGCCGGAGACGCCGTCGTTCACCAGCCCCACCGACAGGCCGGACAGCAGCACCATCAGCACCGCTATCAGCGCGACGACCGCGCCCATCAGGGCGAAACGGCCGCGGGCGAAGGCGAGCTCTCGCAGGGTCAGGAACATCGGTCACGTCGCAGCACTCTTGTCGACACCATGTCGGCAACGTTACCGACATGGTGTCGGCATCTTCTCGGGAGGGGTCCGTGGGGGCCGTCGCGTAAGTTCCCGACAGGGCGTTGGTATCCTACCGGACGAGTCCGAAAAGTCCGATCTCGGGCGCAGGGGGCGCCGGCTCGGCGCACCGGCGGGCCCTGGTTACATCGACCGTGAGAGTGAGTGAGTGCCGTGGAGTTCCTCAGGCTCGTGTTGCTGTTCCTGCACTTCATCGGTCTGGCGGTGCTGCTCGGTGCCTTCGTCGCGCAGCTGCGGGAGCCGGCGGTGGAGGGCCGCCGCCGTCCCGCGACCGGGATGCTGCACGGCGCGCTCACCCAGCTCGTCACGGGCGTCGCGCTCGTCGGACTGCGGGAGGGTGCGCTCGACCTCCCCGTCGACAACACCAAGATCGCCGTCAAGCTCGGCGTGGTGGTGGTGCTGCTGGCCCTCGTCATCGTCGGGCGCCGCAAGACCCTCGGCCCGGCGGCATTCTGGGCGATCGGCGGGTTGGCCGTGCTCAACGTCGGCATCGCGGTCTTCTGGGTCTGACGACCCTCACGAGCTGTCGCCGGCGACCTCGATGATCGTCTTGCCGCGGCGCCGACGGCGGGCGAAGGCGTCGGGTGCCTCCGCGAGCGGGCGGACGTCGCCGACGACGGGTCGCAGCCGCCCGTCACGGACCCGCAGGGCCAGGTCCGCGAGCTGCGCCCGGTCGGGTTCGACCACGAAGAAGACCGCACGGCCGCCCTCGGGGTGCGCCGTGGGCGGTTCCGCGATCGTCACGAGCGTGCCACCGGGGCGCACGAGCGCGGTCGACCGCGCGAGGATCTCGCCACCGATCACGTCGAGCACGACGTCGACCTGACCGGCGTCCTCCAGCGCGTCGGCGTCCAGGTCGAGGAACGCGTGGGCGCCGAGCTCGCGCGCCGGCTCGCGGTCGGCGGCCCGGCCGGTCCCGATCACCCGGGCGCCGGCCTCCCGCGCGAGCTGGACGGCGATGGACCCGACGCCGCCGGCCGCGCCGTGGATCAGCACGGTCTGCCCGGCGGTGAGTCCGCCGTGGACGAAGAGTGCCTGCCACGCGGTCAGGCCCGAGATCGGCAGCGCGGCCGCCACCGTGTGGTCGATGTCGGCGGGGAGCGGGGCGAGGTTGCGGGCCTCCACGGCGGTGTACTCGGCCAGGGTGCCGTTGCGCGCCCAGTCGGTCAGCCCGAACACCCGTTGCCCGACGGTGAGGCCGGTGGTGCCGTAGCCGAGCTCGACGACGACGCCGGACAGTTCGTGTCCCGGGACGCTGGGCGTGCGGTCGCGACCGGCGCGGTCGGTCCAGGTGGCGGGCCAGTCGAGCTCGCCGGGGGTGAAGCCGGCGGCGTGGACCCGCACGACGACGTCGTTCTCGGCGGCGTGCGGGTGCGGCAGCTCGGCGAGGGTGAGGCCGTCGACACCGGCGGTCCGGTCGCGAACCGTGATGGCGTGCATGTCGATCTTCCTTTCGGGGACGGGCCGGATCAGCTCGGCCAGGGCGAGCCGAGGATGCGCTCGACGGTGGTGGTCCGGGTGAAGCCCGGGACGAAGTGCTCGAGGACGTCGGAGTTCACGGTGCCGTTCGTGGTCTCCGGACGGTGCTCGAGCCCCTCGGCGTAGGCGCGGAGGAACTCGTTCTTGAAGTCCCCCCGGGGGTGGACGGCGAGGATCTCCGCCACGTCGTCGGAGGGGAGCTCGTCGAGGCCGACGCCGAGAACGTCGGTGAGGACGCCCAGGTAGGTGGTGGCGACCTCCGGCCCCATGCGCGGGGGGATTCCCGGCGTCGTGTGCAGTGCGATCGCGGTCCACACGGTCTCGGCAGCCGCGGGGGAGAAGCCGTGGGCGCGCAGGAACGCGCGGGCGTGGTCGGCGCCGTCGACCTCGAACCGCTGCTCCACGTCGGAGAACGGCCTGGTGAGACCCGTGTCGTGGAACAGGGCGGCGACATACAGCAGCTCGGGGTCGGGTTCGACGCCGAGCCGCCTGGCGTGCAGTCCGCCGAAGAGGAACACGCGACGGGAATGGTGGTAGACGAGCGGGCTGGTGGTCTCCCGCACGAGGCGGGTCGCCTCGTCGGCCGCTTCCGTCCCGGGCACGGCCACGCCCGCGATGACCTCCGACATGACGTGCTTCCTCCGCTGATGGTCGTCGACAGCTCCTGCGCACTCGATGCTGCCGATCGACCCGCCCCCGGCGCCGCTCTCGTCGGGCCAGGAACCCCTCGGATCCGGACAGCGGGCGGCGGCGGGACCCGCCGCGGCGGACGTCGCGTGCCGGGATCATTTGCCTCGCGGGGGTCGGCCGCTGTGAGATCCGGCCGTGCACCCCTCGGCCCCACGACGCATCGCGTTCCTCGTGTACGAGGGGGTGACGCTGCTGGACGTCGCGGGGCCGGCCGAGGTGTTCACGGAGGCGAACCGGTTCGGCGCGGACTACCGGATCGTGCTGGTGTCACCGACCGGCGAGGACGTCAGGTCGAACCTCGGTGTCACGGTCGCGGTCGACGGGGCCGTCGCCGACGAGCCGGCCCCGGACACGTACCTCGTCGCCGGGTCGGGGCTGCACGTCCGGACGTCCGTGCCTCCGGAGCTCGCCGACGCCGCCCGGGTGCCCGCGGCCGGTGCCCGCCGCGTCGGGTCGATCTGCACGGGCGCGTTCATCCTCGCCGCCGCGGGCCTGCTCGACGGCAAGCGCGCGACCACCCACTGGAAGGTGACGCACGAGCTCGCCACCCGGTACCCGACGTGCCGCGTCGAACCCGACGCGATCCATGTCCGCGACGGCTCCACCTACACCTCGGCGGGGGTGACGGCCGGGATCGACCTGGCGCTGGCGCTCGTCGAGGAGGACCACGGCGCCGACCTCGCCCGTGACGTCGCCCGCGCCCTGGTGGTCTACATGCAGCGGTCGGGCGGGCAGTCGCAGTTCTCCGCCCCGCTGCAGGGACCGCCGCCGCGGTCGCCCGACCTGCGCACGGTCACCGACCTGGTCACGGCGAACCCGCAGGGCCGGCACTCCCTCGGTGACCTCGCGGGGCACCTCAACGTCAGCACCCGGCAGCTGTCGAGGCTCTTCCACGACGAGCTGGCCACGACGCCGGCCCGGTACGTGGAGAGCATCCGGTTCGACATGGCGAGGGCGCTCCTCGACCAGGGGCACACCGCGACCCAGGCCGCGGCCCGCGCAGGTTTCCCCAGCTACGAGAGCATGCGGCGGGCCTTCGCCAGGAAGCTCTCGATCAGCCCGGCGGCCTACCAGCGCCGGTTCGGCACGGCTCGTGGCGTCGACGCGGAGTAGCGTGCCGGGCCGGCCCGCGCCCCGCCTCAGAGCGTGGCGCCCTCGCGCAGCCAGCCCCGCGCGGAACCGTCGGCGTTGAGTGCCCGGCGCTCGCCCGGCTCGTGGTGAATCTGGACGCCGACCTCGTTGGTCACGGTGCCCAGCGTGGCCAGCTCGGCCATCTCGGGCCCGGCCAGCCACTTCTCCAGCTGCGCCGGCGTGGCCCAGTGGGTGTTGAGCTGGTAGCGCACCGGCGCCTGCTGCGGGAACTCCTCGACGGGGCCGATGAACTGGAACGGCTGCGCCTCGAACGTGCCGGGCAGGGTCTCGTAGGGCATCGTCCCGTAGCCGGGCAGTGCGGCCGTGAGCGTCGTGACGAGCGCGTCGACGCGCTCCTGCGGCAGTGCGTCGGCCGGCACCAGGCTGGTCTCGAGGAACAGCGGGCCGGTCAGCTCCTCGCCCTCGGCGGGACGCCGCCACTTGCGGATGTAGAAGGCGTCGAACCAGGTGTCGTAGGCGCCCTTCATGACGGGCCCGTGGTCGGGGCTGCGGTACCAGGCGTCCATGAGGTCCGGCGTCTCCCACTTGCCCGAGAAGTACATCCACGGGGAACGGGCGATCGGGCCGCCGATGACGGCCAGGAAGCCGGGCTGCGACGCGACGACGGGCCCCATGCGCTCCTGCGTCGCCCAGAAGTCGGCCTCGTTGCCCGCGCGCAGGGTCATGCAGGCTTCCATGGTGGTCACGGTCTGCGGGATCGGCATGTCGGTTCCTCCGGCATGTGGTGCGACGTGTGCGCAACCTGACTGTGGTCCGGGGCACGCTATTGCGTATTTTCCACTGTCGTCAAGTATTCGTCAGGGTTACCGGTGGAGCGGGTCGCCGCCCGTCGGCGGGTCGGAGTGGCGGTCCGACCGTCCTCGCGACACGCTTGGCGCGTGACGCGCACCCGGGTGAGGGCCGCCCTCGTCGGCCTGGCCGCCGCGGCGGACGGCGTGGTGGGCCGGGTCGTCCTGGTCGTCGTGCGGGTCCGCGGGCGGCGCCGGCCGCTGGTCCTGCCGTTCATCGGCCACGGGTCGGTCGAGCGGGTGCGGTTCGGCGCGCGCGTGGTGATGGGGCATCCCGACGCCGGCATCGTCGACGAGGCCGTGCCCGGTCCGCGGTCGCGCCGGCAGGTGCTGCGCGCGAGCCTGAGCCGGTTCTTCACCGTGGAGATCCCGCGCGCGCAGGTGGCGATCCGCACGCCCGGCGGGGTCGCCCGGGTCCGGGCGGACGACGAGGGCTACGTCGACGCCGTCGTCGACCGTCCCGGGCTGGAGCCCGGCTGGCAGGAGGCCGACCTGACCCTGGCGGACGGCGCGACCGCGACCGCGCAGGTCCTGGTCGTCGACCCGCGTGCCGACGTCGGGCTGGTCAGCGACGTCGACGACACGATCCTCGAGACGGGCCTGACGCGCGGGCTGGAGTTCCTCCGGGCGACGCTGCTGACCGAGACCGCGGACCGCGCCCCGCTGCCCGGGGCGGCCGCGCTCTACCGGGCGCTCGTGTCGTCACCGGAGGTGTGCAGGCCGGTCTTCTACGTCTCGACCAGCCCGTGGAACCTGCACGGCACGCTGCTGGAGTTCATCGGGCTGCGCGCGTTCCCGCTCGGCCCGCTGCTGCTCACCGACTGGGGTCCGGGGCGCGGCACGCTGTTCCGGATCGGTGCCCGTGAGCACAAGACCTCGCTGATCACCCGGATCCTCGACGAGCACCCGGCGCTCGCGCTGGTCCTCGTCGGCGACACCGGCCAGCTCGACCCCGAAATCTACGCGGACCTGGCCCAGGCGCACCCGGACCGGATCCGGGCGGTCTACGTGCGCCGCCCGCCGGGGCGCAACCCGCGGCGCGACGCACAGGTCCGCGCGCTGGCGCGGGAGGTCAGCGCACGCGGTGTGCCGATGCTGGCGGTGGACGACAGCACGCAGATCGCCGAGCACGCCGCGTCGATCGGGCTGCTCGATCCGGCCGCGGTCCCGGCGATCCGGAGCGCGACGACGCAGGGCCGGCTCCCCGCCGCGACCCGCTGATGCCATGACGCCGGCGCGGCCGGAGCCCGTCTGCCGGGTGCGGTGTCCTCGTGGGAGCTCCGACGGGCCTTCCCTTGTGGACGAGTCCCGGGCATGCTCGGGACTCGGCCCGAGCGGAGGTGCGTGCGCACATGGACGACCCCTCTACCCGCCACCGCGGCTGGGAGATCGCGCTCGCCGTGGTGCTCGTCGTGGGTGGGGCGTTCCTGCTGAGCAACGCCGTCGCCGCCACCCTGCTGTCGATCGTCCTCATCGGATGGACGATCCTCGCCGCCGGCGTGCTGCTGATCGTGCGGGGCGTGCTGCGCCGGGAGTCGTCGGCGGTGTTCTGGTCGGCCCTGCTCGGCGGCGCCGTCCTCGCCGTGCTCGGCATCGTCGTGCTGCGCAACCCCGTTGTCGGGGCGGCGACGTTCACCCTGCTCGCCGGGGCGATGTTCCTCGTCGTGGGCGCGGTGCGGATCGTGCTCGCCGTCCAGCTGAAGGAACACCGGATCGTGCTCGGCCTCGTCGGGGTCGTGTCGCTGGTCATGGGGCTGGTCGTGCTGCTGAACTTCGCGGTCGCGACGCTCACCCTGCTCGGCATCCTGCTGGGCATCCAGATGATCGGCGAGGGCGTCGTCCTGCTCGTCGCGGGCCGCCGGGGGCTGCGGCCCGGGCGCGCCGCAGCCACGCCCACAGCCAGGTCCTGACCCTGGGACCCGCTCGACGCGCTCAGCCCTCGCCGCGACTGCGGTGCTCGGCGTCGTCGCCGTCGGGCGCCGTGGCGTCCTGCGAGACCGCCGCGGCGGACGGCTCCGGGCGGGCGGGGCCGGGGAAGATCACCGAGATCGCGATGCAGACGACACCGAGGGTGATGTAGGTGTCCGGGAGGTTGAACGTCGCGAACCAGCCGGTGTGGAAGTAGTCGGCCACGGCGCCCTCGACGGCGCGGTTGACCAGGTTCGTCGCCGCGCCCGCGACCACGGCCGCGAGCCCGATCAGCCCGAGCAGGCTGACGTCGGCCGCCGCGACCCAGGCATAGCCGGCGATGGCCAGCGTGATCGCGCCGGTCACGAGGATCACGACCCAGGTCGGCAGCGACGAGCCGAGGCTGAACGAGACCCCGGTGTTGTAGAACAGCCGCAGCTGCAGGACCCCGAGGTCGATGATGCTGCCGTCGCCGAGCGCGGCCTCGATCGCGATCTTCACCAGCCACGCGACGCCCGCGAGGGCGACGGCGAGGATGACGAGAAGGGTTCGTCGCCGCGCGGCCGACCGCGCTCGTTGCGCCACGTGCCCATCATGCCCGGCCGCCGATCCGCTCCAGCACGGCGACCGCGCACGCGGGCCCGTCCTCGTCGGCGATGCGCGCGCCGACGGCGGCGGCCGCGGCGGCGGGCCCGGGCTGCAGTGCGGCCCGCAGGGCCTCGGTCAGCGCCGCGGCGGTCAGCTTCTCGCGGGCGATCGGCGGCGGTCCGGCGCCCAGCGCCGCGACGCGACGGCCCCAGAAGAACTGGTCGGAGAAGAAGGGGACGACGACGCTCGGGCGCCCCGCCCGCAGCCCGGCCGCGGTGGTGCCGGCGCCACCGTGGTGCACGACGGCCGCGACCCGCTCGAACAGCCAGCGGTGCGGGACGTCCCCCACGACGAGCACGTCGTCGGACGGGTGACCCGGGGCGAGCCCGGCCCAGCCGGCGGCCAGCACCATCCGGGTGCGGGCCCGGCGGGCCGCGGCGAGGGCGATGTCCACGAGCTGCCCGGCGTCGCGGTCGGGCATGCTGCCGAACCCGATGTACACGGGCGCCGGGCCGGCGTCGAGGAACGCGGCGAGCTCACGCGGCGGGACGTGATGCGGATCGGGCGGCGCTATCCAGTAGCCGGTGACGTGCACGTCCGGCGGCCAGTCCGGCGGCACGGGGACGACGACCCGCGAGAAGCCGTACAGCGTCGGCGGTCGGGTACCCGGAGGCCAGTGCGACGGCGGGCCCGGCGGCAGCGGGGGCGAGCCCTGTGCCCGGCGCTGCGCGGCGATCGTCGGGAGGAAGGCCTTCCACAGCAGCCGGTCGGCCAGCGCCCACGTGGCGTGCCTCAGCGCCGCGGGGACGTCGCGCACGCCGGGGGAGCCCGTCGGGCCGAAGGCGCGCGTCGGGGTCTGCGGCTGCAGGTGCGCGGCGACGGCCGGGACGCCGTAGAGGTCGGCGACGTTCGGCCCGATCGCGGCGAGCGTCGCGTACACGACGAGGTCGGCGTCGCGACAGGCGTCGACGGCGGCGGGGTAGGCCTCGTCGAGCGCGGGGCCGACGATGGCGGCCATCCGCCGGGTGAGGGCGACGGGGTTGCGTGTGGCGAGCATCCGCTTCCCCTCGGGGCTCGCGAGGACGGCGCGCGGGTTGCCGGGCAACGTCGCGAACTCGAGGCCCGCGGCTCCGACGGTGCTGGCGAACTCGTCGTGCGTGGCGAACCGGACACCGTGCCCCGCGCGCCGAAGCCGGACCCCGAGCACGACGAACGGCTCCACGTCCCCGCGCGAGCCCACCGCCAGCAGTGTGATCCGCATGACATGATCCTCCCGGATCCCCTGCCGCCGCCGGGATCACGGTCCTGGTCCGGTTGCGCCGCAGCGCGTCTCCGGGCAAGCATGACCGAAATTCCGGGAAGGCGGTCGGTGTGGGGCGGGCGAGGGCACGGACGCTGTGCGCGACGCTCGCCGTCGCGCTCCTGACGCTCACCGGCTGCACGTACACCGTGTCGGGGCAGGCCGTCGCCGAGCGGGCCGACGCGCCCCTCACCCCGCCGCTGGAGGGCACCACGTGGTCGGGCACCGACTCCGACGGCCGCTTCTACGTCTTCCGGTTCAAGGCCGGGTCGCGGCTGGCGTACACGAGCCCGACCGGCACCTTCGACAAGGCGGGGGACACCTGGCGCCAGTCGGGCGCCTCGGTCACGTTGACGTTCAACAGCGGCTACGCCGTCTACAAGGGATCGATCGTGGGCGAGGACATGGGCGGTCGGGCGTCGAACGTCGTCGGCAAGAAATGGGAGTGGTCGGTCCGCAGGCAGTGACGGCGCACCGGCGTACCGGCGGACCGTACGGGTGTCGTCGCGCTCAACGGCGCAGACCACGCACGAAGGCCGCGAGCCGGTGCCGCCGCGCGACGGCGACGACGACCATCAGCGCGCCGATCAGGATCGGCGTGACGACGTCGTCGCGCCGATCAGGATCGGCGTGACGACGTCGGCCGGGTTGTGCAGCACGAAGACCTGCGTGATCATCGCCCCGATCATGAGGGCGACGAGCCCGGTGGCGGCCGCCGCCGCGATCGGTGCGAGCAGGAGCCCGACGCCGCCGGCGAGTTCCAGGACGCCGACGACGTAGCGCAGCCACTGGCCGCTGCCCATGGCCTCGAACATCGCGACGGCGTACTCCTGGCCGAACAGCTTCGGCGCCGCGGAGCCGACGACGAGGAAGAGTCCGACGACGATCTGCACCGTCCACGGTGCACGGTTGGCGACGCGGCCGGTGGTGGCGGCGGGGGCGATGGCGGTGGCGGTCATGAGGTCCTCCCGGGGATGCGGTGGCGGTCGCCGGTGTTGACGACGCGGCGGTCCGGATCTCATCGCCGGACGGCCACTTTCTCCGGATCGGCCATCGGCGACCGGAACGGGCCGGGGTCGACTGGGGCTCATGGTGATCGGTGCGGCGGCGGCCGCGGGCATCGCGACGGTGGCACTCGGACTCGTCCTCACCCCTGGCCCGAACATGCTCTACCTGGTCTCGCGCAGCATCACGCAGGGCAGGCGCGCGGGGCTGGTGTCGCTGCTCGGGGTCGCGGCGGGTTTCGGCGTCTATCTGGCCGCGGCGTCGGCGGGGATCGCCTCGGTGTTCGCGGCGGTCCCCGCGGCCTACCTCGCGCTCAAGATCGCCGGCGCCGGCTACCTGCTGTACCTGGCCGTGCGGACGCTGCGGGCGGGTGGGCGCGGCGTGTTCGAGGCCCGCGACCTGCCCGTCGACCCGCCGTGGCGGCTGTTCACGGCGGGTCTGACGACGAACCTGCTCAACCCCAAGATCGCCGTGCTCTACGTCGCGCTGCTGCCGCAGTTCGTCGACCCGGCCGGCGCGCCGGTCTGGGAGCAGAGCCTGGCACTGGGCGCGGTGCAGATCGTCGTCGCACTGACGGTGAACGCGCTGATCGTGTGCTCGGCGGCGACGCTCGCCCGGGTTCTCGGGCGGCGCCCGTCCTGGGTCCGGGTGCAGCGCTGGGTCATGGGCGGGGTGCTCGGTGCCCTGGCGGTGCGCCTGCTCGCCGAGCGGGCGCCCGCCCCGGCCCAATGACCTCCACGCGCGGAACGGCGACGCACGGTCCCGGCACCCCGGCCGGGCTCGGAACTCCGGGCTCGGAACTCCGGGCTCAGAACTCCGGGAGCCACGCCTCGGCCAGCGCCCGGGCCGCGACGGTGCAGTCGAGCTGGGCGAGGATGTTGGTCCAGCCGGAGAGCACCCGGACGATCAGCATGTGCTGCGGGGGCAGGGCCAGCGAGCGACCGGTCTCCCAGAACGCGCGTCCGCGCACGTCCATCACGCGTGAGCCCTGCTGGGCCATCCAGTCGCGGTGGAACCGGAAGGTCCGCGAGCGCAGCGGGTCGGCGAGCGCACCGATGTAGCGCAGCACGTCCTCGGCGGGCACGTCCCCGCCGACGAAGCCCTCCGCCAGCATCAGCCGCATCATCTTGGCGGGTTCGGCGTCGGCGACGTGGCGCAGGATGCGGGCCAGCACGGGCGGGAACCCGTCGGGAAGCTCCGCGACCGCACCGAAGTCGATCATCGCGAGCCGGCCGTCGGCGAGCACCATGAAGTTGCCCGGGTGCGGGTCGGCGTGCAGCAGCCCGACGCGCAGCGGGGAGGAGAACATCGTCTCGATGATCGTGTGCGCCCAGCTGTCGCGCAGGGCCTGCTCGGCGGCGTCGCCGGCGGGCCGTGCGGTCATCGCGCCCAGCGACACCCCGTCGAGCCATTCCGAGACGATCACCTTCGGGGCCGAGGCGACGACGGCCGGCACGTGCAGGCGCGGGTCGCCGGCGTAGGCGGCGGCGAAGCGGCGCTGGTGGTCGGCCTCGGCCCGGTAGTCGAGCTCGTCGAGCATGCGCCTGCGCAGCTCCCGGACGAGCGCCTTGGCGTCGAGCGCGGGGACGATCAGCGCGAACAGCGACGAGAACCGCTCGAGCGTGCGCAGGTCGGCGTCGAGTGCCTGGTCGGCGCCCGGGTACTGGATCTTGACGGCGACCTCGCGGCCGTCGGCCCACACGGCGTGGTGGACCTGGCCGACGCTCGCGGCGGCGGCGGGCTCGTCGTCGAACGAGCGGAAGCGGCGCCGCCAGTCCCGACCCAGCTGCTCGGCGAGCACGCGGTGCACGGTCCGCGCCGGCATCGTCGGGCCGCAGGACTGCAGCTTGGCCAGCGCCTGCCGGTAGGGCTCGGCGATCTCGGCGGGGATCATCGAGTCGTAGACGGACAGCGCCTGGCCGACCTTCATCGCGCCCCCCTTGAGCTGGCCGAGCACGGCGAAGAGCTGCTCGGCGTTGCGCTCCATGGCACTGGCCGACACCTGCTCCGCGTCGGCGCCGGCGAGGCGCCTGCCCCAGCCCGCGACGGCCCGGCCGCCGAAGGCCAGGGGGAGCGCGGCGATCCTGGCCGAGCGGGCCACGCTGCCGCGGGGGATCTCGGAGTACGCCGTGTTGGTCATGAGGAGAATCGTGCCGACGAGCGGGCGCCGAGTCGTGGGGGATGACCCCGAAGTCGTGGTGTGGTTACCCTCCCCCTCGCGGGGGAGCCCACCATCGGGCCAACCCCCCGCCGGGTCAGTCGGCGAGCATCACGGCCAGTTTGGTGACGGTGTTCCAGTTGCGCCCGGTGACCGTCACACCCCATCTCCTGGCCATCGGCGTCGCGATGTCCGGCGCCTTGAGCACGCCGTCGGGACACCACTGGTAGACGACCCGGTCGCCGATGCGCACCCGGTCGGGGTCGAGCTCGACGGGGTCGAACGCCGCCAGCGCGGCCGGGTCCGGGTCGGCGGAGAGGAAGAGCGCCATCATCCGCGAGCCGTTGTCCGCGACGTCGGCGAGCGGGTGCGCGGCGATCACGGCGTCGAGCTCCGGGCCGGTGCGCACGACGACCCCGATGCGCATCCCGAACTCCGCCTCGAGCGCCTGCTCGATCGCCTCGGCGAGCGCCGCGGGCGTCGTCGCGGAGGCGCGCAGGACGGCGTTGCCGCTCTGCAGCAGGGTGCGCACGTCGTCGAAACCCATGCCCGACAACAGCTCCCGGAGCCGAGCCATCGGCACCTTGCGCTTCGGGCCCAGGTTGACCCCGCGCAGCAGCACCGCGTAGCTCGGCATCCGCGCAGCCTAGTCGGGCGGGCTCAGACGACGCCGCGGTCGTGCAGCGCCCCGATCTCCCCCGACGCCAGGCCCAGCCGCTCGGCCAGCACCTCGTCGGTGTCGCGGCCGAGAACGGGAGAGGCCCCCGCCGGGCCGTGGGAGCCGTTCCAGCGCAACGGGGTGCGCGCCGCGATCACCGCGCCCGCGCCGGGGACCACCTCGTCGGACAGCACGGGGTAGGTGCCCTTGCGGTGCGCGGCGACGACGTCGGTCATCCCGCGGTAGGCACTCCAGAGCACGCGTGCCTCGTCGAGCTCGCGGCTGGCCTGCTCGAGGCTGCGGGCGGCGAACCACGGACGCAGGATCGCCGCGATCGTCTCCCGGAGACGGTAGCGGTCGGTCTCCTGGGTGAGGTCGGCGTCGAGCGCGGCCTCGAGCGCGGAGAACACCGCGCCGGTCCCCGTCACGGTGCAGAGTGCCTTCCACTGGCCCTCGGTCAGCGCGACGACCATGACGCGCTCGCCGTCCTTGCACAGGAAGTCGACGCCGAAGCTGCCGTACACGTGGTTGCCGTGGCGCGGGCGGTCCCGTCCGTTGGTCGCGACCTCCGACAGCCAGCCCATGTCGGCGACGCCGGTGAGCGCGACGTCGGCGAGCGCGATCTCGATGTAGGCCCCGCGACCGGTCCGGTCACGGTCGCGCAGCGCGGCCAGCACGCCGGTCGCGACGGTCATGCCGGTGATCAGGTCCCACGCGGGCAGCACGTGGTTGACCGGCGCGCCGCCCTCCTCGGGGCCGGTGATCTCCGGCAGCCCGACCTCGGCGTTGACGGTGTAGTCGACGGCGGGCCTCCCGTCGGGATGCCCCTGCACGCGGACGTGGATCAGGTCGGACCGGCGTGCGGTGAGCACCTCGTTGGACATCCACCGCCTGCCGACGACGTTGTCGACGAGGACGCCGCGGTCCGGCCCCGGCGCGGTGATCAGCGCGACGACGAGCTCACGGCCCTCGTCGGAACGCTGGTCGATGGCGACGCTGCGCTTGCCGCGGTTGAGCGCGGCCCAGTAGTAGCTGTCGCCGCTGGGGGCGACGGGCCAGCGCTTGTGGTCGTTCGCCCCGCCCAGGGGGTCGATCCGCACGACGTCGGCTCCCAGACGCGAGAGGGCCAATCCCGCCGTGGGGCCCGCGACGAAGCTCGCGCACTCCACGACCTGCAGCCCCTCGAGCGGACGGACGGTCATCGCACCTCCACGTGTGGGCCCGGCCGGGCGACCGGCACCCCTGCGAGCCTTCCACGCCGGAGCCCGAAGGGGGGATTGCCCCACCCCCGGATCGGGTGGGTCGCCCCACTGTCCCGGCGCCCGTGCTGCAGAAGAGTCATGCTGGAGGCCGTGCAGCAGCGGCACGGACGATCCGGACGCCGGGAGGGCCCGCGGGATGACCGTCGCGACGATGTGCGCCGTCGTGCTGCACAGCCCGTGGCTGCCGCTGGCGCTCGTCGTCCTGGTCGCCCTCGACGGGCCCTTCCCACCCCTGCCGAGCGAGACCGTGCTGATGACGGCCTACGCCACCGCGTTCGCGTCCGGGAACCTGCTGATGGTCGGTGAGCTCGCGGTCTCCGCGCTGCTCGGCTGCCTGCTCGGCGACCTCCTCGTGCACACGCTCGGCCGGTCGAGCACCCGGCTGGTCCGCCGGGTCGACCGCGCCGGTCCCGTCGCGTCCTGGGTGTCGGCGACGATGCTGGCCCGCCCGGTGGTCGCGCTCGTGGCGGCCCGGTTCATGCCCAGCGGCCGGCTGCTGAGCACGGCGATCGCCGGTCGCGTCGGCGTCCCGGTGCGGCGTTTCGTCCCCGGCTCGGTCACCAGCTCGACGCTGTGGGGCACCTACATGATGACCGCGGGGCTGCTGCTGGGCCCGGTCGTCGGCAACGACCCGCTGGTCGGGCTCGCGGTCGGGGCCGGGATGGCCGTCGTGACCGCGAGCGCGTTCGGACTTGCGTGCCGGGTCCGGCTGGCCCGCCGGGCGGCCGTGGCGCGGGCCGGGACTCCCGTGGGACAGCGGGATCCGGCGGCGGTCTGAACCGGTCCCGCCGACCGCGGACCTGACGCGGGGCGCGACGACCGGAATACTGCCGATCATGTCGACGATGACCTGGGTGGCCGAGGTGGGCGAGGACAACGCCCGCTGGCTCGCCACCGAGAGCCGCACCGCCCGGCTCGCCCGCGAGTACCGACCCAGGGACATCGGGGAGGGGCGCATCGAGTTCAGCGTCCGCGCCCTCGGTGCCTCCCGCGAGCTCGGTGAGGAGGAGGACGGCTTCATCACCGAGGACGGCGAGGGTCTGCGCATCTGGATCGGGGACGACGCGTTCGACCTGGAGCTCGTCGAGTCCTGAGCCGCCTGCGACCGAACGACCACGAGAACACCCGCTACTGAACGAGAGCACTGCTCTTGACGTGACGTCGCGGGTGCGGTTCACTGTTCCTATCGGAGAGCAGTGCTCTCGAACCGAGGAGGAACCGTGACCGCCACCCGCTACGTCGCACCCGGCCGCAGCACCGCCCTGTTCAATGCCGCCGTCGCCGGCCTGACCCGGATGGGTGTCAGTGTCTGGGGGAGCCGGGTCCTGGCCGTCCGCGGCCGCACGAGCGGCCAGTGGCGGACGACCCCGGTCAACCTGCTCACCGTCGACGGTGAGCGCTACCTCGTCGCGCCGCGCGGCGTCACGCAGTGGGTCCGCAACATCCGCGTCGCCGGCGAGGCAGAGCTGCGGGTCGGCCGCCGCGTCGAGCGGATCCGGGTCACCGAACTGGCGGACGACGAGAAGCCCGCCGTCCTGCGGGCCTACCTGAAGCGGTGGAAGTTCGAGATCGGGGTGTTCTTCGACGGCGTCGACGCGAGCGCGGACGACGAGACGCTGCTCGGGATCGCGCCCGGCTACCCGGTGTTCCGCATCGGCTGAGCCTCACGGGGCATCCGTGCGGCTCGCGGGGGAGCAGGAGACCAACCGGGACCGGTGGAGGCTCCCCGTTCCACCGGCCCCGGTCAATCCGGACAACGCGCGGCGGCCGGATGAGTTTCGGTCCCTGCGCGACGGCCGTCGAGCGGGCGGCCTGCATCGACGACCGGCCGGACACGCCGGGCCGAACGACGCGCCGCGTGTCGGGCCGCGGCGGGAGCCGTCGGCCGAACAGGACGAACCGACCGGCGCGCGTCACCCCGTGGCGGACAACCGGTTCGACACGGCCACGTTCGCCGCGAGCCGACCGGCGGGGGCTCCCCGCGCGTCCTAGGCTCGCGTCCGTGGCAGAGGCCGAAGCGGGGAGAGAAGGCGGCGAGAGCACGCTCACCGTGCTCGTCGCGCTGGGCGCCAACGCCGCGATCGGCGTCCTCAAGCTGATCGCCGGCCTGCTGACCGGGTCGGCCGCGATGCTCGCCGAGGCCGCGCACTCGGCGGCCGACACCGCCACCGAGGGCCTGCTGCTGACGGCACTGCGCCGCTCCAGCCGCGCCGCCGACCGCCGCCACCCCTTCGGCTACGGCAAGGAGCGCTTCTTCTGGGCGCTGATCGCCGCGGTGTCGATCTTCGTGTCCGGCGCGGTGTTCGCGATCTACGAGGGCATCCGCACGATCGTCGGCGAGGAGGCCGAGCAGACCGCGGTGCTCGTCGCCTACGTCGTGCTCGCGATCTCGTTCGTGCTGGAGGGCATCTCCTGGACGCAGGCCGTCCGGCAGCTGCGCCGGGAGGCGGCCGCCGACGAGCTCTCGCCCATGGAGTGGCTGCGCCGCACCGATGACCCGACGGTCAAGACGGTGTTCTTCGAGGACTCCGCCGCGCTCATCGGGCTCCTGCTCGCCTTTGCCGGCGTCGGGCTGCACCAGCTCACCGGCTCCGCGCTCTACGACGGGCTCGCCTCGCTGCTGATCGGTGTGCTGCTCACCGGGGTCGCCTACGTGCTGGGGCGGACCAACAAGGGCCTGCTGATCGGGCGGCAGGCCGACCCGCGGCTGGTGCGCGCGCTGCGCGACGACCTCGGCGCCCGGCCGGAGGTCGACGCCGTCGTCGACCTGCTGACGATGATGCTGGGCACCGACCAGGTGCTGCTGTGCGCCCGACTGGACTTCGACGACGCCCTGGGTGCCGCCGATCTCGAGCGGACGTGCGTGGCCATCGACGCCGACCTGCGCGAGCGGTTCCCGGACCTCGCCGAGATCTTCCTGGAACCGGTGCCGCGCAGCGATCCGACGATGCGCGAGCGGGTCCTGTCGCGTTACGGCGAGTCGACGGGCCTGGGCCGCCCGACCCCCTGACCCCGGGGACGACGCCCCCGGGTTCGAGCCGGCCTTTCGTGAGTGGCGATGGTCGCCATGGCGACCATCGCCACTCACGGATCAGGCGATCTGGCGGTCCGTCGGGTTGATCGGCCGGGGGAGGACCTCACGGCCCGTCAGGTAGCGGTCGACGCCCGCGGCGGCCGAGCGACCCTCCGCGATGGCCCACACGATCAACGACTGCCCGCGCCCGATGTCGCCCGCGCTGAAGACGCCGTCGACGCTGGTCATGTACTGGTCGTCGCGCGCGACGTTGCCGCGCTCGTCGAGGTCGACGCCCAGGTCGCCGAGCAGCTTGCCCTTCTCGGGCCCGACGAAGCCCATCGCCAGGAGCACCAGGTCGGCCCGCAGCTCGCGCTCGGTGCCCTCGACCGGGACGAACCGGCCCGACTCGTCGCGGGTGACCTCCACCAGCCGCAGCGCGCGGACGTTGCCGTCCTCGTCGCCGACGAACTCGGTGGTGTTGACCGAGAACAGCCGGTCGCCGCCCTCCTCGTGCGCCGACGAGACGCGGTAGATCATCGGGTAGGTCGGCCAGGGCATGCCCTCGGTCCGGTGCTCCGGAGGCGTCGGCATGATCTCGAGCTGCGTGACCGAGGCCGCGCCCTGACGGTGCGACGTGCCGAGGCAGTCGGCACCCGTGTCACCGCCGCCGATGATCACGACGTGCTTGCCCTCCGCCGTGACCGGCGGCGCGTCGATGTCGCCCTGCTGCACGTGGTTGGCCCACGGCAGGAACTCCATCGCCTGGTAGATGCCCGCGAGCTCGCGACCGGCGACCGGGATGTCGCGCCACGCGGTCGCGCCGCCCGCGAGCACGACGGCGTCGAACTCGGCTCGCAGCTGCGAGACCGTGATGTCCACGCCGACGTCGACCGAGGCCCGGAAGAGCGTCCCCTCCTCCTGCATCTGGCGCAGCCGCCGGTCGAGACGGGACTTCTCCATCTTGAACTCGGGGATGCCGTAGCGCAGCAGACCGCCGATGCGGTCGGCCCGTTCGAACACGACGACCTCGTGCCCGACGCGGGTGAGCTGCTGGGCGGCGGCCAGGCCCGCAGGCCCGGAGCCGACGACGGCCACCTTCTTGCCGGTACGGCGCTCCGGCGGCTGCGGGGTGACCCAGCCCTCGTCCCAGGCGCGGTCGATGATCTCGACCTCGACCTGCTTGATGGTCACCGGGTCCTGGTTGATCCCGAGCACGCACGCGGCCTCGCACGGGGCGGGGCACAGCGTCCCGGTGAACTCCGGGAAGTTGTTGGTGGCGTGCAGCCGCTCGATTGCCTCGCGCCAGTCGTGCCGCCAGACCAGGTCGTTCCAGTCCGGGATGAGGTTGCCCAGCGGGCAGCCCTGGTGGCAGAACGGGATGCCGCAGTTCATGCAGCGGCCGGCCTGCTTCTCCAGGTTCTCCCGGGGGAAGTCCTCGTAGACCTCGCGCCAGTCGAGCAGGCGCAGGTCGACCGGACGACGGGGCGGGGTCTCCCGCGGCGTCGTCAGGAATCCCTTCGGGTCAGCCACGGGACGCCTCCATGATGGCCTCGTCGACGTTGCGGCCGTCGCGCTCCGCGGCGGCCCGGGCCTGCAGGACCCGCTTGAAGTCCTGCGGCATGATCTTGCCGAACCGCTCGACGGCGACGTCCCAGTCGGTCAGCAGGGCGTGCGCCACCGGCGAGTCGGTCTCGGCGTGGTGGCGCGAGACGACGTCGCGGAGGAACTCGCGATCGGCGTCGTCGAGCGGGTCGATGTCGACCATCTCGGGGTTGACGCGGTGCCGCGGCAGGTCGAGCACGTAGGCGGTGCCACCGGACATGCCGGCCGCGAAGTTGCGGCCGATCCGGCCCAGCACGACGACCTTGCCGCCCGTCATGTACTCGCAGCCGTGGTCGCCCACGCCCTCGACGACGGCCAGCGCCCCGGAGTTGCGGACGCAGAAGCGCTCGCCCACGATCCCGCGCACGAAGATCTCCCCGGACGTGGCTCCGTAGAGGATCACGTTGCCCGCGATGACGTTCTCCTCGGCGGCGAAGGGCGCCGACGGGTCGGGGCGCAGGATCAGCCGCCCGCCCGAGAGGCCCTTGCCGAAGAAGTCGTTGGTGTCCCCGACGAGGCGCATCGTGATGCCGCGCGGCACGAACGCGCCGAACGACTGGCCCGCCGACCCCGTGAACGTGATGTCGATGGTGTCGTCGGGCAGGCCCTCGCCGCCCCACCGCTTGGTCAGCTCGTAGCCGAGCATCGTGCCGACGGTCCGGTTGACGTTGCGCACCGGCAGGTCGAGCCGGACCTTGTCGCCGGAGGCGAGCGCGCCCTCGGCCAGCTGGATCATGGTGTTGTCCAGCGCCTTGTCGAGGCCGTGGTCCTGGCTGCGGGTGCGGTGCCGCGAGCCGCCCGGGGCGACCTTGGGCATCTCGAAGATCGGCCGCAGGTCCAGGCCCTGGGTCTTCCAGTGCCGGACGGCGTCGTCGGTGTCGAGCATCTCGGCGTGCCCGACGGCCTCCTCCAGCGACCGGAAGCCGAGCGCGGCGAGGTATTCGCGCACCTCCTCCGCGACGAACCGCATGAAGTTGACGACGTACTCGGGCCGCCCGTCGAACCGCTCGCGCAGCACCGGGTTCTGCGTCGCGACGCCCACCGGACAGGTGTCGAGGTGGCAGACCCGCATCATGATGCAGCCCGACACGACGAGCGGGGCCGTCGCGAAACCGAACTCCTCGGCGCCCAGCAGCGCGGCGATGACGACGTCGCGACCGGTCTTCATCTGGCCGTCGGCCTGCACGACGATGCGGTCGCGCAGGTTGTTGGCGATGAGCGTCTGCTGGGTCTCGGCCAGGCCGAGCTCCCAGGGACCGCCCGCGTGCTTGATCGAGCTCAGCGGCGACGCGCCGGTGCCGCCGTCGTGGCCCGAGATGAGCACGACGTCGGAGTAGGCCTTGGCCACGCCCGCCGCGACCGTGCCGACGCCGACCTGGCTGACCAGCTTCACGTGGATGCGGGCCGTCGGGTTGGCGTTCTTCAGGTCATGGATGAGCTGCTTGATGTCCTCGATCGAGTAGATGTCGTGGTGCGGCGGCGGCGAGATCAGCCCGACGCCCGGGGTCGAGTACCGGGTCTTGGCGATCCAGGGGTAGACCTTGCTGCCGGGCAGCTGGCCGCCCTCACCGGGCTTGGCGCCCTGGGCGATCTTGATCTGGATGTCGTCGGAGTTGACCAGGTACTCGCTGGTGACGCCGAAGCGGCCCGACGCCACCTGCTTCACCGCGCTGCGCCGGCTGTCGCCGTTCGCGTCCGGGGTGAAGCGGTCCGGGTCCTCGCCGCCCTCGCCGGTGTTCGACTTGCCGCCGAGGCGGTTCATCGCGATCGCCAGCGTCTGGTGCATCTCCTGGGAGATCGAGCCGTAGGAGATGGCGCCGGTGGCGAACCGGGTGACGATCGACTCGACGGGCTCGACCTCGTCGATCGGCACCGGCGGGCGCACGCCCTCCTTGAGCTTGAACAGGCCGCGCAGCGTCATCAGCCGGCCGGCCTGGTCGTCGACCGCGCGGGTGTACTCCTTGAAGATGTCGTAGCGGCCCTGGCGGGTCGAGTGCTGCAGCTTGAACACCGTCTGCGGGTTGAACAGGTGCAGCTCGCCCTCGCGGCGCCACTGGTACTCGCCGCCCACGTCGAGCGTGCGGTGGGTGGCGCGGACGTCGTCGGCCGGGAAGGCCTTGCGGTGCAGCCGCAGGACCTCCTCGGCGAGCACGTCGAAGCCGACGCCGCCCAGCCGCGACGTGGTGCCGGTGAAGCACGTGTCGATGACCTCGCGGCCCAGCCCGATCGCCTCGAAGATCTGGGCGCCCGTGTAGGACGCGACCGTCGAGACACCGATCTTGGACATGGTCTTGCGGACGCCCTTGCCGAGCGCCTTGACCAGGTTCTTCGCCGCGGTCTTCGCGTCGATCCCGGGGATGTCGCCCCGGTCGGCGAGGTCCTCGACGGTGGCCATGGCGAGGTACGGGTTGACCGCGGCCGCGCCGTAGCCGATCAGCAACGCCACGTGGTGCACCTCGCGGGCGTCACCGGCCTCGACGACCAGCCCCACGCGCGTGCGGGTCCGCTCGCGCACGAGGTGGTGGTGCACCGCGCCGGTGAGCAGTAGCGACGGGATCGGCGCGTACTCGGCGGAGACCCCGCGCTGCGACAGCACGATCAGCCGCGCGCCGCCGGCGATGGCCTCCGACACCTCGGCCTTGATCTCCTCGAGGCGCTCGGACAGACCCGCGCCGCCCTTGGCCGCCTCGAACAGGCCGCGCACGGTGTAGGAGGCGAAGCCGGGGTACTCCCCGTCGTCGTTGATGTGCACGATGCGGGCCAGCTCGTCGTTGCCCAGCACCGGGAACGGCAGCACGATCGTCCGGCAGCTCGCCGGGCCGGCCTGCAGCAGGTTCTGCTCGGGCCCGAGCTGGCTCTGCAGCGAGGTCACCAGCTCCTCGCGGATCGCGTCCAGCGGCGGGTTGGTGACCTGGGCGAACAGCTGGATGAAGTAGTCGTAGAGCTGGCGCGGCCGCTCGGAGATGCCGGCGATCGGCGCGTCGTTGCCCATCGAGCCGATCGGCTCGGCGCCGGTCGCGGCCATGGGTCGCAACAGGACCGCGAGCTCCTCCTCGGTGTAGCCGAAGGACTGCTGGCGGTGTTGCAGCGCCGAGTGCGCGATCTGCTCGCGCTCGCGGTCGGGCAGCTCCTCGAGCCGGATGAGGCCCGAGTGCAGCCACTCCTCGTACGGGTGCTCGGCGGCGAGCGCGCCCTTGATCTCGTCGTCGTCGACGATCTTGCCCGCGGCCGTGTCGACGAGGAACATGCGGCCCGGCTCCAGCCGGCCCTTGCGCACCACCGTCGACGGGTCGACGTCGAGGACGCCGACCTCGGACGCCAGCACGACCAGCCCGTCCTCGGTGACCCAGTAGCGGGCCGGGCGCAGGCCGTTGCGGTCGAGCACGGCGCCGATGACGGTGCCGTCGGTGAACGCGACGAGTGCCGGTCCGTCCCACGGCTCCATCAGCGTCGAGTGGTACTCGTAGAACGCGCGACGGGCCGGGTCCATCTCGGCGTGGTTCTCCCACGCCTCCGGGATCATCATCAGCACCGCGTGCGGCAGGCTGCGGCCCGCCAGGTGCAGCAGCTCGAGGACCTCGTCGAACGTCGCCGAGTCCGACGCGTCCGGCGTGACGACGGGCGTGAGCCGCCCCAGGTCGCCGGGGATGACGTCGGAGGCCAGCAGCGCCTCGCGCGCGGCCATCCAGTTCCGGTTGCCGCGCAGGGTGTTGATCTCGCCGTTGTGCGCGACGTAGCGGTACGGGTGCGCGAGCGGCCACGCCGGGAACGTGTTCGTCGAGAAGCGGGAGTGGACCACGGCCAGCGCCGAGGTGACCCGCTCGTCGGCCAGGTCGGGGTAGAACGCCTCGACCTGCGGCTCGGCCAGCATGCCCTTGTAGACGATCGTGCGCGGCGACAGGCTGGGGAAGTAGGCACCCGTGCTGTGCTCGGCGCGCTTGCGCAGGCAGAACGTACGGCGCTCCAGCTCGATGCCGGTCGGCGCCTCGGCCACCGACGGCTCGGCCCCCGCGACGAACAGCTGGCGGAAGCTCGGCATCGCGGCGCGGGCCGTGGGGCCCAGGTCGGCCTTGTCCGGGTCGACCGGCAGCTCGCGCCACCCGAGGACGCGCAGGTTCTCCTCGGCGGCCAGCGCGTCGATGCGCGCGACGGCGGCGTCGGCCGCCGCCCGGTCGGCCGGCAGGAACGCGGTGCCGACGGCGTAGGCGCCGGGCTGCGGCAGCTCGAAGTCGACCACGGCCCGGAAGAACTCGTCCGGGACCTGGATGAGGATGCCCGCACCGTCACCGGTGTTGGCCTCCGCGCCGCGGGCGCCGCGGTGCTCCAACCGCAGCAGGGCCGTCAGACCCTTCCGGACGATGCCGTGATCACGGCGACCCTTGAGATCGGCGACGAGCGCGACACCACACGCGTCGTGCTCGAAGTCGGGGGCGTAGAGGCCGCCCGACCCGCCCTGAGGGGCACCAGTCTGTTCGCTGGTCGCAGCCAACAGCTCCTCCTGTCGTCTCGGTGCACCCCGACGATCGCATCGGGACGACGTGGACCTAATGGTTCCAAACAGAGTATCCGACACGCCCGCCAGGACGCGGGTGCTCGTCCGTTCAGGTGCACCAGCCGGGAAACTCGAATGAGTACCCGTCGTTACACGGACGCGCGGCGGCAGGACGACCTCGTCCGTACCGGGGTCGTCTGCGCACCGCACAACGCGACCGCGCGCGGCACCGGGTGCGGTCATCCGTCCAAAGCGTCGCATGTGGTGGCCGCGTTTCGCTACTCACGACCGCCGTGAGCACGATGACGGGCCGGACGACCTGCGAAGATCGTCCCGTTCCCGGGTCCCGACCAGGCCGGGAGACCCCGCGGAGGTTGCGTCGTGTGGCCCGATGTGCCGCGGTTATCACTCGATCGGCCCAGTCCTACGCACGCTCGGCGACGGCCCCGGCGGCCCGGCTCGCCCGGGTGGGGCGGGAGAATGCCGCCATGGTGGGAGTGACCGGGGCGGCCGGAGTCGTCGACGTGCGGGCGGCCCTGGCCGACGTGGCCGGGTTCAACGAGTTCTTCCGCGTCGACACCAACCCGGCCGAGGCGGTCGACCCCACCTGGCGCCCGCTGAGCGACCTCTACACCGACCCGGGCCCGCTGGCCGCCCGGATCGCGCACGTGGCCCGCGTCCTCGGCGGCGACGGCGGTCCCGTCGACGACCGGATCGCCGCGTCGATCACGCTGCAGGGGATGGCGGCCCGGGTGCTCTCCGCTCCGCTCGCCGTCGTGATCCTGCACGACGTGCTGCCCGCCTTCACCGCTCGCGACGTGCACTGGCGGGTGTCGGCGACCGGCCCGTGGCCGCTGTGGGTCGGCGACCCGGGCGTGCTCGCGGGACCGGGGCTCGGCGAGGCCGAGCTCGCCGGCCGCCTTGCCGACCTCCTCGTCGAGGAGCACCTCGCCCCGCTCGTCGAGGCGGTGCGCGCGCAGGTCCGGGTCTCGGCGCGGACGTTGTGGGGCAACGCCGCGTCGTCGGTCGCGGCGGGCAAACGCCTCGTCGGCCTCGACCGGCCGGCGGCGGCGGCGCGGGCGGCGCGGATCGCCCAGGTCGTGCTCGACCACCCGGCGCTCGCGGCGACGGGCGAGCGTCGCGCGGCCGTCGCGCCCGACGTCGGGTGGACCTTCCGCCGCCGGTCCTGCTGCCTGTACTACCGCGCGCCCGGCGGCGGGACCTGCGGCGACTGCGTGCTGGCCGCGCGCTGAGGGGCTGCCCCGTCGAGGAGCACGTCCACGACGGTGACGCGCACCAGCGTCTCGAGACCCGTGTACTGCGCGACCGCCGCCGACACCTCGCGCTGCACCGCGCGGGCCAGGTCGCGGCAGTTGAACCCGAGCCGGGTGACGACGTCGATGCTCACCTCGGCCTGCGTCCCGTCGACCCGGGCGGCGACGACCGGGGCCCGCGTCGTGCCCAGCACCGCCCCCGCGAGCCCGAGCAGCGTCCCGGCCAGGTCGGTGCGCAGTGCGACGACGCCGGGCACGCCCGCGGCCGCCTCGGCCGCGACCCTGGCGACGACGCCGTCGCCGACGTGGAACGTCGTCCGCGGCCCGGTCACCGGCTCTCCCGCCCGGCGGGCGACGACGGCTGCGGGAGGTCGAACACGTCGACGACCTCGATGTCCACCCTGGCCACCGGCACCCCCAGCGCCTGCTCACCCGCCGCCAGCACCATCTGCCGCACCCGCGCCGTCGCCGACGCCAGCTCGATGCCGAACCGTGCGGTCACGGTCATGCTCACCTCGGCGGGCGGAACGGGGCGCCCCGCGTCGCCCGCGGGCCGGGAGATCCGGCAGCTGCGCGCGCGCATCCCGTCCATCGCGTCGACGACGCCGCGCAGCACCGCCGCCGCCGCGGTCGCGTCGAGTGCGGCCGGTCCGTAGGGGGAGTCGAGGACCAGCAGGTCGCGCGGACGCAGCTCGGCCAGCACAGCGCCCACGACGCGGTCGACGACCGTCGGCGGCGGGACCAGCGGCTGCGCCGCGAGCCGGCTGACCATCGCCTCCAGGCCCCGGGCGTCGGCGACCGCGGCACCGCAGTGCGGGCACTCGCGCTCGTGGGCGTCGAGGGTGCCGGCCTCGGCGTGGTCCCACACGGTCGCGGCGTCGCGGCCGCAGGCGAGCGGCTCGACGACGTCGCCCTGCGCGGGGAGGTGCGCACCGGCGTCGTCCTGAGCGACACGGCCCCGGCCGTCGTGGGGGCTCACCGCCACGGGCGCATCACCTCCGCCAGCGTCTTGCGGGCGCGGTGGATGCGGCCGCGCACCGTCGCCTCACCCGTGCCCGTGATCTGCGCGATCTCGGTGTATCCGAGGCCCTCGAGCTCGCGCAACACGAAGCACACGCGCTGGTCGTGGGGCAGCGCGGCGAGCGCGTCGCCCAGCGCGGCCATCCCGGCGTCGAGCTCGGCCTGCCGTTCCGGTGACCGCGGCCGGGACCTGCCGACGATCCCCGCCGCGTCGTCCCCGCCCGCCGCTCCCGGGTCGGCCACCGGCACGGGCGGACGTGTCCGGCGCAGCATCCCCGTGCAGCGGTTGGCCACGATCCGGTAGGTCCACGTCGAGAAGGAGGCGTCGCCACGGAACGAGCCGATCCGCCGCCACGCGTCGAGCAGCGAGTCCTGCAACGCGTCCTCGGCGTCGGAGCGGTTCCCCAGCACGCGCACGGCGAGCCGGTACAGCGCGGTCTGGTGCCGGCGGGCCAGCGCCTCGAACGCCCGCACGTCGCCCTCCTGGGCGCGCACGACCAGGGTGTGCTCGTCGAGATCGGCGAGGCGGGCACCGACCGCGGGTCGGGGCTGCTCGACGGCCTCGCGGGGCACGGGTGCCGGACCCGCAGAGGGCACGGGGGTGCGCACGTCACCGGCATCGCGCAACGCCGCCACCGTTCCCCCCGGGTCCCGCCGCTCGTGCCCGTCCATCCTGCCCTCTGTGACGACGCCCACACTACCGGCGTCCGGCCCGGTGTCGGGGTCCGTCACCCGGTGCGCGCGTCGCGGGCGCCGCCGCCGTCCGTGTAGCCCGGTCGCACCACGGGTACGCGGTCGACGAGGGGCCCGGCGGCGTCCGGCGACACCGGCACCGGGACCCACCGAGGAGGCCGAACATGGGCATGGGTGACAAGATCGACAACAAGGCTCAGGAGATGGCCGGCAAGGCCAAGGAGGGCACCGGCAAGGCCACCGAGGACCGTGACCTGGAGGCCGAGGGCAAGAAGGACCAGGTCGTCGGCAACCTGAAGCAGGCGGGCGAGAAGGTCAAGGACGCGTTCAAGAAGTAACGGCTGCGCCTGACCGGCGTGGGGGCCCCGGACATCGGTCCGGGGCCCCTCGTTGTGTCCGGCGCGTGTCCGGCCGCGTGTCCGGCCGCGTCCCGGGTCCTGTGCAGAGCCGCGTGTCGCATCCTGTGCGGGGCACCGCGCCGGGTCCGGCGCACTACCGTGGGCGGCGTGCCCGTCGAGGACTCCCGGCCAGGTCCAGGGACCGCCGCGGCCCGTGAGGTGGTCGAGGCCGTCGCGGCGGCGGTGCTCGCCCATCCCGACGTCGTGCGCCTCGACGGCGGCCCGTTCGGTGCCGTGGCGTCGTACCTGCCCGGGCGGCGCCGGGTGCTGGGGGTGCGGGTCGGCGGCCCGGGCGAGGCCACCGAGGTCGCCGTCGTCGTCCGCAGGGGTTCGCCGCTCGCCGTCGTCGCCGACGAGGTGGCCGACCGGGTCCGCGCGGTGCTGGGCCCGGTGCCGGTGGACGTGACGTTCGCCGACGTCGTGCCCGGGGCCGGCGCCGCGCCGAGCCCCTGACGGGTCCCGGAGAGGCCTCCGGCCGACCGCTCGGCGCATCCGGCGCGAGCCGTCCGCCGCACGTCGTGACGGGCAGGGATCGGTGGCTGCGGCGACTCGCCTAGACTCGGCCGAACCGTTGACGTCGTCGCGCCGGCGTCACGACCGCCTCCACGCGGTCCGCACCACAGCGCGCCCCGTGTGACCAGTACGGACGCCACCTCGGCCCGCCGGAACAGGACCCGCACGGCGCGCACCGCGCGAACCGACACGACATCCGGCAGCCGGCCCGAGGAGTACCACCGTGAAGAGCACCGTCGAGCACCTCAGCCCGACGCGCGTCCGTTTCAACGTCGAGGTGCCGTTCGACGAGCTCAAGCCCGACTTCGACCGCGCGTACAAGAAGATCGCCCAGCAGGTCCGCATCCCCGGCTTCCGCCCTGGCAAGGCGCCGGCCCGCATCCTCGAGGCCCGGCTGGGCCGCGGCGTCGTCCTCGACGAGGTCGTCAACGGCGCGATCCCCGGCAAGTACAGCGAGGCGGTGACGGCCTCGGAGAAGGTCACGCCGATCGGCCGCCCCGACATCGAGGTCACCGAGATCGCCGACGGCGACAAGCTCGCCTTCACCGCCGAGGTCGACGTCCGCCCCGAGATCGCCCTGCCCGACCTCGACGGCATCGCCGTCCAGGTCGACGACGTGGCGGTCACCGACGAGCAGGTCACCGAGCAGCTCGACTCGCTGCGCGCGCGCTTCGGCACCCTCAAGGGCGTCGAGCGGCCCGCCGCCGAGGGCGACTTCGTGCAGATCGACCTCTCCGCGTCGGTCGACGGCAAGGAGATCGAGGAGGCCGCGACCACCGGGTTCTCCTACCAGGTGGGCCAGGGCGGCCTGATCGACGGCATCGACGAGGCCATCACCGGTCTGTCCGAGGGGGAGTCGAAGACCTTCACCTCGACGCTGGTCGCCGGCGACTACGCCGACAAGGACGCCGAGGTGACGGTGACCGTCACCGCGGTGAAGGAGCGCGACCTCCCGGAGGCCGACGACGAGTTCGCCCAGCTCGCCAGCGAGTTCGACACGCTCGACGAGCTGACGGCCGACCTCAAGGAGCGCCTCGGCCGGGTCCGCCGCATGGAGCAGGTCTCCCAGGCGCGCGACAAGGTGCTCGACGCGATCGTCGAGGCCACCGAGGTCCCGCTGCCGGAGACGGTCGTGGCGGCCGAGGTCGAGTCGTCGCTGCACGACGCGGTCCACGCCTTCGACCACGACGACGACAAGTTCGCCGAGTTCCTCACCTCGCAGGGCAAGACCCGCGAGGAGTTCGACGCCGAGGTCCGCGCCGACGCCGAGAAGTCGGTCAAGGTCCGGCTGATCCTCGACGCGCTGGCCGACGCCGAGGAGGTCTCGGTCAACGACCAGGAGCTCACCGAGCGCATCGTCTACCAGGCCCAGCAGTACGGGATGTCTCCCGACGAGTTCGTCCAGCGCATCCAGCAGTCCGGCCAGCTCGGCGCGATCTACTCCGACGTGCGGCGCAGCAAGGCGCTGATCGTCGCCGTCCGGGCCGCCACCGTCACCGACGAGGCCGGCACCGCCGTCGACCTGAGCGACCTGCTCGGCCCGGCCGACGAGGCCGCCGAGGCGGTCGAGGGCGACGTGGTCGAGGGCGACGTGGTGGAGGACGCCGACGCCGACGCCGACGCCGATGTCGCCGACGCCGCGCCGGAGGCCTCCGACGAGGCGACCGACGACACCGCCAAGGGCGCGTCGACCAGCGCCTGACGGTCTACGTCCGGGCGCCCCGTGCGCCCACAGCGAACAACCCGCCCGATCGCGGACGCCGGTCCCGGCGTCCGCGTAGGGTCGGCGCCACGGATCACCTCCCGGGGCCCGCTCCGGGAGGGACGGGTACGCGAGCCGGTACGTGACAGAAGGCAGGAATGACGTGAGCGAGCCAGCAGGCTCAGCACCGAACGATCGTCGAGGAGGGCTCGTGAGCGAGCTTGCGAGCTCACCGTCGAACACAGCAGCGGGCGCGAACGCGACCGACGAGCGACAGCGAGGAGGGCTCGTGAGCCAGCAGGACAGTGGCCCGCGTTCCGCGGGCCTGCCGGCGGAGATGCGGCGCGGTGCGCCGACGTCGATGACGTTGTCGGACTCCGTGTACGAGCGGCTGCTCCAGCAGCGGATCATCGTCCTCGGCCAGCAGGTCGACGACGACATCGCCAACCGGATCGCCGCCCAGATGCTGCTGCTGTCGGCGGAGGACCCGACGGCCGACATCGCTCTCTACATCAACTCCCCGGGTGGTTCGGTGACGGCCGGCATGGCCATCTTCGACACCATGGAGTTCATCGAGTGCGACGTGGCCACCTACGCGATGGGCCTGGCCGCCTCGATGGGGCAGTTCCTGCTCTCGGCGGGCACCCGGGGGAAGCGCTACGCGCTGCCGCACTGCCAGATCCTCATGCACCAGCCGTCGGCGGGTGTCGGCGGCACCGAGTCCGACATCGCGATCCAGGCCGAGCTGTTCCGCCGGCACAAGCGCGAGATGGCCGAGCTGATCGCGGGCCACACGGGCCAGACCGTCGAGAAGATCACCGCCGACTTCGACCGCGACCGCTGGTTCTCGGCCCAGGAGGCGCTGGAGTACGGCTTCGTCGACCACGTGATCTCGCGGGCCGGGCAGCTGCCCGACGCCGCATCGAACGGGAACGGGAGTGCCCAGTGAGTTTCGAGATGCCGAGCTCCCGCTACGTGCTGCCCTCGTTCGTCGAGCGCACGAGCTACGGGGTCAAGGAGTCCAACCCGTACAACAAGCTCTTCGAGGAGCGCATCATCTTCCTCGGCGTGCAGATCGACGACGCGTCGGCCAACGACGTCATGGCGCAGCTGCTGTGCCTGGAGTCCGCGGACCCCGACCGTGAGATCAGCATGTACATCAACTCGCCGGGCGGGTCGTTCACCTCGCTGATGGCGATCTACGACACGATGCAGTTCATCCGGCCCGACATCCAGACCGTCTGCCTCGGGCAGGCGGCGTCGGCGGCCGCGGTGCTGCTCGCCGCCGGTACCCCGGGCCGCCGCCTCGCGGTGCAGAACGCCCGGATCCTGATCCACCAGCCGGCCACCGAGGGCTTCTACGGCCAGGTGTCCGACCTGGAGATCCAGGCCGCGGAGATCACGCGGATGCGGCGCCTGCTGGAGACGACGCTGGCCAAGCACAGCGGCCGCACCCCCGAGCAGGTGCACGACGACATCGAGCGCGACCGGATCCTCACCGCCGACGAGGCCAAGGAGTACGGCATCGTCGACGAGATCATCCAGAGCCGGAAGCTGTCGGCAGTCGGCTGACCGGTTGTCGGCCCGGCGGGGCCGGCGGCGGGGTCGGCACGGCCCCGATACGACCGTCTGCCGAGCCGTTTCCCGATCGGAGCGTTTCGACGCTCCCCGGGAGGCGCGCTCGGCAGGTACCGTCACGAGCGGGCGCACCGCCGGGTGTGCCGGATGGGACTGGGGTCTGCACTCATGGCACGCATCGGTGACGGCGGTGACCTGCTCAAGTGCTCCTTCTGCGGGAAGAGCCAGAAGCAGGTCAAGAAGCTGATCGCGGGTCCAGGCGTCTACATCTGCGACGAGTGCATCGATCTCTGCAACGAGATCATCGAGGAAGAGCTGGCCGAGGCCGGTGAGGTCAAGCTCGACGAGCTGCCCAAGCCTGCCGAGATCCACGACTTCCTCGACCAGTACGTCGTGGGGCAGTCGGCCACCAAGCGGACCCTCTCGGTCGCGGTCTACAACCACTACAAGCGGATCCAGGCGGGCGACAAGTCGCGCGGGTCCGACGGCGACGGCGTCGAGCTCGCCAAGTCGAACATCCTCATGTTGGGTCCCACCGGCTGCGGCAAGACCTACCTCGCCCAGACGCTGGCCAAGTTGCTCAACGTCCCCTTCGCCATCGCCGACGCCACCGCGCTGACCGAGGCGGGGTACGTGGGCGAGGACGTCGAGAACATCCTGCTCAAGCTGATCCAGGCCGCCGACTACGACGTCAAGCGCGCCGAGACCGGCATCATCTACATCGACGAGGTCGACAAGATCGCCCGCAAGTCGGAGAACCCGTCGATCACGCGCGACGTCTCCGGCGAGGGTGTGCAGCAGGCGCTGCTGAAGATCCTCGAGGGCACCACCGCGAGCGTCCCGCCGCAGGGCGGCCGCAAGCATCCGCACCAGGAGTTCATCCAGATCGACACGACGAACGTCCTGTTCATCGTGGCGGGTGCGTTCGCGGGCCTGGAGAAGATCATCGGTGACCGGGTCGGCCGTCGCGGGCTGGGTTTCGGGGCGGAGATCCGCTCCAAGACCGACCTGGAGTCGTCGGAGAGCTTCGCCGACACCATGCCCGAGGACCTCATCAAGTTCGGGCTGATCCCGGAGTTCATCGGCCGGCTCCCGGTCGTGGCCTCGGTGACCTCGCTCGACAAGGAGGCCCTGGTCAAGATCCTGACCGAGCCGCGCAACGCGCTGGTGAAGCAGTACCGCAAGCTGTTCGAGATGGACGGCGTGGAGCTGGAGTTCACCGACGACGCGCTCGAGGCCGTCGCCGACCAGGCGATCCTGCGCGGCACGGGCGCCCGCGGCCTGCGGGCGATCATGGAGGAGGTCCTCCTCCCCGTCATGTACGACATCCCGAGCCGTGACGACGTCGCCAAGGTCGTCGTCACCGAGGACACCGTGCGCAGCAACGTCAACCCGACCATCGTGCCCCGGCAGCCTCCGCGCCGGGAGCGTCGCGACCGTTCGGCCTGACGCTCACGCACCGCACAACGCCGGCCTCCTGCCGAGGGGGCCGGCGTTCTGCTGTCCCGCACCGGGACGCCCTGCCTCCCACCCGCGCGCAACTTCCTCGCTGTCCGCCACCGGATTCGGTGCGGAGAGGTTGCGCTCGTCGTGCTGGGCGCAACCTCTCTGCTGTGCGTGGGCGGATTCGGAGCAGGGGGGTTGCGCTCGGGAGGCCGCGGGCGGAACCTCTCGCCCGTCGCCCGGCGGGACCTGGCCCGAGACCGCGGCGCCGACCGCGGGTCAGGGGAGCAGGGCGTCGAGATCGGCATCGGCGTAGCCCAGCTCGGCGAGGACCTCGCGGGTGTGCGCGCCCAGGGCGGGGACCTCGCCGTCGGGGGCCGGCCAGGCCGAGGAGTCGACGGGCGGCAGGGCCATCGGCACCGGGGCGCCGCCGGGCACCGTGACCTGACGCCAGCGGTCGCGGGCGACGAGCTGCGGGTGTGCGGGCAGGTCGGCGACCAGCCCGACCCTGGTCCAGGCGATGTCGGCCTCGTCGAGCAACTCGCCCGCGCGCTCGGCGGTGATCGTCGCGAGCCGGCGGTCGATCTCGTGGTGCAGCGCGTCGCGGTGGGCGACGCGGTCGCGGACCGTCACGAAGCGGGGATCGGCGGCGAGCGCGGCGTCGCCGAGGACGACGGCGCACAGTCGCGCCCACTCCCGCTCGTTCTGGATCGCCAGGTGCACCGAGACGCCGTCGCCGCACGGGAAGGGCCCGTAGGGCGCGATCGACGGGTGGTGCCCACCGGTGCGCGGGGGAGGGGTGCCGGTGCCCAGCGCATAGAGCATCGGCTGGTGCATCCACTCGGTGAGCGCCTCGAGCAGCGAGATCCGCAGCGTCGCGCCCTCGCCGGTGCGCTCGCGGTGCAGCAGCGCGGCGAGGACCGCGGCGTGGACCTGCACGCCCGCGGCGATGTCGGCGACGGAGATGCCGGCCCTGGCGGTGACGGGCCCGTCACCGGTGAGCTCGAGCAGTCCTGCCTCGGACTGCATGAGCGCGTCGTAGGCCTTGCGCCCCGCGGCGGGCCCGCCGTCGCCGTATCCGGTGAGCTCGCAGGTCACGAGCCGGGGGAGCCTGGCGCGCAGGGTGTCCCCGTCGAGACCGAGCCGGGCGGTGGCCCCGGGCCCGAGGTTGGCGAGCACCACGTCGGCGGTCTCGACGAGCCGGTGCGCCGCGGCGAGCCCGGTGGGCGTCTTCAGGTCCAGCACCACGGAGCGCTTGCCGCGGTTGATCCAGGCGAAGTACGACGACACGTCGCCGCACGCGGTGTCGTAGTCGCGCGCGAAGTCGCCCCCTGGCCGCTCGACCTTGACGACGTCCGCGCCGAGGTCGGCGAGCAGCCGCCCGGCGTAGGGGACGGACACGGCGTGGTCGAACGTCACGACGCGGACGCCGTCGAGGGGACGCGGGCCGGTGCGGGGGCGCAGGTCGTCGGAGGGGAGCGTCATGGGCCGAGCCAAGCACGCGGCGCCCGGGGGGTCGTGGCCGGACCCGGCGCGCGGGCCGAACAGGATGTTTCGGGCAGCAGGCGCTTCCGCGCTGCGGTCGTCCCGCTGCTCACATACGTTCGGCCGAATCGGTCCCGTTCGAGGGAGATGTGCCGATGACGACGTCGCAGGGCCACGCTGCCGGTTTCCTCACGCGAGAGCGGATCATCGCGCGTCCCGGCTGGAGCCGCTGGCTCATCCCGCCCGCGGCGCTGGCGGTGCACCTGTCGATCGGGCAGGCCTACGCGTGGAGCGTGTTCAAGACGCCGCTGGAGAAGGGCCTGAACATCTCCGGTGTCGCGAGCTCGCTGCCGTTCCAGCTGGGCATCGTGATGCTCGGGCTGTCGGCGGCGGTGTTCGGCACGCGCGTCGACCGCAACGGCCCCCGCTGGGCGATGCTGGTGTCGTCGGCATGCTTCGTGACGGGCTTCCTGATCGCGGCGCTGGGGGTGTGGACGCGGCAGTACTGGCTGGTCGTCCTGGGCTACGGCGGGGTGGGCGGGATCGGGCTGGGGATCGGCTACATCTCGCCGGTCTCGACGCTGATCAAGTGGTTCCCCGACCGCCCGGGGATGGCCACCGGCATCGCGATCATGGGCTTCGGCGGCGGCGCGCTGATCGCGGCGCCGTGGTCGGCGTCGATGCTCTCGGCGTTCGGGGCGACGGGGAACACGCCCGACCCGGACGGCATCGCGCTGACCTTCCTGATCATGGGGCTGGCGTACGCGGTGTTCATGTCGGCCGGCTGGCTGCTCATCCGCGTCCCGGCCGACGACTGGCGCCCGGCCGGCTGGGACCCGGCGACCCGCAAGACGGGCAAGCTGATCACGACCGGCGGGGTGTCGGCCGCCAATGCGATCAAGACGCCGCAGTTCTGGCTGCTGTGGGTCGTGCTGTGCTTCAACGTGACCGCGGGCATCGGCATCCTGGAGAAGGCCGCCCCGATCTTCAGCGACTTCTTCGCCGGCTCGAACCCGGCGGCGTCGTTCGCGGCCGCGGCGGCGGGCTTCGCGGCGTTGCTGTCGCTCGCGAACATGTTGGGCCGCTTCGTGTGGTCGTCGGCGTCGGACGTCATCGGGCGCAAGAACATCTACCGGATGTACCTGGGCGTCGGCGCGGTCCTCTACCTCGTCATCGAGCTGACGACCAACGCGAACAAGGTGCTGTTCCTGATCTGCGCGATGCTGATCCTCTCGTTCTACGGGGCGGGGTTCGCGACGGCCCCGGCCTACCTGCGCGACCTGTTCGGCACCTACGAGGTCGGCGCCATCCACGGCCGGCTGCTCACGGCGTGGTCGGTGGCGGGTGTGCTCGGCCCGATGATCGTCAACGCGATCGCGGACGCCCACCGTGACGAGGCGGGCCCGGCGCGGTACACGACGTCGTTCATCATCATGATCGTCCTGCTCGTCGTCGGCTTCGTGGCCAACGAGCTGATCAAGCCGGTCGATCCGCGCTGGCACGAGAAGGACGGCACGGCACCCGAGGTCGGGGCCGGTGCGGACACGGGGGAGGTGAACCGATGACGGGTCCGCGGGATCAGGAGCGCCCGGTCCCGCCGGTGCTGGTCGTGCTGGCGTGGCTGTGGGTGGCGGTGCCGTTCGCCTACGGGCTGTGGCAGTTGCTGATCAAGCTCCCAGCGCTGTTCGGCGGGTGAGGAATCGTCCGACCGTCTGATTGGTGCCTGTTCGGCTGTATCGGACGTTCGGACGTCCCGGCTAGCGTTCCGATGGGCCGGGTGGCGACGGCGAGCATGATCGGCACCATCATCGAGTTCTACGACTTCTTCAGCTACGGCACCGCCGCCGCGCTGGTGTTCAACAAGGTCTACTTCCCCGAGCTCGGTGCCGCGCAGGGGACCGCCCTCGCGGTGTCGCGTTCGTCGCGCGGCCGTTCGGCTCGGTCCAGTTCGGGCACTCCGGCGACCGGATCGGCCGCAGACGCACCCTCGTGTCGACGCTGCTGCTCATGGGCATCTCCACGCTCCTGATCGGGGCGCTGCCTGGCGCGGGCACGCTCGGCGTGTCGGCGCCGGTGCTGCTGGTGGTGCTCCGCGTCGCGCAGGGGCTCGCCGTCGGCGGCGAGTGGGCGGGCGCGACCCTGCTGACGGCGGAGAACCCCCCATCCGGCAAGCGCGGCGGCTACGCGGCGTTCCCCCAGGCTCGCGGGGGTGCTCGGCGGCGCCGTCACGCCGCTGCTCGCCACGCTGCTCGTGCCGCAGTTCGGCGGCTTCGCCGTGGGGCTCTACCTGGCGTTCGTGGCGGTCGTCAGCACGGTGGCCTCGCTACTGGTGCACGAGACGCGCCATGCCGACCTCGCGGCCGAGCCGGTGGGTGCGGCCCGCGTGTGAGCCCGCCGCCGCCGGGTACGTTGCCGGCGTGAGCGACGATTCGAGAGCCATGTCCGAGTGGGTCACCGCTGTGCGCCGTGAGCTGGGGTTGGAGGACACCCTCGACGCCGACGCCCTCGTCGACCAGGTGCTCGACCTGACCGCCGACGTCGCGCACGGCGTCAGCAGGCCCGCCGCGCCGGTCACCGCGTTCCTCCTCGGCATCGCCGCGGGCCGCGCCGACGACCTGGCCGTCTCCGTGAACGACTTCGCCGGCATCGTCTCGCGGCTGGCCGAGGGCTGGGGCGCCGACGCCGAACGCGCCGTCCCCGCCAACGACCAGGCGCAGCGGGGCTGAGCCGGGCAGCCGGGCGCTCAGTCCGCGACGGCCATGTGGGCGATGACCTTCGTCGGGCGGATGCGCACGACGAGCTCGCCGGGCACCCCGTTGCGCCGGCCGTACTCGGCGGCCCGCTCGGCGCCCATGTAGCGCGCACCGAGCGCGGTCGCCGTGCGGACCAGCTCCGCGGGGTCCTCCGAGAGTTCGGCGACGCCCTGGACCTGCACGAACGCGAACGGCGGCGCGGACACGTCGACCACGAGCGACACCCGCGGGTCGCGCGCGAGTGCCCGGCCCTTCGAGGTGGTGGCCCCGGTGTTGAACACGAGCGCGCCGTCCTCGACGAGGAACCAGACCGGCGCGGCGAGCGCCCGCCCGTCGGCGGCGGTCCAGGCGAGCACGCCGGTCCGCGTGCCCGCGGACAGGAACTCGACCACCTCGGGGGTCAGGACGGCGGGGGTCAGGACGGCGGGGGTCAGGACGGCGGGCGCGTCCGGGCTGCTCATGCCCGCCCGAACCGCCCGCGTCCGGGATAGATTCCCGGCGTGCGAACCGTCTCCGGGCTCGGGCGCCGGGTACAGACCCTGTTCGGGGACTCGGCGGCGGTCGCCCCGAGCGGCTCGACGCCGTCGCTGCGGCGCCTCGCCGCGGCGCCGGGACGGCCGCTGGTCGGCACCGAGCCGGGTGTCCAGGTCCGCGACGGCGTCCGGCTCGACCAGGTCGACGGCACGACGTGCGGCAGCGCGGTGCTGGTCGCGCTCGCCGCGTGGGCGGCGCCCGACGAGCTGCGCAGGCTCGATCCCGGTGGGCCGGACCCGGTCGTCGGCGGCGTCCGGCAGGGCTTCGGCGCCCGCTACGACGCGCGGCAGAAGCAGGTCCACCGCGAGACCAACCGGGTGTGGCCGCAGGCGCTGGGCACGACGCCGTGGGCGATGGTCCGCTGGCTCGCCCGCAACGTCCCGGCGGCCGGCCGGTACCGCGTACGCCTTGTCGACGACAGCTCGGCGCAGGACATCGGGCCGCTCGTCGCCGAGGTCACCGCCGCGCTGGCCGCGGGCAGGCCCGTTCCGCTGCTGGTCGGCACCGTCGTGCCCCGGCACTACTGCCTGGCGCTCGCGGCCCGCGGCGACGGCGGCTGGAACGTCTACGAACCGACGTCCGGGCAGGTCAGAGCGCTGGACCCGGCCCTGGTCGGGCACCGTGCGCTCGCCCCGGTGCTGGGCTTCGACCACCTGCACGCGGTCCTGCTGCCGGCGGCGTGAGCCGCCGCGAAGCGGATGCGCCGGGCTCGTAGACTTGACAGCGTGACCGAGACCCTCCCACCGCGCACGTCCGACCTACCCGCCAAGTGGAACCCGGGCGAGGTAGAGGGCGGCATGTACCAGCGGTGGGTCGAGCGCGGCTACTTCGAGGCCGATCCGTCGTCGGACCGGCCGCCGTACTGCATCGCGATCCCGCCGCCCAACGTCACGGGCAGCCTGCACCTGGGCCACGCGATGGACCACACGCTCATCGACATCCTGACCCGGCGGCGCCGGATGCAGGGGTACGACACGCTGTGGCTGCCCGGCATGGACCACGCCGGCATCGCCACGCAGAGCGTCGTCGAGCGCAGGCTGGCCGATGCGGGCGAGCCGACCCGTCGTGAGCTGGGCCGCGAGGAGTTCGTCCGGCGCGTCTGGGAGTGGAAGGCCGAGTCGGGCGGCGCGATCCTCGGCCAGATGAAGCGGCTGGGCGACGGCGTCGACTGGTCGCGCGAGCGCTTCACCCTCGACGAGGGGCTGTCGCGCGCGGTCCAGACCGTCTTCAAGCGGATGTTCGACGACGGCCTGATCTACCGGGCCGAGCGGCTGGTCAACTGGTCGCCCGCGCTGCAGAGCGCGATCAGCGACATCGAGGTCGACCACAAGGAGGTCGAGGGCGAGCTCGTCTCCTTGCGCTACGGCGACGGGGACGCCGAGATCGTCGTCGCCACCACGCGGGTCGAGACGATGCTGGGCGACACCGGGGTCGCCGTCCACCCGGACGACGAGCGCTACGCCCACCTCGTCGGCAGGACCGTCCGGATGCCGATCACCGGCCGCGACATCCCGGTCGTCGCCGACCCGTACGTCGACCCGGAGTTCGGGTCCGGCGCGGTCAAGATCACCCCGGCGCACGACCCCAACGACTTCGAGATGGGCAGGCGCCACGGCCTGCCGATGCCGACGATCATGGACGAGTCCGGCCGCATCACGGGCACGGGCACGCGGTTCGACGGCATGGACCGGTTCGCCGCGCGCGAGGCCGTCCGCGAGGAGCTGCGGGCGCAGGGCCGGATCGTCGCCGAGAAGCGGCCCTACGTCCACAGCGTCGGGCACGACTCGCGCACGGGCGTCGTCATCGAGCCGCGGTTGTCGCTGCAGTGGTTCGTCCGGGTCGAGGCGCTGGCCAAGGCGGCCGGCGACGCGGTGCGCAACGGCGACACCACGATCCACCCGGCCGACATGTCCGCCCGGTTCTTCGACTGGGTCGACAACATGCACGACTGGTGCATCTCCCGGCAGCTGTGGTGGGGCCACCGCATCCCGGTCTGGTACGGGCCCGACGGCGAGACCGTGTGCGTCGGCCCCGACGAGGAGCCCCCCACGGGCGAGGGCTGGGCCCGCGACGAGGACGTCCTCGACACCTGGTTCTCCTCGGGCCTGTGGCCGTTCTCCACGCTCGGCTGGCCGGACAAGACCGAGGACCTCGAGCGCTACTACCCGACGTCCGCGCTGGTCACCGGCTACGACATCCTGTTCTTCTGGGTCGTCCGGATGATGATGTTCGGCACCTACGCGATGGGCGCCACCCCGTTCCGGCACGTCTACCTGCACGGCCTGATCCGCGACGAGCACGGCCGCAAGATGTCGAAGTCCAAGGGCAACGTCATCGACCCGCTCGAGCTGATCGACGCCTACGGCGCCGACGCGCTGCGGTTCACCATCGCCCGCGGGTCCAACCCGGGCACCGACATGTCGCTGTCCGACGAGTGGGTCGCCGCGTCGCGCAACTTCACCACGAAGCTGTGGAACGCCACCCGGTTCGCGATCGCCAACGGCGCGGACGCGGCCGCGGGCCTGCCCGCGACGGAGTCGCTGACCGACGCCGACCGGTGGATCCTCGGCCGGCTGCACCAGGTCCGCCAGCAGACCGACGCGCTGCTGGAGGACTTCCAGTTCGCCAAGGCCACCGAGGGCCTGTTCCACTTCACGTGGGACGAGCTGTGCGACTGGTACATCGAGCTGGCCAAGCCGCAGCTGGCCGACCCGGCGAGCACCACCGCCGCGAACACCCGGGCGGTCCTGGGGCACGTCCTCGACGCGCTGCTGCGGCTGCTGCACCCGATCGTCCCGTTCGTCACCGAGGCGCTGTGGACGGGCCTGACCGGCGGCGAGTCCGTCGTCGTCGCGGCGTGGCCGACCGAGGCGGGCCTGGCCGCCGACCCCGCGGCCACCGAGCGGGTCCTCGCCGTGCAGCGGCTGATCACCGAGGTCCGCCGCTTCCGTACCGAGCAGGGCCTGCCCGACCGGCGCTCGGTCGCCGCGAAGCTCGGTGGCCTCGAGGCCGCCGGCCTGGCCGGCCACGAGCGGGCGGTCCGGTTCCTCACCCGCCTCGACGAGCCGGGCGACGACTTCGCCCCGACGGCGACCGTGGAGATCGGCAACACCCACGTCGAGATCGACACGTCGGGCGCGATCGACGTCGCCGCCGAGCGGGCCCGGCTGGGTCGCGACCTCGCCGCGGCGCAGAAGGAGCTCGACGCCGCCGAGAAGAAGCTCGGGAACCCCAAGTTCACCGAGAAGGCCCCGGCGAACGTCGTCGACGGCATCCGGGCGCGCCGGGAGGCGGCCGCGGCCGACATCGCCCGCGTCACCGCGCGGCTCGAGGCACTGCCGTCCTCGTGAGCGACCACGAGCACGACCCGGACCTCCCTGAGGGCGAGGGCGTCGTCCCGACGCCCGAGGAGTCGGCGCAGGACGTGGTGATCTCGCACGTCCTCGACGCCATCCGCGGCTCCGACACCCCCGACGTCGTCCCGGCCGAGTCCTCGGTCGCGGGCTTCGCGGAGTTCCTCGCCGTGGAGGCGGTGCTCGACAGGCGCTGGCCCGAGACGGTCATGGAACCGTCGCTCGACCGGATCTCCGCGCTGGTCGACGCGCTGGGCGACCCGCAGGACGGCTATCCCGTCGTGCACGTCACCGGCACCAACGGCAAGACGTCGGTCGCCCGCATGGTCGACGCGCTGCTGTCGGAGATCGGGCTGCGCACCGGCCGCTACACCAGCCCGCACCTGCAGCGCGCCACCGAGCGGATCAACCTCGACAACCGGCCCGTCTCGGCCGAGCGCTACGTCGCCGCCTACGAGGAGGTGGCGCCGTTCGTCGAGCTCGTCGACGCCAACCGCGCCCCGGAGGCGCCGGCGCTGTCGAAGTTCGAGGTGCTCACCGCGATGGCGTTCGCCGCGTTCGCCGACGCGCCCGTCGAGGCCGCCGTCGTGGAGGTCGGCCTGGGTGGGCGCTGGGACGCGACGAACGTCGTCGAGGGGAAGGTCGCCGTGATCACCCCGATCGGTCTCGACCACGCCGAGTACCTGGGCGACGACATCCTCGGCATCGCCAGGGAGAAGGCCGGCATCATCAAGCCGGGCGCGGTCGCGGTGCTCGCGACGCAGGAGCGCGACGTCGCGGCCGTCCTGCTGGAACGGGCCGTCGAGGTGGGGGCGCAGGTCGCGCGCGAGGGCGCCGAGTTCGGGGTGCGCGAACGCGAGATCGCCGTCGGCGGGCAGCGGCTGGAGCTGCAGGGCCTGTCGGGCAGCTACGACGACATCTTCCTGCCGCTGCACGGCGAGCACCAGGCGTCCAACGCGGCCATCGCGCTCGCCGCCGCCGAGGCCCTGGTCGGAGCGGGTCCGGCGCAGCCGCTGGACCCCGACGTCGTGCGCGCCGCGTTCGCCTCGGTGCACACCCCCGGGCGGCTCGAGCGGATGCGCAGCGATCCCGCCGCGCCGACCGTGCTGCTCGACGCGGCGCACAACCCGCACGGCGCCCGCGCGCTCGCCGCGTCCCTGCTGTCGGAGTTCCGGTTCACGCGGCTCGTCGGGGTCGTCGGCGTCATGCGGGACAAGGACGCCCGCGGGCTGCTCGCCGAGCTGGAGCCCGCGCTGCACGAGATCGTCGTGACCGCGGCCGAGACGCCGCGGGCCATGGACGCCGACGAACTGGCCACGCTCGCCGTCGAGGTCTTCGGCGCCGAGCGCGTCAGCGTCGAACCCGTTCTGGCGCAGGCCATCGAGCAGGCCGTCGAGCTGGCGGAGGAGGGCGGCGACTCCGGGGTCGGGGTCGTCGTCACCGGGTCGGTCGTCGTCGCCGGACAGGCTCGCGCGCTGTTCGGGAGGGAACCGGAATGAGCGCGTCCGACCCGGCGTCGACCCCGCCCGACGTGCCGCCGCCCGCCGTCGACCCGATGAAGGGCATCCGCGGCGTCTTCGCCGCGACGCTGATCCTCGAGGCGATCGTCGTCCTGCTGGCGATGCTGGTGCTGCCCAAGTTCGGCGACGGCGCCACCCCGGCCGGTGTGATCTCGATGCTGGCGCTCGCGCTGGCGATGATCGTCGGATCGGGACTGCAGCGTCGGCCGTGGGGCCTGGCCTACGCGCTGGTGCTGCAGGTCGCGGTGTTCGCCTGCATCGTCTTCGTGCCCGCGCTGTGGGTCATCGGGATCGTGTTCGCGGCCGTATGGGGCGGGCTGCTGCTGCTGCGCCGCGACGTCGCACGGAAGATGGCCCGCGGCGAGCTGCCCTCGCAGCGACGCTGAGCGCCCGCGGCTCTCAGGACGCGTCGGTCGCCGTGCACGTGGCGTGGCCGGGGCAGCTGCGCAGCAGGTGCACCACCGGGGGAGCCGTGATCGTCCTCGGCGCCGGCCCGCCGCCCGGCCAGGTCAGCGAGATCGCGATGGACGACGAGTCGTTGTCGTAGTCCTTCTCCTGGATCTGCTTGTCCGGGTTCACGGTGTTGACCAGGGTGTACGTGCCCGACGGCACGGTGGTGACGTCGAGCCACTGGAAGTCGACGGTGTAGTCGTAGTTGTCGCCGCTGCCCACCGAGATTCCCTCGGCGACGTCGAGCGCGTTCGGGTCGTGCATCTTGCAGTCGTTGTGCGCCAACGCGTTGCCCAGCACGTCCTGCGGCGAGCCGTCGTCGGTGGGGGCGTAGCCCAGCTGGTAGGCGTCGTTGCTCGTGTAACGGTCGCCGAGGCAGAAGCCCGTCTTGCGGTCGGTGACCAGCGTCGTGCCGTCGGGGCCGACCAGCCGGAACCGGTCGAAGTCGAGCAGGTGCCAGTGCTGGTGCATGACCGCCGGCTCGTAGTACATCGACGCCCCGGGCAGCGCCTGCTGCGCCGCGGCGAACGAGGCGGGCAGCGTGGCGTCGTACCCCGGCTGCACCGCCTGCCGGACGGCCATCGTCGGCGTCGCGGTCGAGTCCCGGTGCCCGTAGAGCAGCAGCGGGCCGTCGCCGACGTTCTCCTCCGACGAGGTGAACCGCAGCCTGACCTGCCGGATCGGGCCCGACCGCACACAGGCCGCGTGCGGGTTCTGCGCGTCGGCGACCGGGCAGACGTCCCAGGCCGTGCAGCTGCCGGGCGCGACGCTCGTGGCCGGCGCGCAGCCGACGGGTGCCTGGATCAGGTCGGGCAGCAGCGGCGGGTCGAGGTCCTGACAGGCGCCGAGGAGCACGGCGGCGATCCCGATCGACAGCATCAGGCCGATCGCCCTGGTGCGCATGCGCCGCGACGGCCTCCTCTCGGGGTCTCGCCGCGTGCTCACCGCGCTGCGCCTCCGGCCGGGTCGGACGGCGGCGCCGGGTCGCACCGCACACCGGTGTCCAACGACGGTGCGCCGCCGAGGTGTCAGGGCCGAACAGGTGACGGGGGCGTGGCGGGGCGTGCACGAGCCCGTCGATACGCTCACCCGGTGACAGAACGCACCCTGGTCCTCGTCAAGCCCGACGGCGTCGAGCGCCGGCTGATCGGCGAGGTCATCTCCCGCATCGAGCGCAAGGGCCTCACGCTGGTGGCCCTCGACCTGCGCACGGTCGACCGCGAGCTCGCCTCGCAGCACTACGCCGAGCACGACGGCAAGCCCTTCTTCGAGTCGCTGCTCGAGTTCATCACCTCCGGCCCGGTTCTCGCGGCCGTCGCCGAGGGCCCGCGCGCGATCTCCGCGTGGCGGCAGCTCGCCGGTGGCACCGACCCCGTCGAGAAGGCGGCGCCGGGCAGCATCCGGGGCGACTTCGGCCTCGAGGTGCAGTACAACCTGGTGCACGGGTCGGACTCGCCCGAGTCCGCCGCGCGCGAGATCAAGCTCTGGTTCCCGAACCTCTGACCAGCGACCTCGCCGGCCGGGCGTGCGACGTGCGCGACGGGCACCGGCCGCGGCTGCGCCTCCGCTGACGCGCCGCCCCCTCGACGTGCCCGCCGGCGGCCCGAGGACCCGCGCGCAACCTCACGGTCGTCCGGCGGCGCCGCGACGACCGTGAGGTTGCGGCCGGAGGTGGGAAGCCGAAACGCCCGGCGTCCTGTCGGTGCCGCGGGTTACCGTCGGGACGTGTCCGACGCACTCGTCCAGGCTCGTGGGCTCCGCAAGAGCTTCGGGGAGGTCGAGGCGGTCCGGGGGATCGACGTCGACGTCGCCCGCGGCGAGGTCTTCGGGTTCCTGGGCCCCAACGGCGCGGGCAAGTCGTCGACGATGCGGATGATCGCCTGCGTCTCGCCGCGGTCGGGCGGGACGCTGTCGGTGCTGGGCATGGACCCGGGCCCCGACGGGCCGCGCATCCGCGCCCGCATCGGCGTCGTCCCGCAGCTGGACAACCTCGACGCCGAGTTGTCGGTCCGGGAGAACCTGGAGATCTACGGCCGCTACTTCGGCCTGCCGCGCCGCCACGTCCGCGCGAAGGCCGACGAGCTCCTGGAGTTCGCACGGCTCACCGAACGCGCGGGCGACCGGGTCGAGGAGCTGTCCGGCGGCATGAAGCGCCGGCTCACCATCGCCCGCTCCCTGGTCAACGACCCCGAGCTCCTCCTGCTCGACGAGCCGACCACCGGGCTCGACCCGCAGGCCCGGCACCTGCTGTGGGACCGGCTCTATCGCCTCAAGCGCGAGGGGGTCACGCAGATCGTCACCACGCACTACATGGACGAGGCCGAGCAGCTGTGCGACAGGCTGGTCGTGATGGACGGCGGGGTCGTCGCGGCCGAGGGCTCGCCCGCCGAGCTGATCGGCCGGTACTCCACGCGCGAGGTCCTGGAGCTGCGGTTCCTCCCCGAGCGGCGGCCGTCGGCAGGCGAGCTGGGCCGGCACGCCGACCGGGTCGAGGAGCTGCCCGACCGCTTCCTGCTCTACACCGCCGACGGCGAGCGCACCCTCGGCGACGTCGCGGCCGCGGGGTTCGTGCCGTTGTCGTCGCTGGTGCGGCGCTCGTCGCTGGAGGACGTGTTCCTCCGGCTCACCGGCCGGACGCTGGTCGACTGATGGCCGACCTCGCCGCCGTGCCGGTCCCGCGCTCGACGGGGCTGGCCCCCACCGTGCTCGGCGGGATCGGGCGCGTCGTCGAGCACCACTGGCGCTGGTACCGGCGCAACTGGCGGGCCACCGCGGTCTCGACGGTGCTGCAGCCCCTGCTGTTCCTGCTGGCCTTCGGCGTCGGGTTCGGCGCGCTCGTCGGAAGCGGGCCGAACGCCGCGGCGGCCACCGGCGGCGTCCCGTACCTGGTGTGGCTCGCGCCCGCCCTGCTCGCGATGTCGGCGGCGCAGAGCGCGGCGTTCGAGTCGACCTACCCCGTGCTGTCCGGTTTCAAATGGCAGCGGATCTACCTCGCGATGGCCGCGGGCCCGCTCACCGGCGCCCAGATCGGCCTCGGGGTGCTCGGCTGGATCGGCCTGAAGATGCTGGGGGCCGGGGCGGTGTACGTGCTCGTCATCGCGGTGTTCGGCGGGGTCACCGGCCCGGGGATCGTGGTGTCGCTGCTCGCCGCGGTCCTCACCGGGCTGGCGGTGTCGTCGCTGGTCGCGGCGTTCTCGGCGACCGTGGAGAACGAGGGCACCGCGTTCAGCGCGCTGTTCCGGTTCGTCGTCATCCCGATGACGCTGTTCTCCGGCACGTTCTTCCCGGTCGACCGGCTGCCCGCGGTGATCCGGCCGCTCGCGTGGGTCTCTCCGCTCTGGCACGGCACCGAGATCGCACGTGGGGCCGCGCTGGGGACGTGGCGGCTGCTGCCCACGCTCGGCCACCTCGCGGTGCTGCTCGCCCTTCTCGTCCTCGGCGCGACCCTGGTCGCCCGCCTGTTCACCCGGAGGTTGGCCGCGTGAGCGTTCCGACGCGCGCCGTGGCGCCCCCGGCGCCCACGATCTGGCGGCTCCTGCCCGCCGGCAGCTACGCAGGCCGGGCCCGGATGATGATGCTGCGCTCGCTCACGGCGTCGCGGCACACCTGGCTCGCGTTCGTCTCCGGCTTCTTCGAGCCCGTCTTCTACCTGCTCGCGATGGGCACGGGGCTGGGCTCGCTGGTCGGTGACCTGCCGGGGCCCGACGGGCAGCCGATCAGCTACGCCGCCTTCATCGCGCCGGGCCTGCTGGCCGCGTCGGCGATGAACGGCGCCGTCTTCGACTCGACGTACAACGTCTTCTTCAAGCTCCATTACGCCCGGCTCTACGACTCGATGCTCGCGACGCCGCTGGGCCCGGTCGACGTCGCGCTGGGCGAGATCGGCTGGGCGCTGCTGCGCGGTGGCCTCTACTCGGCGGCGTTCCTGTCGGTGATGGCCGGGTTCGGGCTGATCGACTCGCCGTGGGCGCTGCTGGCGCTGCCCGCCGCGCTGGTGATCGCGTTCGCGTTCGCGGCGATCGGGATGGCGGCGACCTCGTTCATGCGGTCGTGGCAGGACTTCGACCTGGTCACGCTGGCGGTCCTGCCGATGTTCCTGTTCGCGACGACGTTCTACCCGCTGTCGGTCTATCCACGGTGGCTGCAGCTCGTCGTCGAGTGCCTGCCGCTCTACCACGCCGTCGAGCTGATGCGGCGGCTCACGACCGGCGCGGTCGGCCTCGGGCTGCTGCCGCACCTGGCCTACTTCGTCGTGATGATCGCCGTCGGGGTGGCCGTGGCGGCGCGCCGGCTGGGGACGCTGCTGCTGCGCTGAACGGTGGAGGTCGCCGCCGCACGGACCTGCCGGTCGTCGTACCGGCGGTGCAGTGTGGGTCCACGCCCCACAGCCGGGGGAGCCCGCACAGCCGAGGGAGTACGGATGTCGAACAAGCTCAGCCTCGAGGCCGCCGCCCGGGAACAGCTCCAGCGCGCGAGCACGGAGGACAGCGGCCGCAGCGCCCGGACCGTCTACGGCGGACACGAGCACCTCCTCCGCCAGACCCTCATCGCGCTCGTCGCAGGCGCGGGCCTCGGCGAGCACGCGAACCCCGGAGAGGCCACGGTCCACGTCCTGCAGGGCCGCGTGCGGCTCTCGACGGACAGCTCGTCGTGGGACGGGCGGCGCGGCGACCTGATCGTCGTACCCGACGACCGGCACCGGCTCGAGGCGTTGGAGGACTCCGCGATCCTGCTCACGGTCGCCAAGCAGACCCGCCCGGCACCGAGCTGACGGACGTCGCCGCCGCGCCGCGCCGGGTCACCCCCCCGCCCCTCGCCGCGCGTCCACGGCCCGCTCGTCGCGGGGCGCGTCGCGTCGGTCGACTGGCCGGGTCGGCCGCGCGGCGGGACGATGGCGCCATGACCGTGATGGCACCCCGCAGCACCGCCGCCGATCTCGTCCGCGCCGCCGCCGTCCTGGTGCTGGCCGTCCTGCAGATCGTCGTCGCGGGTCTGGGCGGGTCGGGGAGGATCGGCGACGGCGTCGGTGTCGTCGCGGCCGACAACCCGACGCCACTGCTCGCGGCGGGGTGGGCGTTCTCCATCTGGTCGGTCATCTACCTGGGGTTCCTCGCCTACGCGGTGTACGCGGTGCTGCCGTCGCAGCGCTCGCGGCCCGCGCACCGGCGCACCGGGTGGTGGCTCGCGGTCTCGGCGGTGCTCAACCCGCTGTGGATCCTCGCGTTCGGCAACAGGCACATGATCGCGGCGGAGGTCGTCATCCTGCTGCTGCTCGTCGTGCTCGCGGCGGTGTACGGCCGGCTCAGCCACGAGCCCGCGCGCGGGACGACCGAGCAGCTCGCGTTCCGGCTGCCGATCGCGCTCTACGCCGGCTGGGTGTCGCTCGCGACGGTGCTCGGCACGGCCGCGACGGGCGTCGCCGAGGGCCTGCCCGGCGACGGCGTGCTCGCCCTGGCGGCGGCGGTCACCGCCCTGCTCGCGACGGCTGCCATCGTCTGCTGGGTCGTCTCCTCCGCGACGGCGGTCGTCGGCTACGCGGCGGCGACGGTGTGGGGGCTGATCGGCATCGCCACGAACGACCGGCCGCCGGCCGTCGGGGTCACGGCGCTGCTCGCCGCGGCGCTGATCGCGATCGTCACGACGCGCCGGGTGCTGCGTTCGGTCGAGTCCCGGCGGGTCGCACTCGGCTGACCACCCACGCGGCGGGTCGGAGGACCGCCACCCGAACAGGTAGCGTCGGCACCTGGCACACGGCGTCGCGCGGAGGGCACCCACCATGATCACCGGCAGCATCGTCGCGATGGTCACACCGATGCGGGAGGACGGCAGCGTCGACCTCGCCGCCCTCGCCAAGCTGGTCGACCGGACGATCGAGGCGGGCACCTCCGCCGTCGTGTCCGTCGGCACCACGGGCGAGTCGGCCACGCTGTCGGTGGACGAGCACACCGAGGTCATCCGGCACACGATCGACGTGTCCGCGGGCCGGGTCCCGGTCATCGCCGGAACGGGCGCCAACAGCACCACGGAGGCCATCCACCTCACCGAGGCGGCGAAGGCGGCGGGCGCCGACGCCGCGCTGCTCGTCACGCCGTACTACAACAAGCCCCCGCAGGACGGCCTGTACCGGCACTTCAAGGCCGTCGCCGAGGCCGTCGACATCCCGCAGATCCTCTACAACGTCCCCGGCCGCACGGCCTGCGACATGCTCCCCTCGACGGTCGAGCGCCTCGCCGCGGTCCCGAACATCATCGGGATCAAGGAGGCGAAGGGCGACCTGGACCGGGTGCGCGACCTCGTCGCGCTCGAGCTGCCCGACTTCGCCCTCTACTCGGGCGACGACGGCACGGCCCGCGCGAGCATGCTCGCGGGCTTCCACGGCGACATCTCGGTGACGGCCAACGTCGCCCCCGAGGCGATGGCGACGATGTGCGCGGCCGCCGTCGCGGGCGACGCCGAGACCGCCGCCGAGATCGACGCGACGCTCGCCGGCCTGCACCGGGCCCTGTTCTCCGAGCCCAACCCGATCCCCGTGAAGTGGGCGCTCGCCGAGCTCGGGCTCATCGAGTCCGGCATCCGGCTGCCGCTCGTCCCGCTCGACGAGATGCACCACGAGGACGTCCGCGCGGCCCTGCGTACGGCGGGACTGCTCGAGTAGGCGCGCCCGCGCCGGGCCCCGATCTGCAGGAACGGCACTTTCCCGCAACCCGGTTGCGGGAAAGTGCCGTTCCCGCATGTCAGGTGGCGCCACCCCGGATTCGCCGCTGCAGCGGGCTCCGGGGGCGCCACGGCCACCCGCGCGACGACGCGACTACCCTGACGCTGCGTGACCTCCGTGTTCCCCGACCTCGAACCGTTGTTGCCCCGTGTCTCCAAGCCGGTGCAGTACGTCGGCGGCGAGCTCAACGCCCAGGTGGCCGACGAGGACGAGTGGGACGCGACGCCGGTCCGCTGGGCGCTGATGTATCCCGACGCGTACGAGGTCGGACTGCCCAACCAGGGCGTCATGATCCTCTACGAGGTGCTCAACGAGCGGCCCGACGCCCTCGCCGAGCGCTGCTACGCCGTCTGGCCCGACCTCGAGGCGCTGATGCGTGAACGGGGCGTCCCGGCGTTCACCGTCGACGGGCACCGCCCGGTCGGCGACTTCGACGTCCTCGGCGTCAGCTTCGCCACCGAGCTGGGCTACACCAACATGCTGACGACGCTCGACCTCGCCGGGATCCCCTTGCACGCGGCCGACCGCGACGAGACCCACCCGATCGTCCTGATGGGCGGGCACGCCGCGTTCAACCCCGAGCCGATCGCCGACTTCATCGACGCGGCCGCGCTCGGGGACGGCGAGGAGGTCGTCGGCGACATCACCGGCGTCGTCCGCGACTGGAAGGCCGACGGCCGTCCGGGCGGGCGGGAAGGCCTGCTCGACCGGCTCGCCGCGACCGACGGCTGCTACGTCCCGTCCCGCTACACCGTCTCCTACGGCGACGACGGTGCCATCGCCGCGGTGACGCCCGTCGAGCGCGCCCCGCGCAGCGTCCAGAAGCGCACCACCCGCGACCTCGACGACTGGCCCTACCCCAGGGCGCCGCTGGTGCCGCTGGCCGAGACGGTGCACGAGCGCGCGAGCGTCGAGATCTTCCGGGGCTGCACCCGCGGCTGCCGGTTCTGCCAGGCCGGGATGATCACCCGCCCGGTCCGCGAACGGTCGCTGCAGGGCATCGGCGAGATGGTCGACGCCGCCGTCCGCGCCAGCGGGTTCGACGAGGTCGGGCTGCTGTCGCTGTCGAGTGCCGACCACTCCGAGATCGCCGAGATCACCAAGGGGCTGGCCGACCGCTACGAGGGCGCCAACACGTCGCTGTCGCTGCCGTCCACCCGGGTCGACGCGTTCAACATCGACCTGGCCAACGAGATCTCGCGCAACGGCCGCCGGTCCGGGCTGACGTTCGCCCCCGAGGGCGGGTCGGAGCGGATCCGGCGCGTCATCAACAAGATGGTGTCCGAGGACGACCTCATCCGGACCGTCTCGGAGGCCTTCGCGCAGGGCTGGCGCCAGGTGAAGCTCTACTTCATGTGCGGGCTGCCCACCGAGGAGGACGCCGACGTCCTGGAGATCGCCGGGATGGCGCACCGCGTCATCAGGGCGGGGCGGGAGGCCTCCGGGCGCAACGACGTGCGCTGCACCATCTCCATCGGAGGGTTCGTCCCCAAGCCGCACACGCCGTTCCAGTGGGCGGCGCAGGCCCACCCGGACGTCGTCGACGAGCGGCTGCGCAAGCTCCGCGAGGCCGTGAACGCCGACCGGCGGCTGGGCCGCAACGTCGGCATGCGCTACCACGACGGCAAGCCGTCGCTGATCGAAGGGCTGCTCGCCCGCGGCGACCGCCGGGTCGGCCGGGTCATCGAGCGGGTGTGGCGCGAGGGCGGCCGGTTCGACGGCTGGAGCGAGCACTTCTCCTTCGAGCGCTGGACCGCCGCGGCGGAGGCCGAGCTCGGCCCGCTCGGGGTGTCGCTCGACTGGTTCACCACCCGTGAGCGCGGACGCGACGAGATCCTCCCGTGGGACCACCTCGACTCCGGGCTCGACCGGGACTGGCTGTGGGACGACTGGCAGGAGGCGCTCGCCGGCGGCGAGCAGGACGACTGCCGCTGGACGCCGTGCTTCGACTGCGGTGTCTGCCCGTCGACGGGCCAGGACATCCAGGTCGGCCCGAGCGGGACGCAGCTGCTGCCGCTGACGGTCGCCGACCCCGTCGGCGGGAACCGGTTCGGGAGTGCCTGAGCCCGCGTCCGGCGTCCCCGTGCCCGGCTCCCAGGGACCGGGGTCGGCGGCACGCCCGGAGTTCGTCGTCCGCGTCGCCGACGAGCGCGACGTCGAGGCACTCGCCGGGCTGCGCCGCGCCTGGCTGGAGGAACGGGCAGGCGCACCCGTCGCCGACCCCGGCTTCGAGGCTGCCTTCGCCCAGTGGTGGCGCACCGAGCAGCCGCGGCGCACGTTCTGGCTGGCCGAGGTGGGGTCCGACCGCGCGGGCTGGACGGCGATCGGTTCCATCAACGTCGTCGAGATCGTCGCGATGCCGCGGCCCGGCTCGCGCGGCGGCCGCGTCGGCCATGTGGGCAACGCGTTCGTCCTGGCCAACTTCGCCGACCGCGGCGTTCCCCGGGCGTTGCTGCAGGCGGTCGTCGAGCATGCCGGGGAGCGGCGCTACCGGCGGCTGATGCTCGCCCCGACGGCGGGCAGCGCGGCGTTCTACCGCCGGGCCGGTTTCACCCCGGCCGGTGACACGCTGCTGGTCCTGGACCCGCACGCGGCCCCGGATCCCGGCTGACCCGGCGGTGGTCCGTACCCTTTTCCCATGGCGCGCGTGCGGCCCGGTGAGGCGGCGAACCCGGCACCTCCGACGGTGCAGCGGATCCGCGTGCGCTTCGCCAAGCGGGGCCGCCTCCGGTTCCTGTCGCACCGCGACATCGCGCGCGCGTTTGAGCGCGCGGTGCGGCGGGCAGGGGTGCCGGTCGCGCACTCGCACGGGTTCAGCCCGCACCCGCGGCTGTCCTGGATCGGCGCCGCGCCCACCGGTGCGGCCAGCGAGGCCGAGTACGTCGAGATCGGGCTGACCCGGCCGGTCGACCCCGTCGAGCTGGTCGACGCGCTGGACGCGGCGCTGCCGTCGGGCCTGGACGTGCTGGCGGCCGCAGTCGCCGAGCCGCCCGCGCTGGCCGACCGGATCGACGGTGTCCGCTGGGCCATCGAGCTGCCCGGGCTGCCGGAGGCGGACGTGCGGGCCGCGGTCGACGCCCTGCTCGCCGAGGAGTCCGTCGTGGTCGAGCGCGTCACACCGTCGGGTCGCAAACAGATCGATGTCAGAAAAGCCCTGGTGAGCGCGACGACCACGACCGCGAGCAACGGCCCGGTGGCCGTGACGGGCCCCGCAGCGGTTGCGGGCTGTGCGATACTGACCGCGGTCGTGCGGCAGACGACACCCGCCGTCCGACCCGACGATGTGTTGGGTGCACTCGACGTTGTCGCAGGCCTCACGCCGCCGGTCCCCGCGAGGGCGACCCGGTTGGCGCAGGGACTGCTCGACGACTCGGGACACCTCGCCGATCCGCTCGGCTCTGCCGGGTGACCGCCCGGAACCGAGCGGCTCGGCGCGACGCCGGCGCCCCCGCCGGCGCCCGGCCGCCGTCGAGATGCACCGCAGCTGAGGATTGCTTCCTGCGCACCGCGCGGGGAGAGAACGAGTGACGTAAGGCCCCTGCGCGGCCGCCCCCTTCACCAGGAGGCGCCCGGGGGCGAAGGAGCTGAATGTCGAACACCGATGCGCCCGCCGGGACCACCGGCGGGCCGTCCGCGCTGGCCGATCTGCCCGAGAAGCTGCGCGTGCACGCGCTCGCCAAGCTGATCGGGCGCACCAGCAAGGAGGTCCTGGCCACCCTGGCCGACCTGGGCGTGGAGATCCGCAGCGCGCAGTCGAGCGTCGACCGGGCGCTCGCCGAGCGGGTCGTCACCGCCCTGCTCCCCGACCCCGACGTCGCCGACGAGACGGCCGTCGCCGACGAGGCCTACACCGACGCCGCGACTCCGGAGGCGGTCCCCGCGCCCGCCTCGGCCGACGCTCCCGGGGTCGCCGGGTCCCCGGCGGTCTCCGGTGAGCCGGCCGTCGCCGAGGCCCCGGCGGACACCGACGGCGACGGCGCCGAGACCGGGACCGGGACGGCCGCTGACGCCGGGCGTGCCCCGCTGTTCGCCGCGCCCGTCTTCCAGCCTCCCGCGCCCGAGCGCCGGCCCAGCCGGCGGACCCGGGCCGCGGCGGCCGCCCCCGAGGCGGCCGACCCGTTCAAGGTCGTCGACAAGGCCCCGGCCACCGGCCCCGACGCCGGTGCCGACGGCGGTGCCGATGGCGGTGCCGACGGCGGTGCCGATGTCCGGGCCGACATCGACGAGGCCGAAACCGACACCACCGCCGACGACGCGGCGGTCGCGGACGACGACGCCGGTGACGACTCCGACGAGGCCGGTGCCCGTCGTCGCCGCCGGCGCGGCCGTCGTGGCCGCGGCCGAGGCCGAGGCGCCGACGGCGCGGACGACGCCGACGACCAGGACGACACCGAGGGCGACTCCACGTCCGACTCCGCGTCCGACGACGGCGCGGACTCCGGCCGGGCCGCCGGCGCCGACGAGGACGCGGCGACCGACGACGACGCCGAGGGCTCCGACGACGGCGACGACTCCGAGTCCGACGAGTCCGGCTCGTCGCGGCGCCGTCGCCGCAGGCGCCGCCGCCGCGGTGGCTCCGACGACACGGACTCCTCCGAGGACCCGCCCGGCACCGTCACCCGGGTCCGTACGCCCCGCGAGCGCAGCGGCGACGACGACGCCTCCGACGGCGTCCAGAGCGTCCGCGGCTCCACCCGGCTCGAGGCCAAGCGCCAGCGCCGCCGCGACGGGCGGGACGCCGGTCGTCGCCGGGTCCCGATCCTCACCGAGGCGGAGTTCCTCGCCCGCCGCGAGGCCGTCGACCGCTCGATGGTCGTGCGCGAGCACGGCGACCGCGTCGAGATCGCGGTCCTCGAGGACGGCGTGCTCGTCGAGCACTTCGTCGCGGACGGCCCGGCGAGTTCGGGCTCCGCGGCGTCGTCCATGGTCGGCAACATCCACCTCGGCCGCGTGCAGAACGTGCTGCCCAGCATGGAGGCGGCGTTCGTCGACATCGGTCGTGGCCGCAACGCGGTGCTCTACGCCGGCGAGGTCGACTGGGACGCCGCGGGCCTCAACGGCAAGGCCCGCCGCATCGAGCAGGCCCTCTCGACCGGCGACAGCGTGCTCGTCCAGGTCACGAAGGACCCGATCGGGCACAAGGGCGCCCGGCTGACGACGCAGATCAGCCTCGCCGGCCGGTTCCTGGTCTACGTGCCCTCCGGCGGGACGGCGGGGATCAGCCGCAAGCTGCCCGACACCGAGCGCAAGCGGCTCAAGGACATGCTCAAGGAGATCGTCCCGGCCGAGGCGGGTGTGATCATCCGGACGGCGTCCGAGGGTGTCACGCAGGAGGCGCTCGAGCGCGACGTGCGGCGGCTGCAGGCGCAGTGGGAGGTCGTGCGGAGCAAGGCCGACGCCACGGGCCCGAACAAGGTCAAGGCGCCCGCGCTGCTCTACGAGGAGCCCGACCTGCTCGTCAAGGTCGTGCGCGACCAGTTCAACGAGGACTTCTCCCGGCTCGTCGTCTCCGGTGACGACGCCTGGGACACCGTCTCCAACTACATCGGCCACGTCGCGCCGGAGCTGTCCGACCGGCTGCACCGCCACGTCGGACCGACCGACGTCTTCACCGAGTACCGCATCGACGAGCAGCTGCTCAAGGCGCTCGACCGCAAGGTCTGGCTGCCCTCGGGCGGCACGCTGGTCATCGACCGCACCGAGGCGATGACCGTCATCGACGTGAACACCGGGAAGTTCACCGGGTCCGGCGGCAACCTCGAGGAGACCGTCACCCGCAACAACCTGGAGGCGGCCGAGGAGATCGTCCGCCAGCTGCGGCTGCGCGACATCGGCGGCATCATCGTCATCGACTTCATCGACATGGTGCTCGAGGCCAACCGCGATCTCGTGCTGCGCCGGCTCACCGAGTGCCTGGCCCGCGACCGCACCCGCCACCAGGTCGCCGAGGTGACCTCGCTGGGCCTGGTGCAGATGACGCGCAAGCGTGTCGGCGGCGGCCTGCTGGAGCACTTCTCGACGCAGTGCGAGCACTGCCGCGGGCGCGGCGTCATCGTCTCGACCGAGGGCGTCGAGGCCAAGGGCGAGCACAAGCAGGGTGGCGACCGCCAGCACGAGCGCGACGGCAAGCGCGGCCGCAACCGCAACCGCCGCGACGACAACGGCCGCCACACCGAGCACGACGACAAGCCGCAGCTGCCGCCCGACGCCGGGATCGCGGTCGTCGCCGCGCAGATGGCGGCCGACCAGCCGGGCAAGGAGAAGGAGAAGGCCGAGCCGCCCGTGCTGCGGCTCGCCGGGTCCGACGACCCCGACGGCGCACCGGTCCCGGCCGCTCCCGCAGCGTCCGCGGATCCGGGCGCCGAGCCTGCCGCTGCCGAGCCTGCCGCTGCCGAGCCTGCCGCTGCCGAGTCCGCCGCGGCCGAGTCCGCCGCTGTCGAGTCCGCCGCGGCCGAGCCTGGCGCTGCCGAGCCTGGCGCTGCGGCGGAGCCCGCTGCGTCCGCCGAAGCCGAGGCGTCCCCGGGCCGGACCCGGACGCGACGGACCCGCGCCCGGCGCGCCGCCGCGCCGCCGGAGCCCCGGTCCGACGCCCCGTCCGTGGACCCCGCGCTCGCCGGTGCGGGCGCCGCCGAGGCGGCGGTCTCGGAGTCGGCCCCGGCCACGACCGACGACACCCCTGCCACGGTCTCCGGGAGCGGCGAGCGCAACGGCACCCCCGAACCCGTGCGCAACGGTGTCCCGGCTGCCGCGGTCGCCGACACCTCGGCACGCAACGGCCACGAGGCGCACGAGGCCGCCGCGGCGGCGGTCCCGGGTGGTCCGCTCAACGGCGGCCCGCTCAACGGCAGCGTGCCCACGGCCGGCGTCCCCGATCCTGGCGTGCCCGACGGGAGCGTTCCCGAGGGGAGCGGGCCCGAGGACGCGATCGGCGACGACGGTGACGCGGGTCGTCCCCGGCGGCGCCGGGGCCGCGTCACCCGCACCGCGGGCTCGCCCAGCGGGGCCACGGCCGCGGTCATCACCGCGCCCGTCCCGGCGGCCGAGACGGCGGCGCCGGAGGCGGTTCCCGCGGTCGCCGCGGCGACCGTCCCGCCCCAGCCCGAACCCGTCACGGAGGCACGTCCGCGCAGGCAGCGGCGTACCGCGTCACGTCCGGCGGGCCCGCCCGCCGGTGCCGAGGAGTAGACCGGGGACCCGGTTTGACCCTGGAGAAATCCGTTCCGTACCCTGGGACATCGGAGCCGCGCCCGCGCCAGTCGACGGGATGTGGCGGCGCGTCGAGTGCGCGCCTCGTGTCCCCCGATATTCAGGAGTCGTGCGTCAACGATGTACGCGATCGTCAAGACCGGCGGCAAGCAGTACAAGGTGGCCGTGGACGACGTGGTGACCGTCGAGAAGATCGACGGTGATCCCGGTGCCGAGATCAGCCTGCCCGCCGTGCTGCTCGTCGACGGCGACCAGCTCACCACCGATGCGGACGCGCTGGCCAAGGCCTCGGTGACCGCCACGGTCGTCGAGCACACCAAGGGCCCGAAGATCCGCATCCACAAGTTCAAGAACAAGACCGGGTACCACAAGCGTCAGGGCCACCGTCAGCCGCTGACCAGGGTCCAGGTCACCGCGATCAGCAAGTAAGGAGACCTGGGCATGGCTCACAAGAAGGGTGCGTCCAGCTCGCGCAACGGGCGTGACTCGAACGCCCAGCGGCTCGGCGTGAAGCGGTTCGGCGGTCAGGTCGTCAACGCGGGCGAGATCCTCGTCCGTCAGCGCGGCACCAAGTTCCACCCCGGCGTCGGGGTCGGCCGTGGCGGCGACGACACGCTGTTCGCGCTCGTCGAGGGCGCGGTGGAGTTCGGCACCAAGCGTGGTCGCAAGACCGTCAACGTGGTTCCGGTCCAGGTCTGAGGCCTGCACCACCCCAAGCGTTTCGAGAACGGCGGGCCGCCCCTGACGGGTGGCCCGCCGTTCTCGTGTGTATAGGAGAAGCCTGATGTCTCGGTTCGTCGACCGGGTCGTGCTGCACGCCATCGCGGGAGCGGGTGGCAACGGCTGCGCGTCGGTCCACCGGGAGAAGTTCAAACCGCTCGGCGGTCCCGACGGAGGCAACGGGGGTCGCGGCGGATCGATCGTGCTCGTCGTCGACCCCGGCGTGCACACGCTGCTCGACTTCCACCACCGGCCGCACGCCAAGGCGCGCAACGGCAAGGAGGGGCAGGGCAGCTTCCGGGCCGGCGCGAACGCCGAGGACCTGGAGCTCGCCGTCCCCGACGGCACGGTCGTCTTCGACGAGCAGGGCGAGATCATCGCCGATCTCGTCGGCGCGGGCACCCGCTTCGTCGCGGCGCAGGGCGGCCGCGGCGGGCTGGGCAACGCGGCGCTGGCCTCGGCCGCGCGCAAGGCCCCGGGGTTCGCCCTGCTGGGAGAGGAGGGCGAGGCCCGCGACCTCGTGCTCGAGCTGCGCTCGATGGCCGACGTCGGGCTGGTCGGGTTCCCGTCGGCGGGCAAGTCGTCGCTGGTCGCGGCCCTGTCACAGGCCCGTCCCAAGATCGCAGACTATCCGTTCACCACGCTCGTCCCGCAGCTGGGCGTCGTCAGCGCGGGGGAGTCGGTGTTCACCGTCGCCGACGTCCCGGGCCTCATCCCCGGCGCGTCCGAGGGTCGCGGCCTGGGGCTCGACTTCCTGCGCCACATCGAGCGCTGCTCGGTGCTGGTGCACGTCGTCGACTGCGCGACGTTCGAGCCCGGCCGTGACCCCGTCGCCGACGTCCGGGCGCTGGAGCAGGAGCTCGCGCGCTACACCCCGGCGCTCGGCGGCGACCTCGCGTCCCGGCCGCGGATCGTCGCGCTCAACAAGATCGACGTCCCGGACGCGGCCGACCTCGTCGACATCGTCACCGAGGACCTGCGTGCCGAGTTCGGCTGGCCGATCTTCCCGATCTCCACCGCGAGCCGCGCCGGGCTGCGCGAGCTGACCTTCGCGATGGCCGAGCAGGTCGACGCGTACCGGGCGGCGCTGCCGGTGGCGGAGCCGACGCGCGTCGTGCTGCGCCCGCAGGCCGTCGACGACACCGGCTTCACCGTCGAGGACGACCCGGAGCTCGAGGGCGGGTTCGTCGTGCGCGGGCCGCGGCCCGAACGCTGGATCCGGCAGACGAACTTCGCCAACGACGAGGCCGTCGGCTACCTGGCCGACCGGCTCGCCCGACTGGGCGTCGAGGAGGCGCTGGCCGCCGCCGGTGCCGTTCCCGGGTGCCCGGTGACGATCGGCGACGTCACCTTCGACTGGGAGCCCAGCACCCCCGCCGGCGTCGCGACGATGATGTCCGGCCGTGGCACCGACCGGCGGTTGGAGCAGAACAGCCGGGTCAGCGCGGCCGCGCGCAAGGCCGCCCGGGCCGACCGCCGCCGGCACCGCACCGACGAGGAGCTGGCCGAGGAGCTCGCCGCGGACGACGGCGACGAGACCGGCGGCGGGGTGGGCGACGAACCGGGGCTCGACGACGCCGACGGCGACGTGTGGGACGAGGACTCCCGGTACCCCGCCGAGGAGGAGCTCGACGACACGCCCGGGACCGGCAGGCGATGACACCCCGCAGCGTCCCCGGGCCCCGGGCCCAGCTCGCGGCGGCGCGCCGGCTCGTCGTGAAGGTCGGGTCGTCGTCGCTGACCAGCCTCGACGGCGGCATCGACCCCGGGCGTCTCGACCGGCTCGTCGACGCCCTTGCGGCCCGGCGGGCCGCGGGGTCGCAGGTCGTGCTCGTGTCCTCGGGTGCGATCGCGGCCGGGCTGGCGCCGCTGCGGCTGACCCGCCGCCCCCGCGACCTGGCCACCCAGCAGGCGGCGGCGGCCGTCGGGCAGCTGCTGCTCGCCCACGCGTACTCCGCGTCGTTCGCGCGGTTCGACCTCGACATCGGGCAGGTCCTGCTCACCGCCGACGACATGATCCGGCGCTCGCACTACCGCAACGCCCAGCGCACCCTCGAACGGCTGCTGGGCCTCGACGTGCTGCCGGTCGTCAACGAGAACGACACCGTCGCCACCGACGAGATCCGCGTGGGCGACAACGACCGGCTCGCCGCGCTGGTGGCGCACATCGTCGGCGCGGACGGGCTCGTCCTGCTCTCCGACGTCGACGGCCTCTACGACGGCGACCCCCGCCGGCCGGGGTCGTCGCTCGTCGCCGAGGTGGAGCACCCCGCCGACCTGCAGGCCGTGGAGATCGCGAAGCCCGGCCAGGGCACCCTCGGCCGCGGCGGGATGGCCACGAAGATCACCGCCGCGGCGATGGCGTCGGCCGCGGGCGTGCCGGTGCTGCTGACGTCGGCCGACGAGGTCGGCGCTGCGCTCGACGTCGCGCCCGACGGGCCCAAGGTCGGCACCGCGTTCCGGCCCTCGGGGCGGCGGATGTCGGCACGCCGGTTCTGGCTGCGGCACGCCGCCGACGTGCAGGGCCGTCTCGACCTCGACGCCGGCGCCGTGGCCGCGGTCATCGGACGGCGGCGCTCGCTGCTCGCCGCGGGCATCCACGGCATCTCCGGCGACTTCGTCTCCGGCGACGTCGTCGACCTCGTCGGCCCGGGCGGGACGGTCGTCGCGCGCGGCGTCGTCGGGTACGACGCCGGCGAGCTGCCCGCGATCATCGGCCGGCGCACGTCGGAGCTGCCGCCCGAGCAGCGCCGCGAGGTCGTGCACGCCGACGACCTCGTCCCGCTCTCCGACCCCGCCCCCTGACCTGCGCCCCGCCACGGCACGGCGGGCGGGCGCGACGGCAGGGTCGCGCGCAACCAGGGTGTCGTCGGAGCGGCGTCACGCAGCGCCCAGGTTGCGCCCGGGTGGTGCGGGTGATCGTCCGGGGTGCTCGCCGCCCGGCGGGATGGCACACTCCCGCGGATGGACCCCGCGCAGCCCGCGGCACCGCCGCGGACGGACCCGGCGCAGGAGGCACGAGCGCGGATGGTCGACGCGCTGCGTCGCGACGGACGCGTGCGGTCCGACACCGTCGCGTGGGCGATGAGCGCGGTCCCGCGGCACCTGTTCCTGCCGGACGCCACCGTCGAGACCGCCTACGCGGACAGCGCGGTCGTGACCAAGGTCGTCGCCGGGGTGGCACTGAGCTCGGCGTCGCAGCCGTCGATGGTCGCGATCATGCTCGAGCAGCTCGACCTGCACCCCGGCCAGCGGGTGCTGGAGATCGGCGCCGGCACCGGGTACAACGCGGCGCTGATCGCCCGGCTCGTCGGGGCCTCAGGCGCGGTCACGACGGTCGACATCGACGAGGACATCGTCGTCGCCGCCGCCGGGCACCTGGTCGCGGCCGGGTATCCCGACGTCGTGCTGGTCACCGGCGACGGCGCGCTCGGCCATCCGCCGGGTGCCCCGTACGACCGGGTCGTGCTCACGGTCGGCAGCGCCGACCTGCGGCCCGAATGGATCGCCCAGCTCGCGCCGGACGGCAGGCTGCTGCTGCCGCTGCGGGTCAGGGGCAGCCAGCTGTCGGTGGCGTTCGACCTCGGCGCGGACGGCCTGTTGCGCAGCACCTCGGTGCGGTCGTGCGCGTTCATCCGGCTGCGGGGGGCGGGTGCGGGCGCCGAGCCGGTCGCCGCACTCGGGACCGACGGCTGGTCGGCCGAACCCGCCGACCCCGGCACCCCGGTACCCGACCCCGACGCGCTGCGCGCGGCCGTGGACCGGCCCGGGACCGAGGAGCCGCTGGGCGTGCGGCTCTCCGCGGCCGACGTCTGGGACGGCCTGGGGCTCTGGCTCGCGCTCGGCGAGCCGAGGACGCTGCGCCTAGTCGCCCGCGGCACCGCGGCGGAGTCGCCCGCCGCCGCGGGCCTGGTCGCGGTCGCGGGTGCGCGCGCGACGATCGCGCTGCCCGGCACGGGCGGGTTCGTCGCGCTCGTGCAGGACGACGCCGGTGGGCCTGCGCGGATGCGCTGCCACGGCGACCCGGGGTGCGACGCCGTCGCCAGGCTGGGCGCTCTCGTCGACGCCTGGGTGGCCGCCGGCCGCCCGCACGCCGCGGACCTGCAGCTCACGGCGTTCCCACAGGGCTGCGCGGCCACCCCGGCCGCGGGCGACTGCCTCGTGGAGCTCGGGTCGGCGACGTTGCTCGTCGAGTACCTCGGTCCGGTGGCCTGAGCGGTCAGCCCGCCTGCGCCAGCGCGAACGGCAGGACCGAGGGGGCGCCCGCCAGGCGTACCGCCCGGGCGGCGACCGTCATCGTCCAGCCGCTGTCGACGAGGTCGTCGACCAGCAGGACCGGGCCGTCGAGCCCGTCGAGCGACGGCAGCGACGCCGTGTCGAACGCGTCGGAGACCGCGGCCAGCCGCTGCGCGGAGTTGTCCCGGGCGGGCGGCCGCTCCCCGCGCGGCGCGAGCGTCCCCAGCAGCGGCAACCGGCCGATCTCGGCGATCCGCCGGGCCAGCTGCGCGAGCTGGTGCGGCCGCGTGCGCGACCCGATGCCGACGACCCCGACCGGCCGCTGCGCCCAGTCCCACCCCTTGAGCACGGCGACGACGGCGTCGAGCACGTCGGCGGGGACGGGCCGGTCCTCGTCGGCGAGCAGCTCCCGCAGCCGGGTGCCCCACCCGATGTCGGAGAGCCGTCCGATGACCCGTCCCTCGTCGGCGACCTCGCCCGCGGCGATCCGGCCGGACAGCGCGACGCCGATCTCCTTCATCCCGCTGGGCCACTGCTTGCGCGGCGCGAGCGGCACCCCGGGCCGGGCGATCCGCTCGGCGGCGGCGGCCGCGGCCGCGGCGTCGACCTCGGGCGAGAACACCTGCCCGGTGCAGACGTCGCAGCGCCCGCACGGTGGATCGGTCGCGGCGCCCGGGTCGTCGAGCTGCGCGCGCAGGAACGCGAGGCGGCAGCGGTCGGTGGCGATGTAGTCGAGCATCGCCTGCTGCTCGACCTTGCGGGCGGCGGCGATCCGCTGGTGGCGCTCGGCGTCGTAGAACCAGGGCTCACCGGTGGCGACCCAGCCGCCCTTGACCCGCTTGGCCGCGCCGTCGCTGTCGAGGACCTTGAGCAGCATCTCCAGCCGGGTACGCGAGAGGTCGACGCGGGTCTCGATCGACGCCGTCGACAGCGGTGAGCCGGACAGCACGTCGAGGGTCTGGCGGACCAGCGGCTCGGGCGGGAAGGCGAGGGAGGCGAAGTAGTTCCAGATGTCGCGGTCCTCGCGGCCCGGCAGCAGGACGACCTCGGCGTGGTCGAGCGCGCGGCCGGCGCGGCCGATCTGCTGGTAGTAGGCCACCGGCGACGCCGGGGCGCCGAGGTGGACGACGAACCCCAGGTCGGGCTTGTCGAACCCCATGCCGAGCGCGGACGTCGCCACCAGCGCCTTGACGCGGTTGCCGAGGAGGTCGGCCTCGGCGGCGAGCCGGGCCTCGGGGTCGGTCTTGCCGGTGTAGGAGGCGACGGCGTACGCGCGCTCGCGCAGGAACTCGGCGACCTCCTCGGCCGCCTGGATCGTCAGCGTGTAGACGATGCCTGCGCCCGGCAGCTCGTCGAGCCGGGAGGCGAGCCAACCCATCCGCTGCGCGGGCGTGGCCAGCTGCACCACCGACAGGCGCAGGCTGTCGCGGTCGAGCGTGCCGCGCAGCACCAGGGGCTCGCCCGAGGACAGCCCGAGCTGTTCGGTGACGTCGACGACGACGCGGTCGTTCGCCGTGGCGGTGGTGGCCAGCACGGGGATGCCGTCGGGCAGGTCGGCGATCAGGTTGCGCAGGCGCCGGTAGTCGGGCCGGAAGTCGTGCCCCCAGTCCGACACGCAGTGCGCCTCGTCGACGACGAGCATCCCGGCGCTCGCGGTGAGCCGGGGGAGCACCCGGTCGCGGAAGTCGGGGTTGTTGAGCCGCTCGGGGCTGACGAGCAGCACGTCGACCTCACCCGCGTCGATCGCGGCGTACGTGGCGTCCCAGTCGTCGATGTTGGCGGAGTTGACCGTCGCCGCGTGGATGCCGGCGCGCGCCGCGGCGTCGATCTGGTTGCGCATCAGGGCCAGCAGGGGGGAGACGATCACGGTGGGGCCGGCGCCCTGCTCGCGCAGCAGACCCGTCGCCACGAAGTAGACCGCCGACTTGCCCCATCCCGTGCGCTGCACGACGAGCGCGCGCCTGCGTTCGGCGACCAGCGCGTGGATCGCCGTCCACTGGTCCTCGCGGAGCCGCGCCCCGGGGCCGGCCAGACCCGCGAGGAGCTCCTCGGCGCGGTCGCGCAGGGCGGGTGCGGTGAGGGGAGCCATACGGACATGGTGCCCGCCGCCACCGACGTTTCCACACCGGTCTCCGGTGAGACACCACGGCGCCCGGGTTGTGACTCGCGGCACCCAATGAGACGGGCCTGGGCGAATCCGGGTCCAGGAAGGCAGGATGCCTGACGTGAGCCCTCTCCAGTCGCCGGCGTTCGGCTCGGTCGCCGACGTCACCGAACGTCTGGCCGCTGTCGGGTACCTCGCGTCGACCGCGGTCGCCACCACCGTGTTCCTGGCCGACCGCCTCGGCAAGCCGCTGCTGGTCGAGGGCCCGGCCGGCGTCGGGAAGACGGAGCTGGCCAAGGCCGTCGCCGAGTCGACCAAGGCGGAGCTCGTCCGGCTGCAGTGCTACGAGGGCATCGACGAGGCGCGCGCGCTCTACGAGTGGAACCACGCCAAGCAGCTGCTGCGCATCACCGCGGGCCAGGGCAACGAGGACTGGGACCGCACCCGCGACGACGTGTTCTCCGAGGAGTTCCTGCTGCCGCGGCCGCTGCTCACCGCGATCCGCCGCCCCGACCCGACGGTGCTGCTCGTCGACGAGATCGACAAGGCCGACGTCGAGGTCGAGGGGCTGTTGCTGGAGGTCCTGTCGGACTACCAGGTGACGGTCCCTGAGATGGGCACGATCACCGCGACCCGCAAGCCGTTCGCGCTGCTCACGTCCAACTCCACGCGTGAGCTGTCCGAGGCGCTCAAGCGCCGCTGCCTGTTCCTGCACCTGGACTTCCCCGATGCCGATCTGGAGCGGCGGATCGTCGCGAGCCGGGTGCCGGAGCTCACCGAGGCCCTCACGGATGCGCTGGTCCGCACCGTCCGGGTGCTGCGCGGGCTGGAGCTGCGCAAGGCGCCGTCGGTCGCCGAGACGATCGACTGGGGCCGCACGCTGCTCGCGCTGGGCATGGACACCCTCGACGACGACGCCGTCCGCGCGACCCTCGGCGTCGTCCTCAAGCACCAGTCCGACCAGGTCAAGGCCGCCGCCGAGCTACGGTTGAACTGATGGTCGTCGCCGCCCCGCACGGGCTCCCCGGGCACCTCGTCGACTTCGTCGCGGCGCTGCGCAGCCACGGGGTCGCCGTCGGGCCGGGGGAGACGATCGACGCCGCGACGGTGCTCACCGCGGTCGACCTGCTGCACCGCGACCAGCTCCGCGAGGGGCTCGCCGCCGCGGTGCTGCGCCGCTCCGGGCAGCGCAAGGTCTTCGACACGCTCTTCGACCTGTACTTCCCGGCGGCGATCGGCGCCGGCACCGCCGAGGTCGACGTCCCGCGCGTCGGCGACGACGAGGACGGCGCCGTCGACGTCGAGGCCCTGCGCGACGTGCTCGCCGATCTGCTGCGCGACGGCGACGACGCGGCGCTCGCCGAGCTGGCACGTGCCGTCGTCGAGGCGCTGGCCCGCACCGGGAGCTCCGGGCAGGGCGGGCGGCCCGGGGCGCAGCCGAGCTGGTCGGCCTACCAGGCGCTGCGGATGCTCTCGCCGGAGACGCTGCTCGCGCGCATCCTCGACGCGCTGCGCGACCCCGACGTCGAACCCGGCTCGTTCGCCGACGAGGTGCTGCGCCGCGAGATCCGCGACCGCATCGCCCGGTTCCGCGACATGATCACCGACGAGGTCCGGCGGCGCACCGCCGAGACCCGCGGCCGCGAGCAGGTGGCGCGCACGGCCGTCCCCAAGCAGGCGGAGCAGGTCGAGTTCCTGTCGGCCTACGCGGGGCAGCTCGCCGAGCTGCGGCGCACGGTGCACCCGCTGGCCCGGCGCCTCGCGGCCCGGCTCGCGGTGCGCCGCAAGCACGCCAAGCGCGGCGAGCTCGACATGCGCCGGACGCTGCGCCGGTCGATGTCCACCGGCGGGGTCCCGATCAGGCCCGCCTACCGGACCCGCCGTCCGGGGCGGCCCGACCTCGTCGTGCTCTGCGACGTCTCCGGCTCGGTCGCGGGGTTCAGCCACTTCACGCTGCTGCTGGTCCAGGCACTGCGCGAGCAGTTCAGCAAGGTGCGGGTGTTCGCGTTCGTCGAACGTGCCGACGAGGTGACGCACCTCTTCGAGCCCGGTGCGGAGCTCTCGGGCGTGATGAACCGGGTGCTGCGGGAGGCGTCGCTCGTCGCGTTCGACGGGCACAGCGACTACGGCGGCTCGTTCGGGTCGTTCGCCGAGTACTGGTCCGACGCGCTCACCCCGCGCAGCTCGCTGCTGATCCTCGGCGACGCCCGGACCAACTACCGCGACCCCAACCTGACGGTGCTGCGCCGGCTCGCGGGCCAGGCCCGGCACGCGCACTGGCTCAACCCGGAGCCGCGCCGGCAGTGGGGCACCGGCGACTCGGCCGCCCTGCGCTACGCCGACGTCGTGCCGATGCACGAGTGCCGCACCGCCGCCCAGCTCGCCGACGTCGTGGAGTCCCTCCTCCCGATCTAGCCCCCGTGAGTGACGCTGCCGCGCCGCGCCGGCTGCGGCTCCGGCAGCCCGCTGCCGGTGGGGCTCGGCGCCTCCTCGCGCTCGCGGCACTGCAGGCCTGCCTCGGTCGACCCTGCAGCCAGTGAACATGCCGCTTTATGTATATGCGGGAAGCGGTATGTTCGGGGCGTGTCCGAGCCGTTCGCCGTCGTCGCCGACCCCACGCGCCGTCGCGTCCTCGACCTGCTGCGCACCCGCCCGCGGACCGTCACCGAGCTGGTCGACGCACTGGGCGTCAGCCAGCCGACCGTCTCCAAGCACCTGCGGGTGCTGCGCGAGGCGGGTGTCGTGACGGTCCGCGCCGAGGCGCAACGCCGCCGGTACGAGCTGCGCCCCGAGCCGCTCGCCGCGATCGACGACTGGCTCGCGCCCTACCGCTGGATGTGGGCCGACCGCCTCGACACGCTCGGCCGCCACCTCGACACGATGGAGGACGACCCCGATGCCTGAGGATCAGTTCGGCCCCGCCGCCGACCGCTGGGCGCTGCGCCTCGAACGCCGCTACCCCCACCCCGTCGAGAAGGTCTGGGGCGCCGTGACCGAACCGGCGCACCTCGCGCAGTGGTTCCCGTCCACGGTGGAGGTCGACCTGCGGGTCGGCGGGGCGATGCGGTTCGGGTTCGGCGACGAGATGGTCGTGACCGGAGAGGCCGCCGAGCGCGACGCCGCCGTCGACCAGTGGGGGAGCGGGGCGGTCGCGCACGTCGCCGCCCGGGCGCACTCGCATGCCTGAGCGCCGGGTACCCTCGCCGCGTGGAGATCGACCGCGCCGCCGGTACGCGGTGAGCCTGCGCCGATCCGGTCGCCGCGCCGGCACCCCCGCTGCCGCGCCGTGCACCGTGACCGTCTGCCGCGGCTGCTGCTGCGGGACCGACCGCAAGCACCCCGGCGTCGACCACGCCGCGCAGCTGTCCCGCATCACCGACGGGATCGGCACGGCCGGGCGGGTGCGCGTCAGCGACTGCCTCGACGCCTGTGCGCAGTCCAACGTGGTCGTGGTCGCGCCGTCGACGGCCGGCCGCGCCGCGGGCGCCCGGCCCGTCTGGCTGCGCGACGTGCTCGACGCCGACGTCACCGAGGACGTCGTGACCTGGGTGCGGGCGGGCGGGCCCGGCGTCGCCGATCCGCCGGACCTGCTCGACCTGTTCGTCTTCACCCCGGCGCGGAAGGTGCGCGCGCAGCTCGACCGCTGATCCGGGTGCCGAGCCTGCGGGCGCCGCGGCCGTCCGTGTTCGGGAGATCCGTATCGTGACGTCGTGGTCACGGTGTCCGTCCTCGGTCCGCTGCGCGCGGCCGTCGACGACCGCGCCGCCGATCTGGGCGGCCGCCGGCAGCGGGCCGTGCTGGCCCGGCTCGCCGTCGCCGCCGGGTCGCCCGTCTCGGCCGACCTGCTCGTCGAGGACATCTGGTCGGGCGAACCGCCGCCGCGGGCCCTCGCGGCCCTCCAGGTCCACATCTCGCACCTGCGGCGGATTCTCGAACCCGCCCGCCCGCCGCGGGCCCCGGCGACGGTCCTGGTCAGCGTTGCGCCCGGCTACGCCCTGCGGCTCGACGACGACGCGCTCGACGCCCGTCGGTTCACCCGCCTGCTCGACGACGCCGCGGGCCGGCCCCCCGAGGCGGCGCAGGGGACGCTGCGGGCGGCGCTCGCGTGCTGGGCGGGCCCCGCGTACGGCGAGTTCGCCGACGAGCCGTGGGCCGCACCGGAGGCGGCCCGGCTGGAGGAGCTGCGCCTGCAGGCCGTGGAGCGGCTGGCCGAGGCCCGGCTGGCGACCGGTGAGGACGCCGCCGTCGTCCCCGACCTGGACCGGCACGTGCACGACCACCCGCTGCGCGAACCGGCGGTCCGGCTGCTCGCGCTCGCCCTCTACCGGGCGGGCCGGCAGGCCGACGCGCTGGCGGTGCTGGCCCGGGTCCGGCGGAGGCTGGCCGACGAGCTGGGCGTCGATCCCGGCCCGCCGTTGCAGGACCTGGAACGCGACGTCCTGGCCCAGGCGCCCCACCTGGTCGTGCGGTCGGCCCCCGCACCCGCGCCGATGCGGCCCGCGCCCCCGCCGCCCGCGCCGGTGCCCGTCGTCGACCGGACGGCCCTGCTCGGCCGGGCCGCCGAGCTCGACCGGCTGCGCGCCGCGGCGACCCGGGCCGGCACGCCCGGGCCGCAGGTCGTGCTCGTCTCCGCGGACGCGGGCGTGGGGAAGACGACGCTCGTCGAGGCCTTCCGCGCCGAGCTCGCCGCGGGCGGCTGGGTGACCGTCGTCGGGCGCTGCCCGGAGGCCGAGGGCGCCCCGCCGGGCTGGCCGTGGCGGGAGATCGTCACGTCGCTGACCGCGGCGCACCCGCCCGCGCCCGAGCTGGCCGACCGCCTCGCCCCGCTGCTCGACGCCGGCCCCGTCACCCCGGACCGCACCTTCTGGCTCGCGACGGCGGTCGCCGACCTGCTCGCCTCGCGCACCGCGACGGCGCCGGTGCTGGTCGTGCTCGAGGACCTGCACCGCGCCGACGGCGAATCCCTCCAGCTGCTCCGCACGGTGGCGGGAGGCCTTGCGGGACAGCGCCTTCTCGTCGTCGCGACACTACGGCCCACGGAGGCGGGCGACGACCTCACCGCCACCTTCGCCGCGCTGGCGGGGCCGATCGGCGACCGGATCGAGCTGGCCGGGCTCGACCCGGACTCGGTGGCCGAGCTGCTGCGGCGCAACGGGTCCGGGGCTCTGACCGCCGAGCAGGTCGCCCGGGTCGTCGACCGCACCGATGGCAACCCGCTGTTCGTGCGGGAGACCGCGCGGCTCGCCGCGGCCGAGGGCTGGGGAACCGCCGCGACGGCCGTCCCTGCCGGGGTGCGCGACGTCCTGCGGCGCAGGCTCGCGCGGCTGCCCGCGCAGGCCCGGACGGTGCTGCGGCAGGCCGCGATCCTGGGACGCGACGTCGACGTCGACACCCTGCTCGCGCTCGTCGGCGCGGCGGGGGAGGACGAGGCGCTCGACGCGCTGGAGCTGGGCGTGCTGTCCGGGCTGCTCACCGAGCCCGACGCGGGACGCGTCCGGTTCGCCCACGTCCTGGTGCGCGACACGCTCTACGAGGACATGCCCCGGCTGCGCCGGACCCGCGCCCACGCGGCCGCGCTCGCCGCCGTCTCGACGGTGCGGCCCGGCGACCGCAGCGCGTTGGCCCACCACGCGCTCGCCGCGGGTGCGGCCGTCGACCCGGCGCGTGCGGTCGTCCTCGCCTCGGACGCCGCCAGGGCCGCGGCGGCCGCGGGAGCGCACCGGCAGGCCGCGGAGCTGTGGGCGGCCGTCGCCGACCGCGCCGACGCCGCCGGCCTGGATCGCGAGGCCCGCCTCGACGTCCTGTGCGCGCACGTCTCGGCACTGGCGCACTCGGGTGCGACGGGTCCCGCCGTGCGGCGCCGCGCGGAGGCACTCGACCTCGCGCTGGCCGCGCCCGCGGTCCCCGACGACGTCCTCGTCCGCGTCGTGACCTGCTACGACGCTCCGGTGTCCTGGACCCTGCGGGCGGACAACACCGTCGACACCCGGCTCGTGGAGGTGCTCGACGGGCTGCTCGCGCGGGTGCCGGCCGATCGGGTCGCGGTGCGGGTCCGGTTGCTGACGTCGCTGGTGTTCGAGATCGAGGGGGAGCAGGAGGAACGGGTCCGCGAGCTGACGGCGCAGGCCCTCGCGCTGACCGAGGGTGCGGCCACCGACACCGACACCGGCGCCGGCCCCGCACTGCGCTGCCTCGCCCTCAACGCGCGCTTCTACGCGATCTTCGGGCCGGACCTGTGGCACGAGATGAAGGGCGTCGGCACGGAGCTGGTCGAGGTGGCCACCCGCGCGGGCCTGCCCGGCTACCGCGCACAGGGTCTGCACCTGCTGTTCATGGACGCGGCGTCGGAACGGGATCTCGACGCGGCGCAACGCCACGTCGACGACGCCGTCGCCGCCGCTCCTGGCGGCCAGCTCGGCTTCACCCTCGGGTGGTCGGCCATCTTCTCCGCGCTGCGCGCGCTCGTCGCCGGGGAGTTCGACGCGGCCGCGGCCGGCTACGCCGAGATCGGCGCGCGGCTCGAGGCGGGTGGGGTGACCAACGCCGGGCTGATCGCCCTCCTGGGTGGGCTCGCCGTCGCGCACGCCCGCGGCCGGATCGACGACCAGCTCGTCGCGGTGCTGGGGATGGTGCACGAGCGGGCTCCCGTCGAGGCCGCCGAGGCGTACGCGCTCGCCCTGGTGCTGGCGGGCGACCTCGGGCGGGCGCGCCAGGTATGGCGGCCCGACGTGCCCCAGCGCCGGACGTACTACTGGCAGCTCGGGATGGCGATGCGGGCGGAGACCGCCGTCGCGCTCGGCGACCGCGAGGTGGCCGGCGAGTGCTACGACGCGCTGCAGCCCTGGGCCGGGACGTTCGCCGGGCTCTCCAGCGGCACCGTCACTCTGGGACCCGTCGACGAGAGTCTCGGCAGGCTCGCGCGGCTGCTCGGGCTGCCCGCCGACGAGCATTTCCGCGCCGCGGCGGCCCTGGCACGCGGGCTCGGCGCACACCACTGGGCCGCGCGGGCCGAGGCCGCCCTCGCGGCCCGCTGACCGGTCCCGGTCAGCCGAAGACCAGCCGGACCCGCCGGCGGTGCGCCGGGCCGACCACCGTCAACAGGGCGATGAGGACCGGGCCCGCGACCTTGCGCATCGCCGCGCTCTCCGCGGGGGTCGCCGCCGCGACGATCCGGGGCAGCTGGAACGCGATCCCGGGCCCGCCCTTGCGCGCGCGGACCGCCCGCTCGACACCCGCCCACTCCGCCGCCGGCACGTACTGCTCGATCACGGGGAAGACGTCGCGCTCCTCGGCGTCGATGTGCTCGTCGAGCTCGTCGCGGACGACGCTCAGGGCGGCGGCCAGCTCGGCCGCGAGCGCGGGCTGCTCCTCGGGTCGGCCCGTCGCGAGTGCCGCCGCGGCCGCGCGCACCCGGTCGAGCAACGGGTCGAGGGCGGCGTGGTCGTCGGAGAGCTCCGTGAGGTCGACGGCCGCGCCCGCCCGGGCGGCGATGACCGGCCACGCGTCGAGGTCCTCCGCGGTGTGGTGGTGGTGGATCTCGGCGCAGAGGTCGCGGACCCACTTGTCGACGGCCCTGGCACGCCGGGGCGAGCACCCGGTGCGGACGTCGGCGAGCCGCTCGGCCAGCGCCGTGGTGCGGTGCAGCTCGGCGCGCATCGCGCGGTGCAGCAGGCGCAGTCCGAGCAGGTCGGGGGTGGTCGCGGTGGCGGCGGTCATCGGTCTCTCCGGTCCTCGTGGGTTCGCGGTTCGGTGCTGACGGGACCCAGCGTGCGACCGCGCGCTTGTGGCCGACTTGTTCCCGACTTGCGGGTGATCCAGAGGACAGGAACCAATGTTGACCGGCCGGTCAGTCAAAGCGCAGACTCGGAGTGTCTCCAGGAAAGTCGGAGTGTCTCCGGGAAAGAAGGTGATCGCTATGGCCACCAGGTCATGGCAACGCTGGCAGGATTGGGCAGCAGTGGTGATCGGCGTGCTGGCGGCTCTCTCGCCGCTGGTGTTCACCGTCGACGCCGCGGCCGTGTGGGCGCTCGTCGTCCTCGGGGTGCTCCTCGCGGCGAGCGGGTTGTGGTCGCTGGCCGCACCGGGATCCGTCGCGAGCGAGTACGTCCACGCGGTACTGGGCGTGCTGCTGTTCATCTCGCCGTGGGTCCTCGGGTACAGCGACCTCCTCGGCGCCTCGTGGACGTCGTGGGTCGCAGGTGTCCTCGCGGTGGTCGTGGGTCTGACGGCGATCCCGGCCGCACAGCACAGCCACCAGGGCGGTCTCACCGCCCAGCACTGATCCACTCCGGAAGCGCGCAGGCCGCGACCGTCATGGTCGCGGCCGACGCGCGCCCGGGGGAAGGCGCGTCGGCGGGACTGCGCGGGGGGAGAATGCCGTGGTGAGCGACGACGAGCGGCCGGCCCGCGAGCGCATCCTCGACGCCGCCGAGACCCTCTTCGCCGAGGACGGCTTCGACGCCACCCCGACCTCACGGATCGCGGACCGGGCCGGTGTCCCGAAGGGCCTCGTGCACTACTACTTCGCGCGCAAGCCCGACCTGCTCGAGGCGCTCGTCGAGCGGCTCCCCGACGAGCGCGTCGATCCGGCGGCGGTCGTCGTCGCGGGCGACGTCGTCGAGAGCCTGCACCGGCTGGTCGCCGCGCTCGACGCGTCGCTGGGCTCCTCGGCGGTGCTCTCGCACCTGCTCTGGCGGGAGGCCGACACCCATCCTGCCGTCCTCGCCGCGCTGCACACCCGCTTCGACCTGCTCGTCGAGCAGATCCGGGACGTCATCAGGGCGTCGCTGCCCGCCTGCGGCGCCGACGTCGACAGTGCCGCCCAGCTACTGGCCAGCGCGGTGAGCTACCGGCACTCCGTCGCCCGGCACGTCGACGACGGCGCTGTCGCCATGCACCGTGAGCTGCGGTTCCTCGCCACCGCGCTCGAACGGTCGAACTGATGTTCGACTCTCGTGTAGGCTCCGGGGCATGGCGATCGACCTCGCGTGGCAGCCCTCGCTGCTCGACGACGCCGGCCCCCCGGCCCCGGAGGTCGACGTCGGGTTCGCCGCGGTCCGCCGGCACGATCTCGGCGACGGGGCGTGGGTCGACCACGGCCCCGGATGGATGCGCGGCGCCGATGCACTGTTCGCGACGTTGCTGGCCCGCACCCCGTGGGCGCAGCGCGACATCCGGATGTACGAGCGCGTGCTGCCCGAGCCGCGGCTCACCCACCGCTGGACCCTCGCCGACGCGCCCGCTCCGCTCGGCCGGCTCGCGCGGCTGCTGAGCACCCGCTACGGCGTCGAGTTCACCCAGGTCGGGGCGAACCTCTACCGCGACGGCGCCGACAGCGTCGCCTGGCACGGCGACCGGGTGGCCCGCGAGCTCGACACGGCCGTCGTCGCGCTGCTCTCACTGGGGGCCGTGCGGCCGTTCCGGCTGCGGCCGACCGGCGGCGGCCCGAGTGTGTCGTTCCTGCCCGGCCCGGGCGACCTGCTGGTCATGGGCGGCACGTGTCAGCGCACCCGCCAGCACAGCGTCCCCAAGATCCGGTCCGCGGCACCCCGGATCAGCGTGCAGTTCCGGCACGCCTACCCGCGTTGATCCGGCGCACCGCCGTCTAGGCTGCTGCGATGCAGCGCAGGGTCGGTGTGATGGGCGGGACGTTCGACCCGATCCACCACGGTCACCTCGTCGCGGCCAGCGAGGTCGCCGACCGGTTCGGCCTCGACGAGGTCGTCTTCGTGCCGACGGGCCAGCCGTGGCAGAAGGCCGGCGACGAGGTCAGCCCGGCGGAGGACCGCTACCTCATGACGGTCATCGCGACGGCGTCGAACCCGCGGTTCTCGGTGAGCCGCGTCGACATCGACCGCGGCGGTCCGACCTACACCGCCGACACCCTCGCCGACCTGCGCAAGACGCTGCTCGACGCGCAGCTCTTCTTCATCACCGGCGCCGACGCTCTCGAACAGATCCTGTCGTGGCGCAAGCTCGACGAGCTGTTCGAGAACGCGCACTTCATCGGCGTCACCCGGCCCGGGTACGAGCTCGACGGAGCCCACCTGCCCAAGGGGGCGGTGTCGCTGGTCGAGGTCCCGGCCATGGCGATCTCGTCGACCGACTGCCGGGAACGCGTCGCCGCGGGCAGACCCGTCTGGTACCTCGTGCCCGACGGCGTCGTCCAGTACATCTCCAAGCGCAGGCTCTACCGCGGCGACGCCGACCGGGCCAGCTGAGCGCGTCGCACCCGGCCTGGGACAATCGTCGTCGTCGCGCGCTCCCGATCCCCGGGGCGTGCGGGAAGGGGAACCGTGACGGCGACCGATCAGGCGATCGAGATGGCCAGGGTGGCCGTGGCCGCGGCCGCGGACAAGAAGGCCGTGGACATCCTCGTGCTCGACGTCTCCGAGCAGCTCGTCATCACCGACTGCTTCGTGCTGGCGTCGGCGCCGAACGAGCGGCAGGTCTCGGCGATCGTCGACGGCATCGAGGAGAAGCTGCGCGAGCACGGCGTCAAGCCGACCCGGCGCGAGGGCACCCGTGAGGGCCGGTGGGTGCTGCTCGACTTCACCGACATCGTCGTGCACGTCCAGCACACCGAGGAGCGGGGCTTCTACGGTCTCGACCGGTTGTGGAAGGACTGCCCGGTGCTCGACTTCCCGGAGGCCCGCGTCGAGGTCGCTCCCGACGAGGACGGCACCGACGAGGACCCCGCCGCCGGCGCGGCCGGGTGAGCCTGCGCAGGGTCGTCCTGCTGCGGCACGGGCAGACCGACCACAACGTCGACGGCCGCATGCAGGGACACGTCGACTCGACGCTCACCGCCCGCGGCCTCGGTCAGGCCCGTGCGGTGGCGCCCGAGCTGGCGCGCTTCGCGCCGGCCCGCCTGATCAGCTCCGACCTCAGCCGCGCGGCCCGCACGGCGGCCGAGGTCGCGGCCGTGACCGGGCTGCCCGTCGAGTACGACGTGCGGCTCCGCGAGACGGACCTCGGCGACTGGGGCGGCATGTCGATCGTCGACATCGAGCGGACGACGCCAGGCGCGATCGACGCCTGGCGCTCCGACCCGACCTGGCGGCCGCCCGGCGGCGAGACCCGCGTCGAGGTCGTCGCGCGGTCGGTGCCGCTGGTCGAGGAGCTCGACGCGGAGTACGCCGACGCGGAGGCCGACGTCACCGTGCTGCTCGTCGCGCACAGCGGGGTCATCGCCGGGATGGTGTCCGGCCTGCTCGACCTGCCGCAGACCGTATGGCCCGCCGTGGGCGGCATGGGCAACGCGCACTGGGCCGTGCTCGGCCGCAGACCCGGCAAGTCGATGTGGCGGCTCACCGGCTACAACGTGGGTCTCGACCGATGAGCCGGAGCGGGTCGGTGCTGCTCGTGCTCGCCGACTCGCTCGCCTTCCACGGCCCCGAACGCGCCGAACCCGCCGACGACCCCCGGCTGTGGCCCAACGTGGCCGCCGCCGCGCTCGGCCTGCGCGCCGAGGTCGTCGCCGGGGCCGGGTGGACCGCCCGGCACGCGTGGCACGCGCTCACCCATGACCCGCGGGTCTGGGCCGTGCTGCCACGCGTCGAGGCGCTGGTCCTCGGGGTCGGCGGGATGGACGCGCTGCCCTCGCCGCTGCCCACCGCGGTCCGCGAGCTGATCCCGGTGCTGCGGCCCGCTCCGCTGCGCCGCGTCGTCCGCGACGGGTACCTGCGCGCCCAGCCCCGGCTCGCTCGGGCGTTCGCGCGGCTGCCCGGCGGTGGGCCCGTCGCGCTGCCGCCGCGGCTGACCGTCGAGCACCTCGAACGCTGCCGCGCCGGCGTGGCCGCGCTGCGCCCGGAGGTCGTCGTCGCCGTGCTGACCCCCGCCCCGCACCGGGCCGCCGTCTACGGCGGCGCGCACCCCGGCCGGGAGCGTGCCGAGCGCGCGACCCGACGCTGGGCGGCCGGTTCCGGAGCCGCGGTCGTGGACGTCGTCGCGCTGGTCGGCGACCACGTCCGCGCGGGCCACGGCAACCCCGACGGCATGCACTGGGGCTGGTCGGCACACGCCACCGTCGGCGCCGCGGTGGCCGCCGTCGTCGCCGACAGGACGGGTCGGCGACGCGAGCCGGGGATGGCACCGCCGACGGCGCCGAGGCGCTAGGGTCCGTCGTCGTGCCCGTCGCCGTCGTGACCGACTCGACCTCCTATCTGCCGGCCGGCGTCGCTGCGGAGCGCGGCATCCGGATCGTCCCGCTCGAGGTGCGGCTCGGGGACCGCACGGGCCGCGACGGCGAGGACGTCACGCCGGACGAGCTCGTCGCCGCCCTGGCCGACCGCAGCCTCGACGTCCACACCTCCCGACCCACCCCGGCCGCGTTCGCCGCGACCTACCGGGATGCACTCGAGAGCGGTGCGACGGGCGTCGTCTCCGTGCACCTGTCCCGTGAGCTCTCCGGGACCTGGGACGCGGCTCGCCTCGCCGCGGAGGAGGTCGGGCCGGGCCGGGTGCGCATCGTCGACTCCCGGGCCGTCGCCATGGGGCTCGGGTACGCCGTACTCGCCGCCTGCGACGCGGCCGACGCCGGCGCGGGCGGAGCGGAGGTCGAGCAGGCCGCGGCCGACGTCGCCGCGCGCTGCCGGGTCTTCTTCTCCGTCGACAGCCTCGACCGGCTCCGCCGCGGGGGCCGGATCGGGGCCGCGGCCAAGCTGTTCGGGACCGCCCTCGCGGTGAAACCGCTGCTGCACCTGGCCGAGGGCCGCATCATGCCGCTGGAGAAGGTCCGGACGACGGCCCGTGCGGCGCAACGACTTCTCGATCTCGCCGTCGCCGCCGCCGGCGAGGGTGCCGACCTCGCCGTGCACCACCTCGGTGCCGCCGCGCGCGCCGAGGAGCTGGCTGCCGCGCTGCGCGAGCGGCTGCCCGACGCCGCCCGGCTGCTGGTCTCGGAGGTGGGGGCGGTGATCGGGGCGCACGCCGGGCCCGGGCTGCTGGGGATCGTCGTCGTGCCCCGCCGGTCGGACGCGGGCTCGGACACGGACACGGACACGGACGCGGGCGCGGGCTGATCTCTCTCGGCAGAGCGTCCGGGGCCGATCCGCACGCCGCCCTATCGGGGCGGAGGCGGGGCGGCGCGCCGCTGCTCGGTTGGCGGTGTGCCGCGCGGTGTTGCTCGTGTGGCGGTGTGCCGCGGGGCGTTGCTCGTGTGGCGGTGTGCCGCGCGCGTCCGAGTGCCGCGCCGGCGGCTGCGCCCCCGCCCAGCGTTCCACACCCCACCGACTTCTCTCCGATGTGAACGACCGCCCGCGGCGAGTTGTCCCCATGGCAGGCGGCTGTCCACAGTGATCCTGCGGCGCGGCCCATCGGTCCCACCGCGGCCATAGCGTCGCCGACGTGGCAGGTGCGGTGGACTCGCGAGGGCGGCTGGCCGCGGCGTTCCGCGGTCGCGGTCCGAGTGCCCTCCCACGTGCGGCGGCCGACGACCGCGGTCCTGATGCGTTCTGGACCGACCGTCCGGAGTGGATGGCCGAGCCCGCCACGGTGGAGCTGCCGCTCGTGCCGGACGCGGGCATCGGACGCCGCGGTCCCGTCGCCGCGCTGGCCGATCGGCTCCGGCGCCGCCGGGGGTCTGCGGTGCGTCGCTGGGTCCCCGAGGGCCTGCGCGGCGCCCGGCTCGACCCCGGCAGACCGGGTGCGATCGCGCTCGCGCTGGTCACGGCGGTCGCGGCGCTGGCCGCGGCGATCGGGGTGTGGGGAGAGCGGCCGCGGGCCGAGGCCCTCCCGGCGGCTCCGGCGGCGGGGCTGTCCCCGCTCGTGGCGACGACCGCGCCGACCGAGGGTCCGGACGCCGGTCCGATCGTGGTGAGCGTCGTCGGCAAGGTCGCGCGTCCCGGCCTCGTCCGGGTGGCTGCCGGTGCCCGGCTGGCCGACGCGCTCGAGGCCGCGGGGGGCACCCTGCCCGGGACCGATGTCGCGGCGCTCAACCTCGCCCGTCGGCTCACCGACGGCGAGCAGCTCGTCGTCGGTGCGCCCGCCGCCACGGCCGACGCACTCGCGTCCGGGGGTGCTGCCGCCGGGTCCGACGGCGGCGCGGGCGGTGTTCCGGGCGCCGGCGCGCGGATCGACCTCAACAGCGCGACCGTGGCCCAGCTCGACGAGCTGCCCGGCGTCGGGCCGGTGACCGCGCAGCACATCGTCGACTGGCGTACCCGCAACGGCCGCTTCAGCCGGGTCGACCAGCTCCGCGAGATCGACGGCATCGGCGAGCGGAAGTTCGGCAGGCTCCGCGAACTGGTCGTCGTCGGATGACGCGCCCGGCCCGCGACGGCGCCTGCGGCGCCCCTGGGGACCTTGACAGTCCCGAACAGGAGCGTCCCCGTCCCGACCTGCGACTGGTGCCGGCCGCGTCGGCGGCATGGGCGGTCGTGCTCGCGGGCCTCCTCGGCGGTCCGTGGGTGGCGTGTGTCGCCGGGATGCTCGGCCTCCTCGGCCTCGCGTGGGTGGTCCGGTGCCGGCGCGACCGCGGCTGGTTCGCCGGCGTCGTCGCAGCACTGGGGTGCGCGGTCGCCGCCGCGGGGGTCGTCGGCGCGAACGTGGCGCTCGTCGCCACGCATCCGCTCGCCGACGCCGCCGCGCGCGGCGCCTCCGCCACCATGCGCGTCACGCTGACCGACGATCCACGCCCGGTCCGGGTGAGCGGTGGGTTCGGTCCGGCGCAGGTCACGATCACCGCTTCGCTCGACCAGGCGCGGGCCGGCGCCGGGGTGTGGACCTCCGGGGGCCGGGTCCTGCTGCTGGCGCCGGCCGAGGGCTGGGAGGTGCTGCTCCCCGGGCAGTCGGTCCGCGCCGAGGGGCTGCTCGCACCGGCCGCCCGCCACGACCTGACGATCGCCGTGCTGCGCGTCCGCGGGTCGCCCGCCGAGGTCGGCCCCGCGCCGTGGTGGCAGACCGCCGCAGGCGGGCTGCGCGACGGTCTGCGCGCCGCGTCCCGGACGCTGCCCGAGCGGTCCGCCGGGCTCTGGCCGGGCCTCGCGGTGGGCGACACCCGTGACCAGTCACCCGAGGTGGCCGACGACTTCCGCGCCGCGGGGCTCACCCACCTGACCGCCGTCAGCGGAGCGAACCTCGCCGTCGTCGCGGGGGCGGTGCTGTTCCTCCTGCGGCTGCTGCGTGCCGGGCCCAGGACGTGCGCGGTGGGCGCGGTACTCGCGCTGCTCGGGTTCGTCGTCCTCGCGCGGCCGTCACCGAGCGTGCTGCGGGCGGCGGTGATGGGTGGGATCGTCCTGCTGGCGTTGGCGCTGGGCCGCCGCAGGTCGGCCGTGCCCGCACTCGCCGGGACCGTCGTGGTCCTGCTGCTCGGTTCGCCACGGCTGGCGGTCGATCCGGGGTTCGCGCTGTCGGCCGCGGCGACCGCGGCGCTCGTGCTCGTCGCGCCCGGCTGGGTCCGGCGGCTGCGGGCCCGTGGCGTCCCGCCGGGGGTCGCCGAGTCGATCGTGGTTCCGGCCGCGGCCGGGCTGGCGACGGCGCCGCTGGTCGCCGGGCTGAGCGGGACGGTCAGCCTCGTCTCGCTCGTGGCGAACCTGCTGGCCGCGCCCGTCGTCGCACCCGCGACCGTGCTCGGGGTGCTCGCCGCGCTCGTCTCGGTCGTCGGCAGCGGGCCGGCGGTCGTGTGTGCCTGGCTCGCGAGCCCAGAGGTGGGCTGGCTGGTGCTCGTCGCCGACCACGCCGCGGCGATCCCCGGAGGTGTCGTGCCGTGGCCGGCGGGCTGGCCGGGCGCGCTGCTGCTCGTCGCGGTGATCGTCGTGGTCGGCGTGCTCACCCGCTCCCGGCGGGTCCGCGCGCTGCTGCTCGCGGTTCTCGTCGGGCTGCTGCTCGTCCTGGTGCCGACGAGGGTCGTCCCGGTCGGCTGGCCGCCGGGCGGCTGGGCCGTCGTGGTGTGCGACGTCGGGCAGGGCGACTCGCTCGTGCTGGCGACCGGCTCACCGGGGCACGCGGTACTCGTCGACGCGGGTCCCGACGACGGCCCGACCGACGACTGCCTCGCCCGCCTCGGGGTGCGCGTCCTCGATCTCGTGATCGTCAGCCACCTGCACGCCGACCACGTCGGCGGGATGGCGGGCGCGCTGCGCGGGCGAACGGTCGGGGGCATCGCCGTCGGACCGTCACGGCAGCCTCTGGCAGCGCTGCGCAGGATTCAGGCGCAGGCTGCGCGGGCGGGGACGACCGTCGTCACTCTCGACCCCGGCAGGCGGCTGAGCTGGCCCTCGCTGGTGATCGACGTGCTCGGACCGCTGCACCCGGCGCCCGACGTCGATCCCGACGACGGTACCGCCGTCAACGACGGGTCGCTGGTGATGCGGGCACAGACCCGTGCCGGATCGGTGCTGCTCACCGGCGACGTCGAGCTCGCGGCCCAGGCCGATCTGCTCGCCTCGCACGTGCCGCTGCAGGCCGACGTCCTCAAGGTGCCGCACCACGGCTCGCGCTACTCGTCGCGGGAGTTCCTCGCTGCCGTCGCGCCGCGCGTCGCGCTGGTGTCGGTCGGGGCCGGCAACACCTACCACCACCCCAACGAACCGCTGCTCGCCGTGCTCAGTGGCGCGGGCGTCGTCGTCCGCCGCACCGATCACGACGGCGACACGGCCGTCGTCGCGGGGGACGAGCCGGAGCGCCCGGCCGTCGTCTCCCGTGGCGACCCGTTGCCCGCCCGCCGCCGACGATCTCGACGGGCGGTGCGGGCGGGATCAGCCGCGCCCGGCGAGGGCCTCCTTGACGGCCTTGCTGCTCGACGCGACCGTGGCGGTCGGGCCGACCCGGTCGGCGACGGCGTCGAGGGTCTTCAGGCCGTCACCGGTGATGAGCAGGACGGTCTCGGCGTCGGGGTCGATCTTGCCGGCCTCGATGAGCTTCTTCGCGGTCGCGACGGTGACACCGCCCGCGGTCTCGGCGAACACGCCCTCGGTCCGGGCGAGCAGCTGGATGCCGTCGCGCACCTCGTCGTCGGACACGTGCCCGATCGCGCCACCGGTGCGGCGGACCGCGTCGAGGACGTAGGGGCCGTCGGCGGGGTTGCCGATCGCGAGCGAGCGGGCGATCGTGTCCGGCCGCACGGGCTGGACGACGTCGTGCCCGTCCTCGAACGCCTTCGCGACGGGCGAGCAGCCGGTGGCCTGGGCGCCGAACACCTTGTACGGCGTCGCATCCACCAGGCCGAGCTTGCCGAACTCGGCGAACCCCTTGTCGACCTTGGTCAGCTGCGACCCCGACGCGATCGGGACGACGATCTGCTCGGGCAGCCGCCAGCCGAGCTGCTCGGCGACCTCGTAGCCCAGCGTCTTCGAGCCCTCCGCGTAGTACGGACGGACGTTGACGTTGACGAACGCCCATTCCTCGTGCTCGGCGGCGAGCTCGGTGGCGAGCCGGTTGACGTCGTCGTAGTTGCCGTCGACGGCCAGCAGCGTGCCGCCGTAGACCGCGGTGGTGAGGACCTTGGCCTTCTCCAGCGACGAGGGGATCAGCACGACGGAGTCCCAGCCCGCGCGGGCGGCCGCGGCGGCGACGGCGTTGGCCAGGTTCCCGGTCGACGGGCAGCACAGCACGGTGAAGCCCAGCTCGCGGGCGGCGGCGAGCGCGACGGCGACGACGCGGTCCTTGAACGAGTGCGTCGGGTTGCCGGTGTCGTCCTTGACCCAGAGCGACCGCACACCCAGCGCGGCGGCCAGCCGGTCGGCCTTGATCAGCCGGGTCATCCCGGGCTCGGTGTTCGGGTGCGACTGCACGTCGGACGGCACGGGGAGCAGGTCGCGATAGCGCCAGATCGACTGCGGGCCGGCCTGGATCGACTCCCTGGTCACCGCCGGGAAGTCGTAGGCCACCTCGAGGGGCCCGAAACACTCGGGACAGGCGAACTCCGCGGCCAGCGGGGTCTCGTGGCCGCACTCACGACAAGACAGGGCTCGGGCGGGGCCCAGATCGAGGGAGGTGGTCTGCGCAGCGGCAGTAAGGGTCATCGGAAGATCTCCTCATCTTCCCCGCGACGTGCGGGTCGGAATTGGCACCGTGATCGTCACGCGCGATGGTCGTGCGACGCCGGTTGCCGGGGCTTCAACGGGCCGTTCCCTCTGCCCCTCTGGATGAGCCATATTCGGTTGTCCCGCGGCAGACCGCGGTCACGTTCACCCATTACCGTACGACACCGGCGTCGTCCTCGCGAAGGCATGGTCCGTGATGTGGGAGGCGGGTCACGGCTGCGGCCCGTCGTGGGCGACGATGGTGGACGTGACCCCAGCCGCCTCGGACGGCCGCCCCGAGCCCGTCAACCTCGTCATCGGCGAGGAGGAGCTGCTCGCCGAGCGGGCCGTGCAGGAGGTCGTCGTCCGGGCGCGCGCGGCCGACCCCGAGACCGAGGTCCGGCGGCTGCGCACCAGCGAGGTCGACGCCCAGGAGCTGGCCGAGCACCTCAGCCCGTCGCTGTTCGCCGAGGGGCGCGTGGTCGTCCTCTCCGCGGCGCAGGAGGCGGGCAAGGACATGGTCGCCGCCGTACTTCGCTACGCCGCCGAGCCCGCCGACGGGATCGTGCTGGTCCTGCAGCACCAGGGTGGTGCCCGTGGCAAGTCCTTCGCCGACGACCTGCGCAAGGCCGGAGCGGCCGTCACCCGCTGCGAGCGGCTGACCCGCCCGGCCGAGCGGGCCGACTTCGTCAGGGCCGAGGTCCGCCGGCTCGGCGGGAAGATCACCGGCGACGCGGTCGACGTGCTGCTCGAGGCAGTCGGTTCGGAGCTGCGGGAGCTGGCATCGGCGGCCGGCCAGCTGGTTGCGGACACCGGCGGGGTCGTCGACGAGAAGGCCGTCCGGCGCTACCACCGCGGCCGGGCCGAGGCGACGGGGTTCACCGTCGCGGACAAGGTCGTGGCCGGCGACCGCGAGGGCGCGCTGGAGGCGCTGCGGTGGGCGCTGGTGCTCGGCGTCGCGCCGGTGCTCGTCGCCGACGCTCTCGCCGACGCCGTCCGCACCCTGGCGAAGGTCGGTGCGGCCGGACGCGGCGACCCCAACCGGCTCGCCGGGACCCTCGGGATGCCACCGTGGAAGATCCGCAAGGCGCAAGGGCAGGTGCGGTCGTGGCGGCCGGAGGGGCTCACCGTCGCGTTCGCGGCCGCCGCCGAGGCCAATGCCGACGTCAAGGGCGCGGCCGCCGACCCGGAGTTCGCCCTGGAGCGCGCAGTGCGTCGCATCATCGACGCCCGCGACATCCGCTGACCCGCACCTGCTCGCGGGTCGGGTGTCGCCCCGTCCCTCGTCGTGGACCTCGCCGGGCACTGCCGCCGGCTACAGTGCGGAGCCCGGTCGTGATCCCAGAGCCTCCCGACGAATGCCGCGTGCGCCCGAGGCGTGGCCCCGTCCCCGAGCGCGACCGCTGCGCTGTCCACTGCGCCGGGGACGACGCCGAGGTTGCCCGCGGGCCGTCGTGCGCAACCTGAGTGCTGTTGATCGGGCCGGGAAGGACGGCGAGGTTCCGCGCGGACGGTCGGGCGCAACCTGAGTGCTGCCGTCGGGCCGGGGGCGGCGGTGGGGTTACGTGCGGGCGAGTCGGTGCAACGTGAGTGCTGGCGATCGGGCCTGGGGGAGGACGGTGGGGTTGCGTGCGGGCCGTCGCGCGCAACCTGAGTGCTGGCGATCGGGCCGAGGGCGACAGTGGGGTTGCGCTCGGGTTCTCGCGCGAACCTGAGCTGCCGATCGGCCAGGGACGACGGTGAGGTTGCGCTCGGGTTCTCGCGCGCAACCGCAAGGCTCTCCCCGTGCCCAGGAGCGCGGCCTCGACTCGCAGCAGGGCCACGACTCGCACGGACTCGGCCCGCCCCCAGCTCCGGCGCTCAGCCCCGACCCGCTCAGCCCCGACCCGCTCAGCCCCGACCCGCTCAGCCCCGACCCGCTCAGCCCCGACCCACGGCGCCTGACGGCCTCGCCGGGTCGACTCGGCCCGGCCAGCGGCCGGAGTGCGAGCGGGGGCGTCCTGCGAACACACCAACGGCGCCGTCCGCAGTGCGGACGGCGCCGTCGAGGTGTGGGTCCGGCGTGGGCGCCGGAGCCGCTCAGCTCTCCGAGGAGGAGAGGGCGTGGGCGCGCCGGGCGATCGCCGACTTGCGGTTGGCGGCCTGGTTGCGGTGGATCACACCCTTGCTGGCGGCCTTGTCGAGGGCCTTGGCGGCGGCGCGCTGCAGCTCGACGGCCTTCTCGGTCTCGCCCGCCTCGGCCGCCTCACGGAACCGACGGATGGCGGTCCGCACCGACGACTTGACCGCCTTGTTGCGCTGGCGGCGCTTCTCGTTGGTCTTGACCCGCTTGATCTGGGACTTGATGTTGGCCACGCGTTTGCCTCGAGTCTTCCTGCCTGGAACGTGTACGGGGGCCGGCGTTGCGACCCGTACCGCGGATCGTGCGACCCGGATCGAGCGAGCACGCCGTGCGCTCGGTCATCCATGCTAACAGCGGCCCCGTCGACCCCCGACAAAGCCCCCGTCGGGTGACCGTCTCGACCGCGGGATCGTCGTTCCCGCTGGCTACGGTTTCCCCATGACCGTAGTACTCGTGCACGGGAACCCGGAGATCGCAGCCGTCTGGGGCCCGCTGGTCGCGCACCTCGGTGCCGAGCGGCCGGTCGTCAGGCTGTCCCCACCGGGGTTCGGGGCGCCGCTCCCCGACGGGTTCCCGGCGACGGTCGAGGCGTACCGCGACTGGCTGGTCGGGGAGCTGGAGGAGCTGACCGCGGGCGGCGCCGAGATCGACCTGGTCGGCCACGACTGGGGTGGCGGCCACGTGCTCAACGCCGTCATGGCGCGCCCGGACCTGGTGCGCAGCTGGGCGAGCGACGTCGTCGGCGTCTTCGACCCGGAGTACGTATGGCACGAGCTCGCGCAGTGCTGGCAGACGCCGGGGGAGGGTGAGCGCGCGGTCGAGACGATGGCGGCCAGCCCGGTCGCGGAGCGCGCGCGGCGCCTGGCGGCCCGCGGGATGGACGCGGCGGTGGCCGACCGGGTGGCCGCCGGGTTCGACGACACGATGGGCGAGTGCATCCTGCGGCTCTACCGCTCGGCCGCGCAGCCGGTCATGGCCGACCTCGGGGCGGGGCTGGCAGCCGCCGCACAGCGCCCGGGCCTGGCGATCATGCCGTCCGAGGACACGTTCGCCGGCACCGAGGAACAGCGGCTGCGGGCGGCGGAGCGGGCGGGCGCGCAGGTCGAGACCCTCGACGGCCTCGGGCACTGGTGGATGACGCAGGACCCGGCCCGTGGTGCGGCGGCGCTGACCCGGTTCTGGTCCGGTCTCTGACGCGCGCCCCGGCGGGCGAGGGTCACACCGCGCGCAGGTCCAGCGTGAGCTCCGCGGGCGCCCCCTCGACGAGCCGGACCGGGATCCCCCAGTCCTGCTGGTAGCGGTGGCAGGCCGCGAAGACGCCGTCGCCCTCGTCGCACGCCGCGGCGGCGACGCTGACCGACAGCATCCCTTCGGCGACGTCGGCGGCGAGCTCCACCGAGCGCACCAGGCCGGGTGCGGTGCCGGCACCGCTCACGAGCAGCGACGGCGGGGAGGCGCCGACGGTCAGCGAGGTCGGATCGCCGAAGCGGTCGTCGAGGTGCTGGCCGGTGGGCGGGGTGAAGGCGACCGTGAGCCGCAGCGGGCCGGGGGCGAGATCCGTGCGGGACCGGTGGACGCGGTGTGCTCCGGCGTCGACCCGGGCGCCCGCCGGGACGGGCAGCCGCACGAGCCGGTGCGCGGCCGACTCGACGACGACGAGCGTGTCGCCGTCGACCAGGACGTCGGAGGGCTCGCGGAGGTCCCGGGCCAGCGTCGACACGGTGCGGGTCGCGGGGTCGTAGCGGCGCAGCGCGCCGTTGTAGGTGTCGGCGATCGCGACCGAGCCGTCGGGCAGCACGGCGACGCCGAGCGGGTGCTGCAGCAGCGCCTCGTCGGGCGCGGACCCGTCGCGGAACCCGAAGTCGAACAGCCCGAGCCCGACGGCGGTCGTGACCGCCGCGCCCGCCGCGGGGGACGCGACGACCGAGCGCACCGCCGAGGTCTCGGAGTCGGCGACCCACAGGGTGGCGTCGGTGCCGACGGCGAGGCCGGACGGCTGGGCGAAGAACGCGTCGGTGAGCGGTCCGTCGCGCAGACCCTCGTTCGTCGTGCCGGCGAGGACGGTCGTGGTCCCGGTCCGCGGATCGAACGACCACAGCTGGTGCGAGCCCGCCATCGCGACGACGACCCGGCCGTCCCACCACGCGACGTCCCACGGGGTCGAGAGCTCCTCGGCGGTCGCGCCGACCGCGATCCGCTCGCGCAGCTGGGCGCCCGTCCCGGCGAGCGTGCGGACCTCCCCGGAGGACAGTCGCAGCCCCCGCAGGGCATGGTTGACGCTGTCCGCGACGACGACGTCGTACCCCACGTCCGCGGCCACGTCGGCCGGCAGCGCGACGAGGCCCTGCGGTTCGGAGAACTCGGGGTCGGCGCCGTCGCGCAGGCCACGCCGCCCGTCGCCGATCCGGCGGCGCTCGGTGACCAGGTCCTCGTCGAGCTCGACGAGCTGGTGGTGGGCGGTGTCCGAGACGAGGTAGGAGCCGCCGGGCAGCGCGATCACCTTGCCGGGGAAGCGCAGCGCCGTCTCCGGCTCCGCAGGCGCGATGTAGGGGCCGTCGCCGCGGTGCAGCGTGCCCGCGGCCTCGTGCTCGGCGACGAGCTCACCGATCAGCACGTCGAGCCCGTGCGCGTGGCCCTCCCCCGACAGCTGTGCGACGACGTAACCCGTCGGGTCGATCACCACCAGCGTCGGCCAGGCGCGTGCGGCGTAGGCGTCCCAGGTCTGCAGGGTGGGGTCGTCGAGCACCGGGTGGCCGACGCCGTAGCGCTCGACCGCGGCCTCGACGGCATCGGGGTCGCCCTCGTGGACGAACTTCGGCGAGTGCACCCCGACGGTCACGAGCACGTCGGACCAGCGCTCCTCCAGCGGCCGCAGCTCGTCGAGGACGTGGAGGCAGTTGACGCAGCAGAAGGTCCAGAAGTCGAGCAGGACGATCTTGCCGCGCAGGTCGGCCAGCGACAGGTCCCGGCCGCCGGTACCCAGCCAACGGCGGCCGCGCAGCTCGGGGGCGCGCACACGCATCCGGGTCGTCACGCCGGGAACAACTCCCGCCGCCCCACCCCGTGTTCCGCCCGGCGGCGGTCGGTCACAGGGGTGCCAGCCGGCGGGCTCGCGCCGCCCACCGGCCGTCCTCCTGGACGATCTGTACCGGGTGTCCGAAGCACTCCGAGACGAGGTCCGTCGTCAGTACGGAGGACGCCGGGCCCGCGGCGAGGCAGCGGCCGTCGCGCAGCAGGTAGGCGTGTGTCGTGCTGGGCGGGAGCTCCTCGAGGTGGTGGGTGACCAGCACCGTCGCGAGGGCGGGGTGCTCGTGGCGCAGCACGTCGAGAGCGGTCAGGAGCTGCTCGCGGGCGGCGAGGTCCAGGCCGGTCGCGGGCTCGTCGAGCAGGAGCAGGCGCGGCGCGGGCATGAGCGCGCGGGCGATCAGGGCACGGCCGCGCTCACCCTGCGACAGGGTCGGCCAGCGGTCCGAGGCCCGGTGGCCGACGCCGAGCAGCGCGATCAGGCGGTCGGCCTCCGCCTGCTGGGCCGCGGACGGGGCCCAGCGGGGGACGGGCTCGGTCGTGTTGGTCAGGCCGGTCAGCACGACCTGGCGCAGCGTGAGCGGGGACTGCAGCGGGTGGCGCGGGTTGACGTGCCCGAGGTACGAGCGCAGCTCGCGGACGTCGACCCGGCCCAGCCGGCGGCCCAGCACGTGCACCTCGCCGCGGGTGGGATGGGTCTGCGCGCCGAGGATGCCCAGCAGGGTCGACTTGCCGGCGCCGTTGGGGCCGAGCAGGGCCCAGTGCTCACCGCGCTCGACGCGCAACGACACCGAGTCCAGCAGCCGCGCCGTGCCGCGGACGAGATCGACGTCGCGGGCGAGCAGTACGGGACCCGCGTCGGCGGGCGTCGAGGCGATCACGGGATCTCACGCTAGCCACGGCTCCGCCGCGCGGTCCCGCACCCGCGGCGCGACACTGATCACGTGCCGGAGCTCCCCGAGGTCGAGTCCGCCCGCCGGGTCCTGGAACACGCCCTGGACCGCCGCATCGTCGCGGTCGACGACACCGACGAGTGGGTCTGCCGCCCGCACCCGCCGGGGGAGATCGCGTCGGTGCTGGTCGGCGGCACGTTGACGGCGGCGCACCGGCGCGGCAAGGCAATGTGGTGCGAGACCCGCGACGAGCACGGCGACGACGGGCCACACCTCGGGCTGCACCTGGGCATGGGCGGGCGCCTCGTCGTCACCGACGCGGATGACGTGCGCGCCGGCGGCGATCCCCGGCCGGACGGCTCGCAGGGCAGGCCCGAGTGGAACCGCTTCACGGTCACCTTCGACGACGGTGGCGAGCTGCGGCTGTTCGACAAGCGTCGGCTCGGGCGGGTGCGCCTGGACCCCGACATCGACGCGCTCGGCCCGGACGCCGAGGAGATCACCGCCGCCGGACTGCGTGAGCGGCTGCGCCGCAGCCACGCTCCGGTCAAGGCACGGCTGCTCGACCAGAAGGTCGTCGCGGGCATCGGCAACCTGCTTGCCGACGAGACGCTCTGGCAGGCGCGGATCGCGCCGTCGCGGCCTGCGGACGAGCTCGACCGCACCGAGGTGAACCGCCTGCATCGCAACCTCGAGCGGGCGCTGCGGTCCGCGATCGAGAAGGGCGGGGTGCACACGGGCCGGGTGATCGCGCACCGCCGTGCCGACGGGGCCTGCCCACGCTGCGGGGCCCCGATGGTGCACGGCACGGTCGGCGGCCGCTCCACCTGGTGGTGCTCGGCGGAACAGGCGAGGTGAGCCCGGCCTGCCGGGGAGGGTGACGCGGGCCGACCCGCCGGGCGCTCGCCGGAGCCCTCGACCGCATCCCGTTCGGCGTCACCCGCGCCACCCGCGTCATCGACGCCTCGACGTCACCGGCCCGTGCCACGATCGTCGACGTCGCCGGCGCGGTCGGGATGTTCGCCGTCGGCGTCAGGTGCGTCGGCCCGCAGATCCACGGCATCGCGCCGGAGGAGATCCGCGGGACCGCCGCCGACCGAGCGGGCGGGGGCCCGGCCGGCCGGGCCCCCGCCGGCGGGCCCGGCCCGGCTCGTCGCACGGGCGGGCCAGGTCCGGCGCACGAGCACGCACACCGTCAGCCAGGTGGCGCCGACGAGCCAGCCGGCCAGCACGTCGCTGAACCAGTGCACGCCCAGGTAGAGCCGCGTCGCGCCGACGGCGAGGACCCACAGCGTGGCACCGGTGAGCACGGCGACGCGGGTCCGCACCCCCCACGCGTGCCAGCCGACGACGACCAGCGCCCCGACCACGACCAGCGACATCGTCGCGTGGCCCGAGGGCAACGACTCGTTGGTCTCGGTCACCAGCCGCGTCGCCGCGGGCGGGCGGGCCCGGTCGAAGAGCGCCTTGAGCAGCCGGAACAGCGCGCTCGCGCCGATCGTCGCGGCGGCGAGGAAGAGCACGTCGCGACGGTGGCCGCGCAGCCACAGCAGCACGCACGCGGCGGCGGCGAGCCCCGCCATCGCCGCGGTGCTCCCGACGGTGGTGACGACGACGGCCGCGGTCGTGAGGTCGGGCGTGCGGACGTCGAGGAAGTCGGCGAGCACGGTCGGGTCGGCCGCGGCGGGCCCGGACCCGGTCAGGCCCGCGTGCAGCAGCCACCCGGCGGCCAGGCCGAGCACCCCGACGAGCCCGACCGCCACCGCGAGCCGCGCACGCGGACCGGAGGGCATGTCGCCAGTGTGCCGCGACGTCCGCCGGTCCGCGTCCGGGCGGCTACGACGAGCGGCCGCGCAGCTCCCGGTACCGCTTGACCAGCGCCGTGGACGACGCGTCGAGCCCGGCGTACGACGGGGCGGCGTCGGAGAGCACCGGCACCAGCTGCTTGGCCATGACCTTGCCCAGCTCGACGCCCCACTGGTCGAACGAGTCGATGCCCCAGATCGAGCCCTCGACGAACGTCACGTGCTCGTAGAAGGCGATGAGCTGGCCGAGCACCGACGGGCTGAGCTCGGGCGCGAGGATCGTCGAGGTCGGCCGGTTGCCGGGCATGACCTTGTGCGGCACCACGTCGGCGGGGGTGCCCTCGGCCGCGATCTCTTCGGCGGTCCTGCCGAACGCGAGCGCCGCGGTCTGGGCGAACAGGTTGGCGGAGAACAGGTCGTGCATGTCGGCCGCGCCCTCGCCGGGCAGGTCGTGCGCGGGCCGGGCGAAGCCGATGAAGTCCGCGGGCACGAGCCGGGTGCCCTGGTGCAGCAGCTGGTAGAACGCGTGCTGGCCGTTGGTCCCCGGCTCGCCCCACCAGATCTCGCCGGTGGGCGTCGTGACCGCGACGCCGGTCTGCTGCACCGACTTGCCGTTGCTCTCCATCGTCAGCTGCTGCAGGTAGGCGGGCAGCCGGTGCAGGTACTGGCTGTAGGGCAGCACGGCGTGTGTCTGGACGCCGAAGAAGTTCGCGTACCAGATGTTGAGCAACCCGGCGATCAGCGGCACGTTCTCCGCGGCCGGCGCGGTGCGGAAGTGCTCGTCCATGGCGTGCATGCCGGCCAGGAACTCGCCGAACCGGTCGGGCCCGACGGCGACCATGAGGGAGAGCCCGATCGCGGAGTCGACGGAGTAGCGGCCGCCGACCCAGTCCCAGAAACCGAACATGTTGGCCTCGTCGATGCCGAACTCCCGCACCTTCTCGGCGTTCGTCGACACGGCGGCGAAGTGCTTGGCGACGGCGGAGTCGTCGCCCAGTGCTGCGAGCAGCCAGTCACGGGCGTTGCGCGCGTTGGTCAGCGTCTCGAGTGTGGTGAAGGTCTTGGAGGAGACGATGAACAGCGTCGTCGCCGGGTCGAGGTCGCGGACGGTCTCGGCGAGGTCGGTCGGGTCGATGTTGGACACGAACCGGACGGTGAGGTCGCGGTCGGACCAGGCCTTCAGCGCCTCGTAGGCCATGACCGGGCCGAGGTCCGAGCCGCCGATGCCGATGTTGACGACGGCGCGGATGCGCTCGCCGGTGTGGCCGGTCCACTTCCCGGACCGCACCGAGTCGGCGAACGTGCCCATCCGGTCGAGGACCTCGTGCACGTCGCTGACGACGTCCTGGCCGTCGACGGTCAGCGACGCGTCGCGGGGTTGCCGGAGCGCGGTGTGCAGGACGGCACGGTCCTCGCTGGTGTTGATGTGGTCGCCGCGGAACATGGCCGCGATCCGGTCGGGGATCCCCGCCCGCTCGGCCAGCGCGAACAGCAGCGGCAGCGTGTCGCGGGTGATGCGGTGCTTGGAGTGGTCGAGGACGAGGTCGGCCGCCGTGGCGGTGAAGGCCTCGACCCGGTCGGGGTCGGAGTCGAAGAGCTCGCGCAGGTGGAGTGGCTCGACCTCGCGCTGGTGGGCGGCCAGTGCGGCCCACTCGGGAGTCGACGTGATGTCGGCGGGACGGCTCGATGCGCTCACCGGCTCATCATGCCCACCCACGCAACGGCGGGGGAGGGTCGAGACCCGTGGCCGACGGAGCCGGGACCGCGGCGGGCACCGCAGGGGCGGAGCTGGGAGAACCGCAGGGGCGGAGCTGGGAGAACCGCAGGGGCGGAGCTGGACGGACGAAGCGGCCGGGCGGCGCTCCCCAGAGCCGCCCGGCCGTGCGGGGTGTGCCGGCCCCCCGCCGACTGCCCCGGAACCATCCGTCCGCGCCCGCTCCCCAGCGGCGGCGACGTGATGGTCGATCCCGTGCCGGGCGAGCCCCCCAGGTGCTGCCCTCCCGCCCGGCAGGAGGAACTCTGCCGGATCCCCGCGGCCGACACGACCGTGCTGGCCCGCCATCGGGGGTGGTGCTAGCCCCACCCCCGACCGGACGCAAGTCCCCGGATCGGGAAGCCGCGGGCTACCCGTCCGTGAAGGTTGCAATCCGGAGCGTGACCTTTCCGGTCGTCGCGCGTTACACGGATGAGTGGTCGATGTGCGACAGCTCACCGCGTACGACCGAACGGTCGTCGCACGATCGGCCGTTCAGCGCTTCATCGTGTGGCATTCGGTCTAGCGTCGGTGGGGCGTCCTCATCGGACATCGAACGGCCCGGGCGGTCCTCGCCGCGGGACCCCGGCGGCACCGAAACCCCCGAACCGCCCCGACCCGACAAGTTCTCCAGGGAGGCTGTAATGCCCCGCACGCTCCCCGACTGGATGCGCGACTGGTCGCGCGACGCGCTGATCCTCGCCGCGCGCCTGATCGTCTCGTTCGTGATGCTCGCGCACGTGTGGCAGACGTTCGTGCAGACCGGGTTCGCCAGCACGACGGTCGTGTTCACCAAGTTCGGCATCCCGCTCGCCATCGTGGCCACGGCGTTCACCCTGGTCGTGGAGCTGACGGGGTCGATCCTGCTGGCGCTGGGCGTGCTCGTCCGCACGGCGGCCGCCGGGTTCACGTTCGTCATGGGCGGCGCGATCGTGTTCGTGCACGCCAAGCACGGTGTGTTCGTGACCAACGGCGGGTGGGAGCTCGTCGGCATGATCATCGCGACGGTGCTGGGTATTGCGGCATTCGGTCCCGGGCGGTTGAGCCTGTCGCACGTGATCGCCGGATGGCGGGCCCGGGCCGCCGAGACGCGCGCCCAGCGTCGCGCCGTCGTGGTCAGCGTCGCCGACAGCGGCCGGCCCGCGGCTCCGGCGATGGCCGGCGGCCCGCGCCCCGAGCAGGTCGCCCGCGCCGCGGAACTGGCCCGGTCCGCGCAGGCCGAGCCGGTCACCGACGTCCGTGGCTTCCCGATGCTGTCCGAGCGCTTCGTGCCGATGGGCACGCCGGCGTCGGGTGCCGGCCGGTCCACCGCGGCCGAGCCGCAGGAGTCCGCCCCGGCCGACGGCGCCCCGGCCTGGACGGCCGGCGAGTTCGGCGAGGGCGCGAATGCGGCCGACGGCTCGGGCCCGCGCTACGTCCCGACCTGGACCGAGCCCGAGCCGCACCTGTTCTCCACCCGCTGATCACCGCACGGTAGCCATCGGCGTCGCCCGCCCCCCGCGGCGCACGCACACCCCGATCCTCGGTGCTCGGACCGTCGGCAAGGATGGTCGCGAGCGAGAGGACGGGGTGTCGTGCTGCGAGCGGTCAGGGCGATCCGCTACGTCACGCCGTTGCGTGAGGGCGGATCGCTGCCGGGTCTGATGGAGGCCGACGACCTCGGTACCTACGTGGTCAAGTTCCACGGGGCGGGCCAGGGCCGCAAGGTGCTGGTGGCCGAGGTCGTCGCGGGCGAGCTCGCCAGGGGGCTGGGTCTGCCGGTCCCGCGGCTCGTGACGATCGACGTCGACCCCCGGCTGGGGCCGGCCGAGCCCGACCAGGAGGTCCAGGAGCTGCTGCGGAACTCGCCGGGCCGCAACCTCGGCGTCGACTTCCTGCCGGGCGCGCTCGACCTCGATCCGCTGGTGTTCGACCCCGGCCCGGAGTTCGCGGGCCGCGTCCTGTGGTTCGACGCGCTGGTCGGCAACGTCGACCGCTCGTGGCGGAACTCGAACATGCTGCTCTGGCACCGGCGGCCGTACCTGATCGACCACGGCGCGACGTTGACCTTCCACCACGGCTGGTCGGGCCCGCCGACGGCCGAGGCCCTCGCCGAGCGGGCCGCCCGGCCGTACGACGCCGCCGACCACGTCCTGCTCGGTGCCGCCCCCGACGTCGACGCCGCCGACGGCGCGCTGGCACCGCTCGTCACCTCCGGGCTGCTCACCGCGGCCGCCGCGGCGGTGCCCGACGAATGGCTCGCCGACGAGCCGGGCTTCGGCTCGGCCGACGCGGTGCGGGCCGCCTACACCGCGGCGCTCACGGCCCGGCTCGACGCCAGGCACGCGTGGCTGCCCCCGCTGCGCGAGGCCGTCGCGGCCGGGGCCCGGCGGGTGGTCCGGCCGTCGGCCCGGCCGTCGTGGCTGGGCGGGTGAGGCGGATGCACCTCTACGAGTACGCGGTGCTGCAGGTCGTGCCGCGGCCCGAGCGCGGTGAGGCCGTCAACGCCGGGGTGATCGTCTACAGCCGCGCCGTCGACTTCCTCGGTGCGGCCGTGCGCCTCGACGCCGCCCGCGTCCGGGCCCTCGACCCGCACGCCGACCTCGAGGCGATCGCACTGGCGCTCGACTCCGTCGCGGGGATCTGCGCGCTGACCGCCCCCGCACGGTCCGACCGGCTCACCGACGCCGCGCTCGCCGCCGCGGGGCCCGGCGACGGGGAGGACCTGGGCCGCCGGTTCCGGCGGCTGACCGCCCCGCGTTCGACGGTCGTGCGCCCGGGTCCCGTCCACACCGGACTCGCCGCGGATCCGGCCTCCGAACCGGCCCGGCTGCTCGCCCGACTCGTCCTGCCCGTGACGTAGGCCCCGGGCGCTGGCCCTGCGGCCGTCGGCACCCTTGAATGAGCGGATGAGCCGATCGACGGAGATCGCGACCGACGACCCGGTCCCCACCGGGCCGCTGGCGCGCTGGCTGCACGCCGAGGTGCCCGAGGTGTCGGCCGGATCCGGTGCGCTGCAGGCGACCCGGATCGCGGGCGGGCACTCCAACCTCACCTACCGCATCGTCGACGACGCCGGGGTGGCCTGGGCGCTGCGCAGGCCGCCGATGGGTGGCGTCCTCGCCACCGCACACGACATGAGCCGCGAGTGGCGGTTCATCAGCGCGCTGCACCCGACGCCGGTGCCGGTCGCCCGGCCCGTCGCGTACTGCGCGGACCCCGACGTCATCGGCGCCGAGTTCTACGTGATGGCGTTCGTCGAGGGGACCGTCCTCGGCGACGACGCGGCGGGCGCGGCCTACCCGCAGGAGTCCCGGCACGCCGCCGGCCTCGCCACCGTCGACGTACTGGCCGACCTGCACTCCGTCGACCCCGACGAGGCCGGGCTCGGCGACCTGCACCGACCGGGCAGCTACCTGCAGCGGCAGCTCAAGCGCTGGCACAAGCAGGCCCACGCCTCCGCCGTCGAGGACCTGACGGGCATCGACGCCGTCCACGACATGCTGGTCGCCGCCGCCCCCGAGGCCACTGCGACCCGCATCGCGCACGGCGACTTCCGCGCGGGCAACCTGATGTACTCGCCGCGGGGTGAGGTCCGGGCGGTCCTCGACTGGGAGCTCGCGACGCTCGGCGACCCCCTCGCCGACCTCGGCTGGCTGCTGATGTCCTGGACGCGTCCGGGCGACGCCGTCCCGGCCGGCACCAACAGCCCGTCGGCCCAGCCCGGCTTCCCGGACCGCGCCGAGCTCGTCGACCGCTACGTGGAGCGGACCGGGACCCCGCTCGGCGACGACGTCGTCGCCTACTACGTGGCCTTCGCGCGCTGGCGCTCGGCGTGCATCGGGGCCGGGGTGTACTCGCGCTACGTCGCCGGGCACATGGGACCCGGTGCCGAGCAGGGCGCGGCTTCCGCGACCCGGCTCGAGGTGCTGCAGGCCCAGGTCGACGAGGCCCGTCGGATGCTGGGCGGCTGACCGGACCGTCGGGCGGCGCGTCGTCACCGGATCGGGACCTGTCCGGTGGACGTTTCCGGCACTGCATCCGAGCCGATGTGCGCGACAATCGCGCGACGCGTCGCCGGGGGCGGCGCCCGCACCTGACGGCACCACTCGGCTGGGGAGACGGACGACGATGACACGGGGATACGGGACCGGGGACGAGTACGGGAACCCGCGCAACCCGTCGCAGTACGAGGATCGCACCCGCGAACTGCCCGCCGACCCCTACGAGGACCAGCGCTACGACCCGCAGTACGGCCAGTACCCGCCGCAGCAGCAGTTCTCCGGTGGGCGCCCGACGCCGCCCGGCACCCGGGCCCCGGTCGTCAACGCCGCGCGGCTCTGGGCGGGCGGGGTCGCGACGGCGATCGTCGCGGCCCTGATCGCGCTGGTCGGTGTGCTGATCGCGAGGGCATTGCCCAAGGTCGAGTTCCTCGGGCCCCTGGCGTCGGGGCCACTGGGCAGCGGGAAGACCGTGGTCCTGTGCCTGGGGGCGGCGGTCGCCGCGCTCGCCGCGACGGGGCTTGCGCACCTGCTGCTGGTGAGCACCCCGCGGCCGATGGCCTACTTCGGCTGGATCGTCGCGCTGTGCACGGTCGTCGCGATCCTGCTGGCGTTCCTCGGCACCGGTTCGCTCGGGGTGAAGATCGCGTCGGCGGTCATCTACCTGGTCATCGGCATCGCGATCGGCTCGCTCGTGACCGGCGCGGCCATCTCGGCGACGGGCGGTCGCGCAGCCTCCCGCTGACGCGCCCCAGTGAGTGGCGACAGTCGCCGGAGCGACCATCGCCACTCACGGGTCCCGCCCGACGCGCGCACGAGTGCCGGTCAGCGCTGGTGCGAACCCGCCGGGGCCCCCGCCCCGTGCGCGAACGACGACGACTCCGCGCCCCGCTGCGGCGACGGCTGCTTCTCCAGCCGTGCGAGCGCGCGACCCAGGTCGTCGAGCAGCAGCCCGGCGAGGTCGTGGGAGAACCCGTTGCGCACGACGATCCGCAACGCGGCCAGGTCCTCCCGGTTCGCGGGGAACGTGTAGGCGGGGACGAGCCAGCCCGCCTCGCGCAGTGCCGCGGACAGGTCGAACGCCGAGAACGGCGCCCCGGCGTCGACGGTGAACGCGAAGACCGGGAGCTCGGAGCCGTCGGTGAGCAGCGACAACCGGTCGAACTCCGCGATCCGCGAGGACAGCGACCTCGCGACGTCGCGACAGGTCTGCTGGACGCGGCGGTAGCCGTCCATGCCCAGCCGCAGGAAGTTGTAGTACTGCGCAATGACCTGGCCGCCGGGGCGCGAGAAGTTCAGCGCGAAGGTCGGCATGTCCCCGCCGAGGTAGTTGACCCGGAAGACCAGCTCCTCGGGCAGTGCGGCGGCGTCGCGCCACAGCGCCCAGCCGACGCCGGGGTAGACCAGCCCGTACTTGTGCCCGGAGGTGTTGATCGAGGCGACCCGGTCGAGCCGGAAGTCCCACTCCAGGTCGGGGTCGCAGAAGGGCGCGACCATCGCCCCCGACGCGCCGTCGACGTGCACCGGGATGTCGATCCCGGTGCGCTCCTGCAGGTCGTCGAGCGCCGCGCAGACCTCGGCGACGGGCTCGTAGCTGCCGTCGAACGTGGACCCGAGGATGACCACGACGCCGATGGTGTTCTCGTCGCACTGCGCGACTGCCTCCGCCGCGCCCAGGTGCAGCCGGTCGCCGTCCATCGGCACCAGCCGCGGCTCGACCTCGAAGAAGTTCGCGAACTTGTCCCAGCAGATCTGGACGTTGACGCCCATGACGATGTTGGGCCGGTCCGTCGGCCTGCCGGCCGCCCGGCGGGCGATCTGCCAGCGCCGCTTGAGCGCGAGCCCGCCCAGCATGCACGCCTCGGAGGAACCGGTCGTCGAGCAGCCGACGGCGTGCTCCGGGTCGGGAGCGTTCCACAGCGTCGCGAGCATCCGCACGCAGCGTGCCTCGAGGTCGGCCGTGCGCGGGTACTCGTCCTTGTCGATGACGTTCTTGTCGAACGACTCCGTCATCAGCCGCTCGGCGTGCGGCTCGGCCCACGTCGTCACGAACGTCGCGAGGTTGAGCCGCGCGTTGCCGTCGAGCATCAGCTCGTCGTGCACGACCTGGTAGGCGATCTCGGGGTCGAGCCCCTGGTCGGGCAGCGCGAACCGCGGGATCGAGATCGGCTCGCGGGCGAAGATCGGGTTGACGGGGACGTCCGACCGGTGACCACCGGTCTCCGACGGTGGCTGCGCGATGGGCATGTCGGAACGTTAGGGGAGAAATGGATGTTGGCGCGTCGGCCCGGTCGGGTGAAGACTGCCGTGATGGACGCCGACCCGGCCGCGACGACCGTCGCCGGCGCGTCCGGCGCCGAGGAGCGCGAACGTGCCGTCGCCGACCAGGCGCTGGCCGTCGCCGCGGCCTGGTCCCCGCCCGACGCCCCGCCCAGCTGGTGGCTCACCGCCGCGATCCTCACCGCGATCGCCCGCGACGACGTGCTGCGCGCGGTCGCCGCCGGGATCCCCGCCGACCGCGTCCCGGCACTGCTGCTCTCGGCGGCGCTCGTCCGGCTGGCCGGGCAGCGTCCCGACGACCCGGTCGCGCGCTACCTCCCGCGTCCCGGCGGGGAGCAGCCGCCCGACGACGGCGGTTTCCCGGCGGCGGTGGCGGCGTTCGCCCGCGCCGAGCGCGACGAGCTGGCCCGGCTGTGCGCCGGGCACCGCTACCAGATGAACGAGGTCGCGCGGTGCCTCGACGTCGTCCCGGTGCTGGGCCGGATCGCCGCGCGCGACGGCCGGCCGCTCGCGCTGGTCGACCTCGGTACCGGCGCGGGCCTGGCGCTGCACCTGGACCGCTACGCCTACCGCTACCGGCTCGCCGACGGCACCTCGCTGACGTGCGGTGACCCCGGCGCGACGGTCCGGCTGGAGTGCGCGGTGCGCGGTGTCGCGCCCGTCGTGCCCGACCGGGTCCCGCCGATCCTGGGCCGCGTGGGCATCGACGTCGAACCGCACGACCTGGCCGACCCGCAGACCTACGGCTGGCTCGCGGCGTGCGTCCCGCCGGAGGCGACGGCGGTGACCCGGTTCGCGGCCGCGGCGGCGATCACCCGGTCGGAGGGTGCCAGGGCGGTCCGCGGTGACGTCCTGGACGTGCTGCTCGACGCCGTCGCCGGGATGCCCGAGGAGGCGACGGTCTGCCTGCTCGACACCTACGTCCACGTCTTCCTGCCGCCCGACCGCCTCGCCCGCTTCGACGCCCTGCTCGACCACCTGAGCCGCCGCAGGCAGATCGAGTGGATCTCCGTCGACCCGCTGGTGCCGTTGGGGCCGGACGCGACGACGACCGTGCAGGGCCTGGACGTGCCCGCCGGCTGGCTGGAGGACAACCGGGCAGGCGGGGTCTTCGGCGTCGTCGGGCACGTGTCGGTGCGCGACGGCGTGCGCACGGGACAGGTGCTGGGCCGCTCGCATCCGAGCGCGGCGTGGCTGGAGTGGCTGGACCGGCCCGCGGAGCGCACCGGGCCCGGAGGCCGGATCAGGGGAACGTGAACGTGTAGCCCTGCGCGGACAGCCAGGGCAGCAGCCGCTCGAGCGCGGCGACGGTCTGCGAGCGGTTGCCGCCGCCGTCGTGCAGGAGCACGATCGCGCCCGGGTGCACCTGCTTCTGCACGGCGGCGACGATGGCGTCGACACCGGGACGCTTCCAGTCTCGGGGATCGACCGACCAGCCGAGCGGCTGCAGGTTGCGGGTGGCGGCGTCGGTGAGCATGGTCGGCGACCAGTAGCCGCCGGGCGCGCGGAAGTACTCGACGTCGGCACCGGGCACGTGCTCGGCGCGGTCGCGGACGTCCACGATCTCGGCCACCACCGTCGACTCCGCGCGCGTGGACAGCGACTCGTCGTGGGTCCGCGAGTGCGAGCACATCCGCATGCCCGCCGCCGCGACCATGGCGACGGTCTCGGGATGCGCCGCCATCACGTTGCCGATCTGACAGAACGTGGCGACGGCGCCGTGGCTGCGCAGCACGTCGAGGATGCGGGGTGTCCAGGTCGGGTCGGGGCCGTCGTCGAACGTCAGGGCGACCGTCCGGGCCCCCGGCTGCCCGCGCACCTCGGTGAGGACCTTCGGCACCGCCTGGACGACGACGGGCGCCGGCGGCGGCGGGGGCGGGGGCGTGACCGCGCGGAACGGTGAGTCGGGCGCGGTGAGGAACGTGACGAGGCCGAACACCAGTGCGGTGAGCACGGCCGACGCGGCGTTCAGCCGGGGTCGGCCGGGAGCCGCCGGCGTCACCGGCCGGATCTGCGCGTGCGTCGTCACGTCCTGCACTCGGCCGAGTTTGACCCGATCAGGGCATCAAGTCCGACCGACACGCCGTGGCCGGGGTCACCCCTCCCCGGATGCGCGAGCGGGGTCGTCGCTCGGGGCGGGCCGCTCGGCGCCGCCGTCGCGCCCGACGTCGCAGGGGCCGTCGGACCGGGGGCCGTCGTGCAGGTGGTCGTCGTGCCGGTGGGTGTCGTCCTGGACGGGCCGGTGCGTGTCGTGGAGCAGGCCGGGCGGCCCGATCTCGATGTGCGCGCTCGTGTGCCGGCGCTCCGGCGGGCGCGCGAGCCAGTCGACGATCCGGTCCCACCGGTCGCGGCGCCCGGGCGGGAAGCGACGTTCGGCACGCTCGCGCTTGCGTGAACCGGGCTTGTACCAGCGCCGTGCCCAGTACGACCGCGGCCGCGCCAGCCGGCAGGCCCCGACCAGCGCGACGACCGGCACGAACACCCCGATGATCCCCATGATGTTCCGGCCCTTGAGGATCGCCATCGCGGCGAACACCAGGTTGACGACGATGTTCACCGCCACCAACGGCGCCCCGACGCCGGGGTCGCTGTCGTTGAACGGGTTCGACCCGACGAGCAGCAGGATGCCGATGACGACGGCGATCATCACGGCGTCGACCGACCGGCGGCCCTCCTCGGCCCAGTAGACGTCGTCGAGGCGCAGCCAGAGGGCGAACTCGTCGAGCGTGAGCGCGGCGCCCGCCCCGAACACGACGGCGACGACCTGCACCCACGGTGCCTCGGGCTGGTAGGTCAGCTCGGCGGTCCCGGCCCCGATCATCATGAAGATGCCGTAGACCTGGTGGTGGATGTGCACCCCGCCGATCGTGGTGTCCCGGAACGGTCCCCGGCCGCTGGCGATCATCCGCGTGATCACCCGGGTCACGACGAACGTCACCACGAACGACGCGAGCAGCCACGCGACGAGCTCGCGGCCCTCACCGATCGGCTGCAGCTCGATATTGATCTGCACGGCCGAAAGCCTCCCACCCGGGCGGCCAGGGAGAAAGCAGATCGGTCAGGCGGGGACGCTCGTGCGTGCCAGCGCGACCGGCAGCGACGCCCAGCCGCGCAACGTCCGGGTCGGGCGCCGCCGTCCCGGACCGGCCGGCGCCAGGTCGGGGAAGCGCTCGAACAGCGCCCGCAGCGCCACCTCGCCCTCCATCCGGGCCAGCCCCGCGCCCAGGCAGTAGTGGATGCCGCTGGAGAACGCGATGTGGTCGCCCGCGTTGGCGCGGGTGACGTCGAAGCGGGTGGGGTCGTCGAACACCGCGGGATCGCGGTTCGCCCCGCCCAGCTGGACGACGACGACCGTGCCCGCGCGGATCGTCGTGCCGAGCACCTCGGTGGTGGCGTGCGCCATCCGGCCGGTGCGTTGGACGGGCGAGTCGATGCGCAGCATCTCGTCGACGGCGTTGGGCCACAGCGACGGGTCGTCGCGCAGCAGGGCGAGCTGGTCGGGGTGCTGCATGAGCAGTGCGGACCCGCTGCCGATGAGGTTGACCGTCGTCTCGAAGCCCGCGGCGAGCAGCAGCATCGCGATGCTGCTCAGCTCGTCCTCGGTGAGGCCGCCCTCCTCGTCGTGCACGCCGACCAGCGCCGAGAGGATGTCCTCACCGGGGTTCGCGCGGATCCGGTCGAAGTGGCCCAGCATCCAGGCGTGCAGGGCGTCGATGTCGCGCTCGGTGCGGCGGAACTCGGCGAGGGTCAGGCCCATGTCCAACGACAGCGCCCCGCCCTCGCCCCAGCGCAGGAACTGGTCGCGCATGTCCAGCGGGGCGCCGAGCATCTCGGCGATCACCGTCGCGGGCAGCAGCGCGGCGTAGTCGGCCACGAGGTCGGCGGTTCCGCCGGGACGGGCGGCCAGGTCGTCGAGCAGGCCGGCGGCGATCTCCTCGGTGCGCCGGCGCAGCGCGGCGACGGCGCGGGCACTGAACGCGCGGGTGACGAGCTTGCGGTAGCGGGTGTGGTCGGGCGGGTCGGCCGCGAGCATCGACGGCGGCTGCACCGGCCCCAGCGCCCAGCGCCCGCCGGCCCTGACGGCCAGCCGGACCGGGCCGGGCAGGTTCTCCGGCATCCGCATGCCGACGCCGAAGTCCTTGCTGCGCAGCACTTCCGTCGCGACGTCGTGGTGGGCGGAGGTGAGTGCGAGCCCCGTGTCGACGAACCGGCCGCGGGCACGCAGCTCCTCGTAGAAGGGGTAGGGCTCGGCGAGCACCTCGGGATCGAGCATCAGCCGCGCGCCGAGCTCCCCGGCCCGCGCCCGCTTCCCGACGGCCCGGCGCACGACGCCGTGCCGCAGCCCCCACCTGATCACGCGTCGCGGTCCACCCGAAGCCGCCATGTCCGCCTCCTCGATCGGGTCGGACCTCAACTTACCGGCGGTAACTTATGGCGTAAAGCGGCTTCAGCGGGCTCTCAGGACGGGTGGTGCGGCGCACGCCGCCCACAACGGACAGCGGCGCTCGGGTAGGAACGTGAGGTGTCCGCCCCCGCGCCGAGTCTGCTCGCCGTCAGCGACCTGCACGTCCGCCACCGCGAGAACCGCGAGATCGCCGCGCGGCTGGCGCCGGGGCATCCCGACGACTGGCTGATCGTCGCCGGCGACGTGGGGGAGCAGGTCGACGAGGTCGTCGCGACACTGGCCGACCTGCGCGAGCGCTTCGCCCGGGTGCTCTGGGTGCCGGGTAACCACGAGCTGTGGACGCGACCCAAGGAGGCCGACGCGCCGCGCGGGGAGGAGCGGTACCGACGGCTGGTGGAGCGGGCCCGTGCCGTCGGGGTCGACACCCCGGAGGACCCGTACCCGGTGTGGACCGGCGCGGACGGGCCGATCGTCGTCGCGCCGCTGTTCCTGCTCTACGACTACACGTTCCTGCCCCCCGGGACCACCACCCCCGAGGAGGGGCTCGCGGCGGCCCGGGAGGCGGGAGTCGTCTGCACCGACGAGTTCCTGCTGCACCCGGACCCCTACCCGACCCGCCAGGCCTGGTGCGACGCACGGATCCGCGCGACGGAGGAGCGGCTCGCGGCGCTCGATCCCGGGCTGCCGACAGTGCTGGTCAACCACTGGCCGCTCACCCGGCGGCCGACGGCGATCCTGCGCTACCCGGAGTTCTCGCTGTGGTGCGGCTCGACCCGGACCGCCGACTGGCACGTCCGGTTCCGGGCGCGGACCGTCGTCTACGGCCACCTGCACGTGCCCCGGGTGAGCTGGGAGGACGGTGTGCGCTTCGTCGAGACGTCGCTCGGCTACCCGCGCGAGCAGCGGTTCCGGGAGGAGCGGGGCATCCGCACGGAACCGCTGCCGCGCCGAATCCTGCCGCTGCCGCCCCGGGAACCCGATCCCCTGGAGCGCTACGACAAGCCGCTGTGAGTGGCGATGGTCGCCCTGGCGACCATCGCCACTCACGAGCGGTCAGCGCCGGCGGTCGCCGTAGCGGCGGCGGAACTTCTCGACGGCCCCCGCCTCGTCGAGCACGCGCGTCGTGCCCGTCCAGAACGGGTGCGAGTAGCTCGTGACGTCGACGTTGACCAGGGGATAGGTGTTCCCGTCGGACCATTCGATCGTCCGGTCGGACGTCGCGGTCGACCGCGTCAGGAAGGCGTCGCCGGTGGACCGGTCCTGGTAGACGACGGGGCGGTACTCGGGGTGGATGCCGGTGCGCATGTCGCGTCCTCTCGTTCGTTCCTGCACCCGGCAACGCATTCGACAACGGTTTTCATTCCGGGACGCGCGGCTCAGCCCAGTAGCCGCTGGAGGTCGTCGAGCACCTTCCCGGCGCCGACGGGACCCAGCCCGAGGAACCAGACCTCGTCGTCGACGGGCCGGACGTGGTCGGCCCGCACCGCGGACAGCCCCTTCCACAGCGCGCTGTCCAGGACCGCCGGCTGCGCTGTCTGCTCGGGCGGCCCGTAGCTGGAGTAGAAGATCCGGTCGCCGTCGGCCTGGTCGATGCGCTCGGCCGAGATCTCGGCGGCGAGCTCGTCGAAGTTCTGGGTCTGCGGCCGCGGCAGCCCGACGTCGGACAGGATGACGCCGATGAACGAGAGGTTGCCGTAGAGCCTGATCCGGCCCGGCATGAACCGCACCATCGAGATGGTCGGGGGCGCGGCCGCGACCTCGGAGCGCACCTCGTCGGCCCGGTGCTGGTAGTCGTTGAGGATGCGCACCGCGGCGTCCTCCTCGCCCGTGGCGGCCCCGACGAGCAGGAAGTTCTCCTTCCACGGGAAACCGGGGCGGATGCTGAACACCGTCGGCGCGATGGCCGAGAGCCGGTCGTAGAGCTGGTCGGCGCGCAGCTTGCTGCCGAGGATCAGGTCCGGCCTGGCGGCGGCGATCGCCTCGAGGTTGAGGTTGTTCGTGTCGCCCGCCGTCGCGGTGCCTGCCGTCTTCTCCGCGAGGTAGCTGGGCGGGGTGTTGTTCGGGTTCGCCATGACGACGGGCGTGAGGCCGAGGGCGATGACGTCGTCGAGCTCGCCGCTGTCGAGCACGGCGATGCGCTGCGGCTTCTTCTCCAGCCTCGTGGTGCCGGCCGCGTGGGTGATCGTCCGCGGGAAGACGCCCGGCGCGACGTCGGCGCCGAACGCGGCCGTCGCCTCGTCGGCCGTGGCGAAGAGCGTCCCGCCCGTCGCCACGTCGGTGTTGCCGGGGCGAGTGTCCTGGGAGGGGCCGGAGCAGGCGGCGACGGCGAGGGCGAGCAGGGCGGCCGCGGCTGCGCCGGCCCGGCGCAGCCGTCGACGCGGACGGGACGTCGTCGTTTCGGTCACCGGATGAGGTTAGCCATCCCTCACTTCGCCGGGAAGGCGGGCGTGGCCGAGGGCGTCCAGCTGTCGGTGGCCCGGATCGCCGCGGGAACGTCACCGGGTGTTGCGACGCCGGTCCACCCCGCCGGGCGGCGCCGTCGACCAGAATGAGCCGGCACGTGCCCGACGTGGCCCGAGGAGAGCGGTGAGCGAGCGACCGAGTGAACGGCGGCGCGAGCCGAAGCCGCTACTGCGCACCCGTATCGGCTCCGGTCGCGGCGCCATGGAGCAGCCCAACGCGACCGGGGACGAGGACGTCCGGCTGACCGCCCGGTTCTGGGTCGCGGTAGTGCTGACCGGGATCGGCGCCGGCCTCGCGGGCATCGTCCTGATGACGGTGCTGTACACCGTGCAGGGCCTCGCCTACGGCCCGGCCGCCGCCTCGCCGACCGTCGACATCGACGCCGTCGTCGCGGCCACCTCCTGGCAGCGCCGGGTGATCCCGCTGCTCGTCGGCGGCGTCATCGCGGGAGTGGGCTGGTACCTGCTGCGGAAGTGGACCGCGGGCCAGCGCTCGGAGGTCGACGACGCGATCTGGGCAGGCGACGGGAAGCTGTCCGTCCCGCGCAGTACCGGGACCTCGCTGCTGTCGGAGATCGTCGTCGGGCTCGGCGCGTCCCTCGGCCGGGAGGCGGCGCCGAAGCTGATGGGCGGGGTGTTCGGCAGCGTCGTCTCGGGATGGACCGGTCTCGACGTCGGCCAGCGCCGGCTGCTCGTGGCCTGCGGGGCCGGCGCCGGCGTCGCCGCGGTCTACAACGTCCCGCTCGCGGGCGCCCTTTTCACCGCGGAGGTGCTGTGCGGGACGGTGCGCCTCCCGGTCATCCTGCCGGCACTCGCGACGTCGGCGATCGCCACGCTCGTCGGCTGGATCCACCTGCCCACCGAGGCGACCTACCCCGGCATCCCCGACTACTCGTTCGCCCTCCCCGAGGTCGGCTTCGCGCTCCTCGCGGGCCCGCTCGTCGGGCTGACGGCCGTCGGGTTCGTCCGGTTGATCGCCTGGGTCTCGCACCGACGGCCACCCGGACGCTGGGCGCTCGTCGCGCCGCTCGGGGCGTTCGCGGTGCTGGCGGCGCTCGGCCTGGTGTGGCCGCAGCTCTACGGCAACGGGCAGGCCATCGTGCGCGACGCGTTCCTCGGCATCGGGACGATCGGGCTGTTCGCGGTGCTCGGCGTCCTCAAGCCGCTCGTCACGACGCTGTGCCTGGGCAGCGGCGCCGCGGGCGGGCTGCTGACGCCGACGCTGGCCACCGGTGCCGCGCTCGGCGCGTGCCTCGGCGGGCTGTGGGCGCTGCTGTGGCCGGGTGCGCCGGTGGGCGCGTACGCGATGCTGGGCGCGGCCGCGATGCTCGGCGCCGGGATGCAGGCGCCGCTCGCCGCGCTCGCACTCGTGCTGGAGCTGACCAACAGCGGGTTCGCGATCATGGTGCCGGCGGCGATCATCACCTTCCTGGCGACGGCCGTCGCCCGCTGGGTCGACGGCTACTCGATCTACTCGGCCCGGCTCTCGGAGGTGCCGGAGCCGCGCTGACCGCGGTCCCGGGGGAGGTGGGCCGCATCGGCGCCTGCTCGCGGGGAACGACGCGGGCCCTGGCGCCGTCGATGCCGCGCCTGCGCCGGGTCCGGGCGGCCGATCGTCCCGCACTCACGGACCGGCGTTCTCGGCGGGGCCCGCGCGGGTCAGTTCCCGGGAGCCGGCGGCAGGCCGGTGTAGGTGGGGGTGAGGGCCTGCTCCGGCGTCAGCCCGAAGCCGAGGTTCGGGCCGTAGAGCGCCATCGCGAGCGCCTGGAACATGAGCGTGGGCGTGATGCCGTTGGGCTGCTTGGTGGCGACGACCTCGATCGTCGTGTGCCGGGAAGGCGAGTACATGGTGATCGACTCGTAGCCGGGGAAGCTGCCCTCCTTGCCGATGAACCCACCGGACTCGACGAAGCCGAGCCCCTGGAACCACCGCCCGGAGCCGTTGTAGCCGTCGGGGAAGACGTAGGGGATCGGGTTCCTCGTGGCCTCCCGCCACACCTGCGGCTCCAGCAGGGCACCGGTCCCCAGGGCCCGGGACCAGACCCGCAGGTCCGAGAGGGTGGACACCATCCCGCCCGACGCGCCGACGCAGGACTGGTGCAGCGGGGTGACGTCGTCGGACGCCACTCCCGGCGCCACGGAGGACAGGACCCCGCCGGTCCCGTATCCGTGGGTGAGGGGCGTGCTCAGGCCGTTCCCGGAGGTGGGCAGGAAGGTGCGGTGCATCCCGAGGGGTTCGGTGATGCGTGTGCGGATGGCAGTGCTGATGTCCAGCCCCGTGGTCAGCTCCACGACGCGCCCGAGCAGGTCGTAGCCGTAGTTGCTGTAGGACCACGTCTGGCCCGGCGCCGCGACGGGCGGCTCCGCCGCGCCGGCCGCGAGCACGTCCGCCTCGGTGCACCCGGTGGCCAGCTTGGCGACGTTCTCCTCCTGGAGCAGGAACCCGGTGCTGAGACCGCTGGTCATGGTCAGGAGCTGGCGGATCGTGATCCGGTCACCGTTGGGCACCTCGGCCACCCACCGCGAGATGCGGTCGTCGAGCCCCACGCGCCCCTCTCCGACGAGCTGCAGGACGAGGTTGCCCGTGAAGGCCTTGGTCTGGCTGGCGATCTTGAACTGCATGTCCGGGGCGATCGGCGCCCCGGTCGTGAGATCGGAGACGCCCGTCGCGCTGACGAAGTTCCCCTCGGGGCTCCAGATGCCGACCAGGACGCCGGGGGTGTGGTTCGTGTCCTGGAACCGGGCGACGATGCGCTGGACCTCGGCCAGCGTCGGCGGGTCGAGGGATCGGTCGGCGCTGTGTCCTCCGCCTGTCGTCGGCGCGGCATCCGCCGCGGCCGGGCTCGCGACCGCCGCCGTCAGTGCGACCGTGAGGCCCACAGCGCCTATGTACCGAACCCACGATCGGCCCATGAACCCGCTCCTTCGGCGCCCGAGGCGACCCGACGCGGGACGCCACGTACCGTCTACCGCGCCGGAGATCGGTCCATAAGTGCCAGTTGGTCCATTGTGTCCGGAGCATCCGGCCAGGTCGTCCCTCAGGTCGCTGCCTGTCGTCGCGCGCGGACGCAGCGCGACGACCGCGCTCACGCCCCTGCGACATGGGCCGACGGCCGCTCGCGGCGATGACTTCCGGGACGCGCGACGGTCCGTACGTCCATGACCGAGACCGCAGGCAAGGTCCGCCTCTACATGTCGATCTCGGTCGACGGGTTCATCACCGGCCCGGACGACGGCCCAGGTCAGGGGCTCGGGGTGGACGGGGAACGACTGCACGCGTGGCTGAGCGACGGTGGGGTCGACCCGGCCTCGTACCGTCCGGCCGCAGATGTGGACGCCGAGGTGTTCGACGAGCTGATGGCCACCGGCGCGGTCGTCACCGGGCGCCGCACGTTCGAGCACGCCGGGGGATGGGCCGGCGACCACCACGACGGCGTTCCGGTGTTCGTCCTGACCCGCTCGGTCCCCGACGGGCCCGCGCCCGGGCACGCGCGGTACGTCACCGACGTCCGGTCCGGTGTGGCGCAGGCGAGGGCGGCCGCCGGCGACCGGGACGTCATGATGCACGGCGCCTCGGCTGCGCAGGCGTGTCTGGCGGCCGGTCAGCTGGACGAGATCGAGCTGCACGTCGTACCGGTGCTGCTCGGGGGCGGGCGGCGGCTGTTCGACGGCCTGCCGCCGGGCCGGGTGGAGCTCGAACTGGTGCGGTCCCTCGAGGGTGCGGGCGTCCTGCACCTGCGCTACCGGGTCGTGGGGAGTGACCGGTGACGGGTCGCATCCGCGTGGACATGACGTCGTCGTCGGACGGCTACGTCGCCGGTCCCGACGACGGGCCGGACGCGCCGCTGGGGACCGGCGGGTTCCGGCTCGTCAACTGGCTCGACAAGCGGGCCGACCCCGGGCCGAGCGGCGACGTGTACGCGCAGGCCCTGTCCACCCGGGCACTGATCTCCGGCCGTCGGACGTACGAGCTGGCGGGCCGCTGGGGCGGCGACCACCACGACGGCGTGCCGATCTTCGTGCTGACCCACGAGGTTCCCGACGAGACGCTGCCGGGCACGGTCCGCTACGTCACCGACCCGGCCGAGTGTGCGGCGCCGGCCCGGGCCGCGGTCGGCGACGGGGTCGCGATGGTGCACGGCGCCGGGGCGACGCAGGCCCTCCTGCGCGCGGGCGAGGTCGACGACCCCGGCCAGCACGTCCCGCACCTGCGTTACCGCGTCCTGCCCCGTGAGTGGTGCCCTGTGAGTGGTGCCCTGTGAGGGGCAATAGTCGCGATAGCGACTATTGCCACTCACGAGGCCGGGGGCATACGAAAAAGGCCCCCTGCCCGGACCGGACAAGGGGCCTTCCTCGGGTGGTGGGCGATACTGGGATTGAACCAGTGACCTCTTCCGTGTCAAGGCAATCTAGAGGTGCGCGGATCACAGGCGACCCGCCCGCGGCGGGCGTGTACCCGTCCTCGATGGTCTCTGGTGATCGTGGGTTGTCCCAGTCGGTTGTCACTCAGTTAGTCACCCGTCCTGAGCGGACGTCAGCCTGGTAGGTCGTCGTCGCAACCGCGCGCACGAGGGTAGTGGCGACGTGTAACACCGCCACGTGACACGGCGAACACCAAGCGTCACCGATCACGAAGGGCGCCCAACGTTGCTTGAACGAGTCGTCATCAAGAATTTTCGACAGTTTCGCGCTCTGGATGTTGAGCTAAACCCAGACGTCAACATATTCGTGGGCGATAATGAAGCTGGTAAGTCGACCATACTTCAGGCCATAGAGATGGCGCTGTCGGGACGTATCGGCGGGCGGAGAATCGATGACGAGCGGTCGTCTCATTGGTTTCCCAAAGAGGTCGTAGAGCAGTACCTGGTCGACTTGAAGGCGGGGGGCTCTCCAAAGCTTCCTCGTCTAACCATCGAGGCGTATTTCTGCGCTCTACCTCACCTCGCTGATTATCAAGGAAGCAACAACTCTCGTAGGGAAGATCGCCCCGGGGTGAGCCTGATCTGCGAGTTCGATCCATCGTTTGAGGCTCAGTATGCCCAGTTCATTGGGGATGGCCAGGAGATTCATTCGCTGCCGGTCGAGTTCTATAGGATTGTTAGGAGAACCTTCGCGGGAGATGGTGTCATTGGCAGTCGTGTTGGGGTGCAATGTGCGGTTATCGATTCAACCGCGCTAAGACTTCAAAGCGGAGCCGACTACTACTTGCGTAAGACCTTGGACGAGCATCTCAGCGATGAGGTTCGATCGGGGATGGCACTTGCGCTTCGTGCGTACCGTGAGAATCTCTCCAAAGATCCCGCATTCATCGAGGCGAATGAGTCGATTGCGGTCGAACGGAATACCCTCCACAAGAAATCCGTGCGGTTGGCAGCCGACGCAAGTCCGAAGTCGGCCTGGGAATCCGGCATCGTCCCGCATCTGGACGACGTTCCCTTTGGCTACGTGGGGAAGGGTGAACAGGCCGCCTTTAAGACGCTCCTCGCGCTGGACCGCGAAACGGCACGAGGTGTTGTCCTTATTGAAGAGCCAGAGAATCACCTATCTTTCGGAAGCTTGAATGCGCTCATCGAGAGGATCACGGAGCGAACCACAACAAAGCAGCTCGTCTTGACTACGCATAGCTCATTTGTGCTAAATAAGCTGGGAATTCGCCATCTCAAGTTGTTGAAGAGTAGGCAAGTTCAGAATTTCGCGACTCTGTCAGATGAGACTCAGGACTACTTCTTGAAGCTGGCCGGGTATGACACGCTCAGACTGGTCCTGGCACGCGCGACGATCCTGGTGGAAGGGCCGTCGGATGAGTTGATCGTTCAGAAGGCGTACCGGCAAAAGTATGGAAGGATGCCACTCGCGGACGGTATAGACGTGATGAGCGTCCAAGCGTTGGCCTTCCGTCGATTTCTAGAACTAGGGCGAGAACTTTCCGCTCACATTGCTGTAGTGACAGATCTGGACGACGATGCGTCGGACAGCAAGGCGCGGAAGCGCTTTGAGGAATTTGAGGTCGACGGAGTCGTGAAAGGATTCGTGGGCGAGGTAGCTCACGGTCGTACGCTCGAGCCTCAGCTCGTTCACGCGGCCGGAGGAAGGGCTTTGGCGGAGGTCCTTGGTGTGTCCTTCAGTACGAATGAGGCTTTGTCGGAATACATGACCGCGCAGAAAACAGATGCTGCACTGAAGATCTTCAACTCGGACTGCACGATCACGATGCCGAAATACATTGAGGACGCAATTGACTTTGTCAAATAGCGCCATTGTTGCGGCTGCAGGTTCAGGAAAGACCCATGAACTCGCGCTTCGCGCCCTGGCTGTCCCTCTTTCGGAGCGAGCGTTAGTTGCGACATACACGAACAACGGGGCAAGCGAACTTCGGAGCCGAATTGAGAACCTGAAGGGCTTTGTGCCGGCCAATATTGAAATTCAGCCCTGGCTGACCTTCTTGCTGCGTCATGGTGCGCGTCCCTATCAAGGGGCGCTTTTAAACATCAATGAGATCGACGGCTTGTATCTAGATTCTAGAGAGGTGGCGCTAAAAAGGAAGGGCTGGAGGCCGCGGCAGGATAACCCGCGTCCCTATTATCTGCAAGCAGGACGAATCTACCGAGATGTCCTTTCCGACTTCGTCTTGCATTGCAATCGAGAAACAGGAGGGGCAGTTTTTCGGCGACTCGCCAGGATCTTTCAGCATATGCTGCTGGACGAGGTGCAGGACATGGCAGGGCGAGACCTTGACGTAATTGAGGAGACCCTCAGGTCGCCGATCGAAGTGACTATGGTTGCCGACCCAAGGCAGCGAACCTATGCGACCTCGCAGTCGCGAACGAATAAGGCGAGCGCGGGGACTAATGTGCAAGCCTGGTTCGAGAGGCTGGAGCGCGCAGGGCTTCTTAGCATCGAAAGACATGCACACTCGCGGCGTTGCGTCCAAGAGGTCTGTGACTTTGCAGATCGGCTATATCCTGAGCTGCCCGCAACTGAATCGTTGGCGTGTCACGGTGAAGTGGAGCTGCAGGGAGTCCACCTCGTCAAGAGTACTCAGATTGCTGACTACCTGCATGCCAACGACCCTCAATTGTTGGTTTGGGACAAGCGGAGTGAGACATATGGTCGATCGGCGCGAAACTATGGCGCAGTTAAGGGGCTCACTTTCGACCGGGTGCTGATACAGCCGACCTCCTCGATCGCCGCTTATCTACAGAAGGGGAAACCTCTGGAGGGCGTGACTCGTGCGAAGTTCTATGTCGCAGTAACGCGAGCGCGATATAGCGTCGGTATCGTTCTCGATCGGCCAGGGGGTTGCGGGCTGTCGTACTGGAGCCCATGACAGCCAGCAGATTGCCGCTCACCTTGGGGTCTGTGCGCTGCCACCACATTGCCAGTACGTTGTCATCGTGAGCACCGCTGACTCAGGTATCCCGCCATCGCACTCGCAGGCGCGTGGAGACGTGGGGCTTCTTGCTGCAGCCCCGTCCCTAGCGAAGCGTTTTGTCATGCCGCTGGGGCGGCGATGGATGCACGTGCAAGCCGTTGCTGCTCGAACCTCCGAGCTGGCCGAGGCCGTGGGTGCAATGGAACTGCAATATCTGGTCGCTTCCGCCTGGCTTCACGACATCGGCTACTCGCCCGAGATCGGGTATACACGGTTTCATCCCCTTGACGGTGCTCGTTACCTCCGAAAGGCGGGCTGGCCGGCGGCGATAGTCAACCTGGTCGCGCACCATTCCGGTGCTCGATACGAGGCGGACCAGAGGGGACTGGGTGCGGAGCTTGCCGAATTCCCGTTTCCGGCCGGTCCGATGCTCGATGCGTTGGTGACCGCGGATCTGACGACCGGGCCGTCGGGAGAAAGACTGACTTACGACGAGCGAATCGCGGAGATCCTGGATCGATATCCGGTTGACGATCCTGTGCACCAAGCATGGCTGACGGCGGGGCCGATCTTGGCCGAATCGGTACGGCGCACGGAGGCTCGGCTAGCGGGCCGGTTAGCCTAAATGCGGCTCCGTCCGTAGTTCGTCGAGCGCGTGGCTGATGCGCAGTCGCATGGACGGATGAATCCAAAGGCCGGGGACGTCGGCTGGTTCGACCCACGATGCGGCCTTAGTCTCGGTCCCGTCCGGCTGCGGCATCTCCGACCTACCCAGCGGGACCGCACGAAAGCAGAGCGAGAACTGTTGGCGAACTTCGCCGTCGTCGTAGGCCATGACGTGTCGGGGGTCGGTGTATGTCCCGACGAGCCCGGTAATCCGGACGCCGATTCCGGTCTCTTCGCGGACCTCACGGACGGCGGTGTCGGTGATGCGTTCGCCGGGATCGTGTCCGCCGCCCGGGAGGGCCCAGTATCCGTTATCGATCTTGTGGATGAGAAGTAGCCTGCCGGCGTTGTCGCGGACCGCCACGGTAACTGAGGGGACGACGCTGTTGATTGCGGGTGCGTTCGGGTCGTCGTAGTAATCGATGCGCGCCACGGCTTTACCTCTCGGCGGTCTCGGGTCGTGCGAGGTCCCAGACGCGCTCGAATGACCGCATGTAGTGCTCCCATATGGTGCCGTCGGGGACCTTGCGGATGTGCAGGGTCGGGTTCTGGCCGGCCAAGGAACCGAAGGCGTGGCCGTTGATGAGCGCCTGGCCGTCGAAGCGGTAGATCGAGTTGTAGAGGATTGTGCCGTGCGCGCGGACCTCGACGCCCGGGAGGTGCGCGACGTCGTGCAGGTAGCGGCGCATGAGCTGAACTCGTCCTTCGAGTCCGCCCGCCGTGCCCTCCTCGGCGGCGCGTTGGACAACGGCCGGCGAGGAGTGGTCGCCGACTGCGAGTCGGAACCGGACGCCTTCCGCGGCCTTGGCTCGGATGACGGGCAGTAGATCGTGCTGCTCCACGAGGAACTGCCCGGAGAACACCAGGACGTCAACAGCTTCGACGGCTCCGCGGATGAGCTCGGACCACAACGTGAAGGGGACGGCTGAGCGGGTCGGATAGAGGTGGACCAGCTCGGCGACGGCCGGCGCTGCAGAGGGTCGTCGATCGGCCGGCCAGAGATGAGTCTCCTCGACCCGCAGGAGCTGCGCGACGCGGAGCCGGGTGGTCCGGTGGGGCCGCCGCGCGTCGCTGTAGACCCACCGCTCGACGGTCTTCGGATCGACCTCGACGCCCACGGACACCTGCTCGATGGTGAGGCCGGCGGCGTCGATCGCGGCGCGGAGTCGGTCGTTGGCCACCGGACCATCATCCACAACGCAGGACGTTTTCGGGACGTTTTCGACGAATCGAGATCATCCGGGACGTCTGGAAGCGGCCCGTGAAGTGCGGTGTAGGCGTCTGCGTTTCCGCGGTCCCATGTAGTCATGAACAGCAGCGACGCCCACCGCATCGGCTCAGGACCGGCGGTCACCGCTCTCGATGGCGGCCACGCGGTCACGCAGCTCGGCAACCTCACGACGCAGCTCGTCCACGGCGGCGGCGAGGTTCGTCGGCCCGGCGCCAGGGAGGGCGCGCACGAAGGTGCCGCGCCCGCTCGCGGACTCCAGGACGCCCTCGTACTGCAGTTCCTTCACTGCGGCGTGAACCGTCAGCTCGGCCACCTGGTGCTGCGCCGCGAGGCTGCGCAGCGACGGGATCTTCTCTCCAACGGCGTACTCGCCGGAGTTGATGCGCTGCACGATGTCCGCCTTGACCTGCGCGCTGAGCGAGACGGCGCTGTTCGGGTCGATCGCCACAGCGACAGGCTACCGGCCGCGTAGGCCACCCCACGGCACCACAAGTGCAGCCCTTGACAGACTGAACACCACATAGCACCTTGTGGTGCTATGTGGTTCTATCGAGCAGGAGACACCGTGAACGTCCACCGCCTCGACGCCATGCACCGCGTGCAGCTCGACTCACTCGACTACGACGACGCGTGGACCCCCGACGGCCTCACGTTCGAGGTCATCCGTCAGCTTCAGCACGACGCCTACGCCGAGCTGGCCCGCGAGGGGGGCGCGGAGCCGACCGCCTGGCACTTCATGAGCGACGACGAGCGAGCAGAGATCCGGCCGCCCCGCCTCCGCCCCGTTCCGACGCCGGCTGCGCCTTCGCGAACCGCGCTCGACGCCTCGGCCGCCGGCGGTGAGGCGGCGTGATCGTCGAACTGACGACGGCCGTCTGTGACGGCTGTGGCACCGAGCAGCTCGATGGCCCCTGCCGGGGCTGGTTCGCCTCCCGGGATGCCGCCCTGGGTGCAGCGTTGGCGTCGGGGTGGGTGCGCCGGCTGTCGGGCCGGCTGCTGTGCCCCCGCTGCTCGGACGCCGCGCAGTGCAAGTCGTTCGGCCACGACTACGGCCCCGACCCGGGACAGGCCTGGCGGGTGTGCGCCTGCGAGGGCTCGCTGCGCGAGCACTCCACGCACGAGCCGTGGCAGGACCCGACCACCTGGGACGGGTGCGGTGGTTGTGGCGGCTGTGCGGGCGCTGCGACCACATCGACGAGCGCCACGTCACCGCCCGCTCCGGCGGCCATCCGAGCGTGGCGGAGCGCGGCTATGACGCGGCATTGCGCCGCGCCCCCTACCGATACGACCCGCACTGCGGGGACCAGCCCGGCGGCCACATCCGCCAAGACACACCCGCCGGGCCGGCTCTCCCCAACCACCACAAGGCATCTGAGGAGACCGCGATGGTAGAGCCGAACCCCAACCCCCTCGACATCTCCGGTGGTGCGTGGTGAGCGGGTCCACGATCGTCGTCCTGCTGCTCGTCGCCGCCGGGATCGGGCTGATGTGGTCCTGGATCGCCGGCGCCCGCGCCGGCCGCGCGGTGGCCAACACGATGCACCAGGCCGGCCGCGCCGGCGGCATCGCCGGCCGTTCGCTCGCGATCGCCGTCGCGGTGGTCGCGGTGCAGTGGGTCGTGGTCCGGATGACCACCGACGTCGTCGCCATCGCCGCCGTGCTCGGCGTCCCGGCGGTCCTATCCGGGATCACCGTGGCCCGGCTGCTGGCCGGCCCGGCGGACGTCCTGCGGGTCTCCCGCGGGAGCATCCGATGACCGCCCCCACGACCACCCCGGCCCGGGTGGACCGGCTCGCCGACCAGGCGGCCGACGCCGCCGCGATCCGCGCGCTGACCACGCATCCCGACGTGATCGCGCTGCGCGTCGAGCGGGTCCGTGCCCAGGTCGACGCGCTGTTGTGGGCCGGGATCGTGCTCGGCCTGGCGTTCACGATGGTCAACGTCCAGACCTTCGCCGCCGCCGGCGCGGACCGGTTCACCGCCGGGTGGTGGGTGGCGTGGCTACTCGACCCGATGGTGTCGCTGGTGCTGCTGGCGGTGCTGCGCGCCGAGCAGGTCACCGCCCGCTACCAGGTCGCCCTGCCGGCGTGGGGCCGGCGGACCAAGTGGCTGACGTTCGCCGCCACGTACGCGATGAACACCTGGACCTCGTGGGGCCTGGCCGGGGCGCCGTTGTCCTGGTCGGGGGTGGTGCTGCACTCGGTGCCGCCGCTGGTCGTGTTCGCCACCGCCGAGACCGGCCCCGGACTGCGCGACCGGCTCACCGAGGCCGTCCGCTGCGCCCTCACCGAACACGCCGTAAACGGCGCAGGAGAGGGCTCGACAGGGCGAGCGGCGCCAGCCCCGGTGACGGCTGAGGGCCCGGTTCGCGAGCAGGCCGCCGAGCCGGTTCGTGAACCCGTCACCGAGCCCGTTCCCGCTGTGCCCGCTCGGCCGGTGGGCCGGCGCAAGGCTCGTCGGCCGGTGCCGCGCCGGCTGCTGGCCGACTACCTGACCGACGCCCGCGCCGCCCTCGACACCGCCCGCGCGGCGGGGGAGCGGGTGGAGGTGTCGCCGTCGTGGTGTCGGCAGGTGACCGGCTGCTCGGCCGGCACGTCGGTCAAGCTCGCCGCCACCCTGCGCGCCGACGCCGACCAGACCCCTCCCGTCCCTACTGCTGTCCCGTCTGATTTCCCGTCCCGCAACGGCCGGCGTGGTGCCGGTGAGGAGGTGGCTGCGTGATGAGCGAGCAGCCCATGAACCCGCACCCGAACGACGACGACACGAACGCCGACCACGTCGGGACCGTGGCCGGCGGGGGCGGTCGGGTGCTGGACTTCCCGGCCCGCCCTGTCGAGCCCACTCCACCGGTCGACGAGCCGGCCGACCAGCCGGCCGCGGTGGAGCGTGACCGGTTCCTCACCGGCGAGATCGTGAACCACCCCGACGACAGCGACGACAAGGGCGCCGGCCGTGACGAGGACGGCGGCCGGTTGCTGCTGGTCGATCCGCCGGCCCCGCGCCGCCCGGACGGGTTGCTGCCGTGGATCGGTCGCGAGATCGAACGCCGGCCGATCATCGCGCCGTGGCTGCGCCGGGCCGACGACATCCGTGACGCCGCGAAATGGGCCACCGGCTGGGCCTGGCACGCCGCCGGGTTCCACACCGTCCGTGCCCCGCTCTACGCCGCCCGCCTCGCCGCCCGCTCGCCTCGTGGCGCCGTGGTCGCCCTCGCGAACGCCGGCCGATGGGTCGGCGACGCCGAGTCCAAGCCCCTGCGCGACGGCGCGATCCGCGGCGGGGAGGCCGATCAGTACCTGCGCCTGGCCGCCGCCCGCGCCGACCGGGTCCGCGCTCGCCGCCGGCTCGCCGTCGTGGGCGTGCTGGCCGGCGCGGCCGGGCTGGTTGCGCTCGACACGTGGGCGCCGGGCTGGCTGCTCGGGCTGCTCGCCGTCGTCGCGGTGCTCGTGCTCGGGCGGGTCGGGACCACCCCGGACAAGCCGGTGACCGGCCGGTCGGTGGTGGCGCACAAGCCGACCCGGTTGACGTCCGATCTTGTGGTGCGGGCGTTGGGCGCCTTGGGATTGGGCGAGATCAACAAGGCGATGGCCCGGGGCGCCAACGGGATCACCTTCCCGGCCCCGATCACCCGCGACGGCCCCGGCTGGCGGGCCGACGTCGACCTCCCGTACGGGGTCACGGTCTCGGACATCGTGGAGCGCCGCGACCGGCTCGCCTCTGGGCTGCGCCGCCCGCTGGGGTGTGTGTGGCCCGAGCCGGCGCACGACGCGCACGCCGGCCGGCTGGTGCTGTGGGTGGGGGATCAGGACATGAGCCAGGCCAAGCCCCGGCCGTGGCCGCTGGCCGCGCACGGGCAGGCCGACCTGTTCCGGCCGGTGCCGTTCGGGGCCGACCAGCGGGGCCGGCTGGTGTCGATCCTGCTCATGTTCGCCAACGTGCTCATCGGCGCCATGCCCCGCTTCGGCAAGACCTTCGCCCTGCGCGTCCTGCTGCTCGCCGCCGCCCTGGACCCCAACGCACAACTCCGCATCTTCGAGCTGAAGGGCACCGGCGACCTGTCCCCGCTCGAGGGCTGCTGCCACCGCTACGCCAGCGGCGCCGACGACCAGACCGTGGAGCAGGCGATGGAGTCGCTGCGCGAGGTCTACGCCGAACTCAACACCCGCGCCAAGCGCATCGCCGGGCTGCCGCGGGAGCTGTGCCCGGAGAACAAGGTCACCCCCGAACTCGCCGCCCGCCGCGAACTCGGCCTGTTCCCGCTGGTCGTGGCCATCGACGAGTGCCAGGAACTGTTCTCGCACCCCGACCACAAGGACGAGGCCGACCGGCTCGCCACGGGGATCATCAAGCGCGGCCCGGCCATGGGCGTCATCTTGATCCTGGCGACGCAGCGGCCGGACGCGAAGTCGCTGCCCACCGGGGTCAGCTCCAACGTGGGCATCCGGTTCTGCCTGCGGGTGATGGGCCAGACCGAGAACGACATGGTGCTCGGCACGTCGGCGTACAAGAACGGGATTCGGGCGACGACGTTCGGGCCGCGGGACAAGGGCATCGGCTACCTGCTCGGCGCCGCCGACGAGCCGCAGATCGTGCGCTCGGCCTACATCGACGGCCCCACCGCCGAGGCCATCGCCGGCCGCGCCCGGGCGCTCCGCGAGCTGGCCGGCACCATCACCGGCCACGCCGCCGGCGAGACCCGCACCGACGGCCGGCCGGCCCGGTCGATCCTGGCCGACGTCGCCGCGGTGTTCGCCCCGGGCGAGGACCGGCTGTGGTCGGAGATCATCGCGGCCCGGCTGTCCGCGCAGTGGCCCACGACCTACCCGGGCACCACGCCGGCCACCCTGGCGGCGGCGTTCAAGCCCTACGGGCTCGCCCCGGCGCAGGTGTGGGGCACCGACCCGGAGACCGGTGAGGGCCGCAACCGGCGCGGCTACCACCGCGACGCGATCACCACGGCGTGGGAAGAACAGGAGCGCCGCCGGCGCCGCACCGACGGTGACACCGAGTAGTCAATCTGTGGGCCATGATCGCGGCGGGTGCTAGCGGCCGGCCCCGCTAGACCTAGCACCCGCCGCTAGCGCCCCACACCACACCTGATCAGCTCGCTAGCAACCTAGCGCCACCAGCACAAACGCCCTCGAAACCGCCTCCACACGGCATCCGCGCGGGTGCCGCGCCGCTAGACCCATGCCCGAAACAGGAGCCCCAATGTCAACGCACAGTCACCATCACACGACCGCCACGGACCTGCTCGCCGAGCTGCCGACCGCGCTGCGCGCCCGGGTCGCCGGCTGGCTCGACCTCGCCGCCCGCGGCTGGGCGATCTTCCCCGTGCTGCCCAGCCGCAAGCAGCCCGCCATCCGAGGATGGGAGCAGCGCGCCACCACCGACCCGGATCGCATCGCCCGGTTCTTCGTCGCCAACCCCGAGCACAACGCTGGCATCGCCTGCGGCCCCTCGCGGCTGCTGGTGGTCGATTGCGACACCCCGAAGCCTGACCAGCCCGCCGCCGACCCCGCAGGGCGGGACGGATGGGACGTGCTCGCCGGGCTGGCTGCCGGCCGCGGGGGGCTCCCGGACACCTGGACTGTCACCACGCCGTCGGGCGGTCGGCACCTGTACTTCCGCGCACCCGACCCTGGCCCGGGCCGGGCGGCGCTCGGCAACACCAGCCGCACCCTCGGGGCGATGCTCGACACCCGCGGGACGGGCGGCCAGGTGCTCGCCCCGGGAAGCCGGCTCCCGAACGGCGCCTACGAACTCACCGACGACACCGACCCCGCCCACTTTCCCGGGTGGATCACCTGGCGACTCACCGTGCGCCAGCCCACGACCGTCTCAGCGGCCCCCGAGCAGCCCTGTTCGACGGTGGGGGACCGGTCGGTCTACCTGGCCGCGATCGTGCGCGCGGAGCTGGCACGGGTCACCTCAGCCGGCCGGGGTGGGCACAACGCCGCGGTGTTCACCGCGGCCCGCGCGCTCGGGCAACTCGTCGGCGCCGGCGTGCTCAACCACGCGGCCGCGGAGGTGGACCTGACCCGCGCCGCCGGGCACATCGTCGCCGGCCCGTGTGACTGCACTGCCCGCGACGTCGCCGCGTCGATCGCGTCCGGGCTCGCGCATGGGATGCGCCGGCCCCGACAACTCCCGGCACCGACCGCGGGGAGGCGATCGGCATGAGCACCACACCCGCCGGGTTGCGGATCGTGCGCCCCGCCGCCACTGTCGAGCCCGCCGAGCTGCTGGACCAGGTCGCCGCGTTCGTCGCCCGATTCTCCGTGTTCCCCGACGAGCATTGCGCGCCGACGTTGGCGCTCTGGTACGCCCACACCCACGCCGCCCCGCACTTCTACACCACCCCGCGACTGATCCTCGATTCCGCCGAACCCGGCTCCGGGAAAACCCGCGTGCTCGAAGTCGCCCAATACTTGGTTCGGAAACCGGAGATGACCATTTCCATCACCACCGCTGCCATCTTCCGCATGCTCGCCGATGGCCCTGTGACTCTGCTGTTCGATGAGATCGATGCCGTGTTTTCAGCGAAGGGCGGTGGGAATAACGAGGACCTGCGTGGGCTGCTCAACTCCGGATACAAGCGGTCGGCCACCGTGCAACGTTGTGTCGGCGATGCCTCGCGGATGAAGGTCGAACGCTTCCCGGTATTCGCCCCGGTCGCGTTGGCTGGGATAGCCGGCGCCATGCCGGCCACCATCACCACTCGGGCGATCACCATTCACATGCGCCGGCGCGCGCCGCACGAGGTCGCCGAGCCGTTCCGGGAGCGCAAGGTGGAAGTCGAGTCGGCGCCGCTTCGGGAGCAACTCGCGGAATGGCTCGACAGGGTGGGGGGCGACGAGCTGGCCGGCGCCGAGCCCGCCATGCCCGACGGGGTCACCGACCGGGCCGCCGAGGTCTGGGAGCCGCTGGTGGCCATCGCCGACGTGGCCGGCGGACACTGGCCGGCAACCGCGCGGGCTGCGGCGCAACACTTCGTCGGCCAGGCCGTCGCCACGGGTGTCTCAGTAGGGACGCGGCTGCTCGCCGACCTGCGGGCGCTGTTCACCGGGCACGAGGTCGACCGGATGGCCACCGTCGACGTGATCGGCCGGCTGCTGGCCGACGAGGAATCCGGATGGAGCGACCTGGACCCGCGCCCGCTCGACGCCCGCCGGCTGGCCAAGGAGCTGGCGCGCTACGGCGTGCGGCCCGGCTCGATCCGGGTCGGCGGGCAGGTGACCAAGGGCTACCAAGCCGAGGGCGCGCTGTCAGACGCGTGGGCGCGGTACCTGCCACCCGCAACCGAGGACCCGCCGTCAGGAGCGGTTACGTCGGTTACAGCGGTTACATCGCAGGTCAGAGGCGTAACCGCAGCCGGACGTGTAACCGCTACATCGGTTACACCCCCTGTCGAGCCACCACCCGACCCCGACGACGACGCAACCGATGTAACCGACGTAGCGGTTACACCCCACCCAGCGGTTACGCCCCTGACCAGGCATGTAACCGACGTAACCGATGTAACCGCTACCGACGGGGGTGCCTGAGCCATGGCCAACTTCACCGCCGCGACATTGCCGGCCCGGCAGCTCTACCGCGTCGCTGAGGCCATGGTCGTTCTGTCCCTGAGCCGGTCGGTCATCTATGAGCTGATCCGCTCCGGCCGTCTCCGGTCGGTCACCGAGGGCCGCACCCGTCTTATCCCGGCCGCCGCCATCGCCGACTACATCGCGCTGCTGACCATCGAGTCCGAGGGAGCTGACTATGGCAAGCCGGCGTAGCCGCGGAGACGGCGGACTCCACTGGGACGAAGCTCGCCAACGCTGGATCGCGACGTTGACGATTGGTTTCACGCCGGCCGGAAAGAGAATCGTCCGGAAGCGCAGCGGGAAGACAAAGACTGAAGCAAAGAACCACCTCGGTGATCTGATTCGGGACCACGAGGACGGCCTTTCGGTCGCGGCCGCAGGATACACCGTTGAGCAGGCTGTCCGCGACTGGCTCAAGTTCGGTCTCAACGGGCGGGCGGCGTCGACCGTCGACAAGAACGCTTTTCTCGCCGAGAGTCACATCATTCCGGCGCTCGGGAATCGCCGGCTCCGTGACTTGTCGGCAGAGGACGTCGACAAGTGGCTATCCGAGAAGGCCAAGACGTTGAGCACGAGCACAATCCTCAACATCCGCTCGATCCTCCGGCGGGCCGTCTCGCGCGCGCAGGCCCGCGACAAGGTGAAGCGGAACGTCGTGCTGCTCTGCGAGGCGCCCACCGGCCAGGCCGGGCGACCGTCAAAGGCGCTCGACATTGGCGCTGCGGGTGCTCTGATCGCGGCGGCTGAGGCCGACGAGTCAACGATCGGGACCTACATCGTCGTCTCGCTGCTGCTCGGTGCCCGCACGGAGGAGCTGCGCGCGCTCGATTGGCGGCACGTCGACACGGCGGGGGACAGCGCAGCGAGTCCGCCGGTGCCGCCGCACATCATGGTCTGGCGATCGGTCCGAACCGGAGGGGACACGAAGACCCGGAAGTCGAGGCGCACGCTCGCGCTGCCTGGCCGATGTGTCGTCGCCCTGGATGCCCACCGAGGGCGACAGGAGCAGATGCGGGCAGCCGCCGGCGAGCGGTGGGCGGGCGGCGGCCTGCTGGTGTTCGCCAGCGAGGTTGGCAGCTCCCTCGACGCGGCAAACGTCCGCCGAGGGTTCCGCAGAGTTGCCCGAGCGGCCGGGCTTGATGCAACGCGATGGACACCGCGTGAGCTGCGTCACAGCTTCGTCTCGCTGCTGTCCGATGCTCGGGTGCCGATCGAAGAGATTGCCCGGCTCGTCGGTCACAGCGGCACCTCGGTCACGGAGCAGGTCTACCGACACCAGCTCCGCCCGGTGATGGAGGACGGGGCGACGGCGATGGACAGGATCTTCCCGGCCGCGGGGGCGTAGTCACTCAGATAGTCACCCGGAGAAGAGTCAGGCCCCGTCTGCGGCGTGCAGACGGGGCCTGACCTGGTGGGCGATACTGGGATTGAACCAGTGACCTCTTCCGTGTCAAGGAAGCGCTCTCCCACTGAGCTAATCGCCCGAGGCGGAGGCGGGAATCGAACCCGCGTACAGGGCTTTGCAGGCCCTTGCCTAAGCCACTCGGCCACTCCGCCCGATCCTCCGGATCGCTCCGGTGGTTCGAGACCTGGAGGTCCAGAAGTTGACTCGAGGTTCCTCCGAGCGGACGACGGGATTCGAACCCGCGACCCTCACCTTGGCAAGGTGATGCGCTACCAGCTGCGCTACGTCCGCATGTGCACCGTGTCGGTGCGATGGGGAAACATTAGCGCAGGCCCGGGGGGTCGTTTCAAGCACCCCCCGCACGGGCCTGCGCGCGGCCCCTGACCTGCGAGATCAGTCGCGGGCCTTCTCGTCGAGAAGCTCTGTGAGGGCCGCGTCGAAGTCGAGCCACGAATACTCGGCGCCCTCCGGGACGGCCGCATAGGTGTGCTCGAGGAACGACGAGAGCTCCGCGGCGTCGGCGTGGAAGCGGGCGTGGCCCGACGGCGAGGTGAGCACGAGCTCGACCTGACCGTGGCCGATCGGGGCGACCGTGACGTCGCCGTCGCCGGTGGCCTCGGTGAGCCCGTCGGCCAGCAGGTCGCGCGCGAACACCCAGACGACCGGCTGCGAGTTGCCCGTCCGGAACGACGCCTCGACCGCGAACGGGTCCCGGAAGGAGTAGGTCAGCTCGACGTTCACCGTGACCGTCGAGTCGGGAGCGATCAGCTCGAACACCGTCTGCTTGCAGATGATGTTGGTTACGTCGCGCATCGTGCTCCTCTTTCTCGGGTCCCGCCTGGTCCGTCATGCACAAAAACGAGCGTGTCGCGAAGATGTGACGGGTCGACTACGGCGAGTCCGCCCGAAAGATCGGCGAATCTCACCCGGGAGGGTGCGCGCGCCCGCCCGCCGGGCCCACGACCTGGGTGATCGCCGCGCGGGTCGGCCGCCGCCGCCCTACGCTCGAACCGCGCGCCCGGTCGGTGCGAACGTCGAGTGTGAGGACATCCCCGGTGACGGACCAGGCGGACGGAGCGGGCCCGTCCGGTCCGCGTGGCCGGGCGACGGCCGGGGCCGCGGATCCGGCCGACGAGCTGCTCGTGAGCCGCCTGGCCCAGGGCGACACGACGGCGCTGGCCGCCCTCTACGACCGCTACGGCCGCCCGGCGTACTCGCTGGCGCGGAGGCTCTGCGTCGACGAGGGCATCGCCGAGGACGTCGTGCAGGAGGTGTTCCTCGCGGTGTGGCGCGACCCCGGCCGGTTCGACGCCGGACGCGGCGCCTTCGGGTCGTGGCTGCTCACCCTCGTGCACCACAAGTCGGTCGACGCCGTCCGCCGCGAGAGCGCCCTGCGTCGTCGCACGGTACCGGCGGCCGACGACGCCGACGAGCGGTCGGCGCCTGCCGGCCCCGGGGCCGACCAGGCCGCGCTCGGCGCCGTCCTCGCCGGGCAGGTCCGCGACGCGCTCGGCACCCTGCCCGCCGAGCAGCGGCAGGCGTTGACGCTCGCCTACTTCGGCGGCTACACCCAGCGCGAGGTCGCCGCGCTGGTCGGCGTCCCGCTGGGGACGGTCAAGTCGCGCATGTTCACCGGCGTGCAGAAGCTGCGCGGGGTGCTGGCGCCGCTCTTCGGTGACGTGGCCGACGACCTGGCCGGGGGTGCGCGATGAGGGCGCGCCGGCCCGGGTGTCCGCGGGTGGAGCAGGCGGTCGGCCTGGTGCTGCACGTGCTGGAGCCCGACGAGGAGATGGAGATCCTCGGTCACCTGCCGACGTGCCCCGACTGCCGGGCCGCCGCCCGTGAGGCGGGGGCGACCCTCGGCGTGCTCGGCGCGTCGGTGGACCAGGTCGATCCACCCGCTCGGCTGCGGGCGGCGATCCTCGACGCCGCCGTGCGCACGCCGCAGCAGCCGTCCGCCTCCCCGGTGCGGCCCACCGGGTCGGTCGCCCCCGCCGAGCCCACCGTGCCCGCCCGACCCGCCGAGCCCGCCCGACCCGCCGGGTTCACCCGGCCCACGGTGCCCGGTGCGACCGGGGCTGGCCCCGGCGACGACCGGCCGCCCGCGGTTCCGGGGCACGGTGGCCCGCCCCGGCGGTCCGGCCCGCGCCGCGCGCCCCGGGCGCGCACGCGACGACTCGTCGCGGCGGCGCTGGTGCTCGTCGTCGCGCTCGGACTCGGCGGGCTCGTCGCCCGCACGGTCCAGCTGCAGCAGCAGCGCGACGAGCAGATCGCCCGGACCCAGACGATCTTCGACATGGTCTCGCGGTTCGACAGCCCGGGCACGCGGCACGCCTGGCTCACCGAGGCGCCCGGCGCGACCCCCGTCGCGGCGGTCATGGTCTCGGGGCCGACCCGGCAGATCGTCACCGTCGGGTTGCCCGCGAACTCCGCCGCGACCGACACGTACGTGCTGTGGGGGATGGGTGCGGGTCCACCCCAGGCGGTGGGGACGTTCGACGTCGGATCGGTGGAGAGCGGACCCCACGACATAGGATCGGGCCCGGGCGCGAGCTATGCCGGCTACGCGATCTCGATCGAGCCCGGCCGGACCGCTCCTGCCTCACCGTCGAAGGTCGTGGCGAGCGGGCAGGTGGAGATCTGAGCGAGAAGACCGAGGACGAGCAGGACGAGAAGTCCGGCATCGCCGCGTTCCGGGCGCGGATCGACGAGCATCCGACGTGGCGGCGCGTCTGGCGCATCGGCGTCGGCGTGCTGGGCACCGCCGTGCTCGTCGCGGGGATCGTCGCGATCCCGTACCCGGGCCCCGGCTGGCTGATCGTCTTCGCCGGTCTCGCGATCCTGGCCTCGGAGTTCACCTGGGCCAAGCGCGTCCTGAGCTATGCCCGCGGCAAGTACGACGCCTGGACCGAGTGGCTCGGCCGGCAGCACTGGGCCGTCAAGATCCTGGTCCTGCTGGCGACGGCCGCGATCGTCGTCGCGACGCTGTGGCTGCTCAACGCCTTCCACCTCGTCGCGGGCTGGGTCGGGCTGCAACACTGGACCTGGCTGGAGAGCCCGATCTTCGGGTGATGTAGGGTTGCCGACGGCAGCGGGCGATTAGCTCAGGGGGAGAGCGCTTCGTTCACACCGAAGAGGTCACTGGTTCGATCCCAGTATCGCCCACAGCCGAACGGCCTGGTCAGAGGCTCATCATGAGCCCTGAGACCAGGCCGTTCGTCGTTTCCGGATCCTGAGCGGAGGCTCGCGCCACGCCGGAGCGGGACCGGGGTCGGACGGCTCGTCGTCGTCCGGATCGTCGCGCGCCCGGCAGTTCCGTGCCTGTCGAGATCGCCTCGGGCCCGCCCCCTGTGGCGCGGCGGCCGGCGGGGTCCGGCTGATGCTCGGCCGCTCGCTAGCGGACCTCCGCCATCGGGTTCCACTCCGTCAGCCCGGTCACGTCGTTCTCCCGCATGGCGCGCAGATAACCGTGAACGCCGCGACCACCTTTCACGCTGCCGTGATGGCACGCCAGTGTCATCGGATCCGTCGCCTCGATCTTGTCGAGCGCGGAGTCGAGGTGGCGCTTCGACGGAAAGATTCCGATCATCCGGTACGCGTCGAGCATCGCGTCGCTCTCGTCGCGATCGGTCACCGCCGGACCCTCGCCGAGGGAGATGAAGACGTCGGAGCAGAACACCGTTCGCGTTGTTTCGTCGTACGCGAGCATCGAGTCCCATTGATGGACGTAGGGCGTGATCAGGAAACGCAGCCGGTGCGATCCGAGGTCGAACGCGGTGCTGTCGTCGACCGCCAGCGGCTCGCGGACGGCGAAGTCGGACAGGTTGACCGCGGCCCCGATCGGGCTGCCGACCGCCTGTGCGTTCGGCGCGCGCTCCAGGAAGTGGTTCAGGGCACCCGACTCATCACCTTCGAGGTGCGGCACCACCACGTAGCGCACGGTGGTCGGGTCGAGCAGGCGGCCCACCGCGTCCCAGGCGTCGTCGAAGGTCTTCCGATAGCCGGTCTCGACCAACGTCGGCTGTTCGTCGCGGATCAGGAAGAAGCTCGTGGTGATCGGATCACCCGGCATCGCACCGAGACCGATGCGGAAGATGTCCGGCGCGATCTCGTCGACAGTGGCCATCTCGGCCCCCCTCTCGAAATGGGCAGGAGCCCACGAGACGGACAAGGGTAGGCCGGACGTCGAGTGGACACCACGGGCCGGAATCGTGCCCGTCTCGGGCCCGTTCGCAACCGGATGTCGGCCGGGTGCCGAGGTCGCGGGCCGGCGGGCGCCGCCTGCCGGGAAACGTTCAGCCGGGGGCGTAGGCGCTCCAGTCCGGCATCTCGGTGCCGTGGAGGGAGGCCTCCAGACGGTCGAGGTACCAGTTCCAGCCCGCTTCCACGTCGGCCGCGCCGAGGCCCGGCGTCAGCCGCTGGGTGAAGACCAGTTCCGCGCCCCTGCCGGCCGGGGCGAGGTCGACCTCGATGTGCCACGCCTGCCCGTCGGGGTCGGGGACCTCGACGACGAGCCGGTGCGGCGGCGCGCACTCGTGGATCGTCACGGTGACCGGATCGGCGACGGCCCCGCCCGCGTCGACCTCGCCCGTGATGGTCAGCTCGACGGTACCGCCGGGGCGGCCGGTGCCGGTGTAGGTGCCGAACCAGCGGGCCAGCCGGGCGGGGTCGGTGAACGCCGCCCAGACGTCCTCGACCGGATCGGGGTAGCTGCGGCGCAGGGTCAGGGTACGGCGGTCGCCGGGGTCAGGCCGTGCCACGGTGTACTCCCGTCGGGTCGGCGGCGCGCCGGGCACGACGGCCGCGGTGCAGTTCGGTGTCGAGGGCGTCGAGCCGTGCGGCGGGTCCGGCCGGTGCGGCGTCGGCGGTCAGCGGGCGGAACCGGGTGAGCCAGTCGTCCAGCTCGGCGAGGCCCGCGCGGCGGAGCGTGTAGACGCGGTGCTGGCCCTGCACCGTGGACTCGACGAGCCCGGACTCCCGCAGGACCCGCAGGTGCCGGCTCACCGCAGGCCGCGTGACCGGGAACCGGGCGGCGAGGTCGCCCGCCGTGACCGGCCCCTCGGCGAGGAGCTCGAGGACCTGCCGGCGCAGCGGCTCGGCCAGGACCGTGAACGTGTCCACGCCAGATATATAACCACAGGCATATTTAAGCAACAAGTGCACACATCCGGAGGTCGCACCTCGCTGCTGTCCTCCGGACGCCGGTCGGGGAGAGCCGCTCGACCGTCCTGCGCAGAGGGGCGGCGCCGTCACCCCGGTGCCGACGGAGCGACCGGTCCGCTTCCGGTCCGACGTCCGGGGCCCCGCTCACCCGCGCCGGACGATGCGGCGTCGTCGTCGCATGCAGACGGTGGACGGGCTGCGAGACGTCGTGGAGCGGGCGCCGGGTGGTGGACGTCGTCGTGGCTCCGATCGGGGGTGGGCGATGGCAGGCGAGTCGGACGAGACGGATGCGCCGTCGGAGGTGCCGGGGGCGGACGCGGCGACGCACGCCGCCGTGGCCCTGCGGTCGATGGGGCAGCCGAACTCGGTGGTCGGGGAGTTCGACTTCTGGGACGACGGCTACGAGGGACGACGGCTGTTCTCCGAGGTGCTGGGGACGTTCCTGCTGGTCCTGGTGGCGGTCGGCGGCGGCATGGTCAGCGCTCGCTTCGGCGGCGACGCGGTCCCGTACGGGGCGAAGGTGGTGGCCCCGGCCCTGATGGTCGCCGCCGTCATCCTGTTCATGGGCACGGTCTCCGGCGCGCACCTCAACCCGGCGGTCAGCATCGCGTTCGCGGCGCGCGGTGACTTCCCGTGGCGGCGGGTCCCGGCCTACGTCGTCGCCCAGCTCCTCGGCGCCATCCTCGCGACGCTGCTGCTGATGGCGCTGCTCGGGAAGCAGGGCAGCGCGGGCCTGACCCTGCCCGGCCCCGGCATCTCGGCGACCACCGCGATGCTCTGGGAGATCGTCCTGACCACGGGCCTGGTCAGCGTGATCCTGGGGACCGCCTCGGGGGCGCAGCAGATCGGACCGTTGGCAGCGATCGGGGTCGGTAGCTACATCGCACTGGCCGGGCTGTGGGGCTCACCGGTGAGCGGGGCGTCGATGAACCCCGTCCGCTCGCTCGGGCCCGCCATCGTCCTGGGCGACTGGACGGCGTGGCGGGCCTACCTGGTCGGGCCGTTGGTCGGCGCGATCATCGCCGTCGGGTTCGCCCATGTCCTGCGGGGCCGGGGTGGCGGTCGGAGCGGCGCGGCGGCGGCCCAGGGCACCCTGGGCTCGGCGTGGCGGCCCGGTTCCCGGCCCCGGCGCTGACGGCGCGAGAGTGACGGCGCCGAGAGCAAGGGGCTGCCGCAGGCTCCGGATCGGGGCGCCGACCGCGTTCTCGACTCCCGCCGGGCCGCGCCGCCCCCCGGTCGACGCGCGCCCCGTCGGGAGTGCTCGAGTGGGTCAGAGGTGGCTGAACCCGCCCGACTCCTGCTTCGTCATGGGAATCGTGACCGGGTGCTTGCCGAAGTGGGCGACGGCGTCCCGGAAGTCGTCGAGCAGCAGGGAGGCCATGTCGCGGCTGACGCCGAGGCGGACCAGGATGCGCTGGACCGCGATGTCCGAGGCGGTCCCGGTGAGGGTGTAGGCGGGCACCTGCCACCCCTTGGTGCGCAGCCGGTCGGCCAGGTCGTACAGGGTGTATCCGGGGTCCTCGCCCTCGCGGATCCGCCACGTGACCGTCGGGATGCCGGTGTCGGGCCTGCTGTCGCACAGCAGCTCGAAGGGGCCGAGCTTCACGATCTCGGCGGCGAGGTACTGGCCGACGTCGTACGACGCGTCGTGGATGCGGCGATAGCCCTCGCGTCCGAGCCGGAGGAAGTTGTAGTAGCTCGCGACGATCTGCCCGGCCGGCCGGGAGAAGTTGATCTGGAACACCGGCATGTCGCCGCCCAGGTAGTTGACGTGGAACACCAGGTCGTCGGGCAGCTCGCCGGCGTCGCGCCAGACGACCCAGCCGACACCGAGCGGTGCGAGCCCGAACTTGTGTCCGGAGGCGCTGATCGACTTCACCCGCGGGAGCCGGAAGTCGAAGGCCAGGTCGGGCGCGCAGAACGGGGCGAGGAAACCGCCGCTGGCGGCGTCCACGTGGATGTCGACGTCGAGGCCGGTGTCGGCCTGCAGCTGGTCGAGGGCGAGCGACATGTCGGCCACCGGCTCGTACGCACCGGTGTAGGTGACGCCGAGCGTCGGCACGACCATGATCGTGTTCTCGTCGACCCGTTCGAGCATCGAGGCCGCGTCCATGGCGTAGCTCCCGGGGGCCATCGGGACCTCGCGCATCTCGATGTCCCAGTACCGGGCGAACTTGTGCCACACCACCTGTACCGGGCCGCACACCATGTTCGGGTTGTCCACCGGCTTGCCGGCCGCCCGCCGCTTCGCCCGCCACCGCCACTTGGCGGCCATCCCCGCCAGCATGCACGCCTCCGACGAGCCGATCGCCGAGGCGCCGACGGTGTTGGCCGCCTCGGGCGCGTTCCACAGGTCGGCCATCATGTGCACGCACCGCCGCTCGATCTCGGCGGTCTGCGGGTACTCGTCCTTGTCGATCATGTTCTTGCTGACCGACAGCGCCATCAGGCCCATCACCTCGGGCTCGACCCACGTCTGGCAGAAGGTGGCCAGGTTCTGGCGCGCGTTGCCGTCGAGCATCAGCTCGTCGGACACCAGCTGGGAGACGTCCCGCGGAAGGCTCTCCTCCTGTGGGAACCGGTACTTGGTGACGGGCCTGGTCAGGTCGCGGTCGACGAAGACGCAGTCGTCGAGCTCGTCGCGGACGGTGTCGCGGTCGTGTAGCGGCATTCTCGGCATCCCCTCTGCTCGGCGCCGACCGCGTCGGGCTGCACGGTGGTCACCGCGGGTCGGGGCGCCGCCTGCCTCGAGCACCCCGGTGGGCCTCGACCGTGACCGCCCGCGGCGCGCACCGTCATCACCCGGAGGGGGTGGACCGCGGCAGGGCGGCCCGCCGGGCCGAATCGCCCGGCCCGGGTGGTCCCGACCGCGTGCGGTACCGACGACGATCGACTGGTGAGCCTGGGGGACGCCTTCGAGTTGCCACGGGACGCCCGGGTGCGGGACACGGCTGGGCCTGGGTCCCTGCTCAGCAGGGTGGAGTGGGAGCACGCCGACGGCTCGACCGCCACCTGGGAGTCCCGGCCGGCCCGCAAGCGCGGGTTCGTCGAGGTGGTCCGGGAGGGCACCGTCACGCGGATCTTCGCGCGGCCGGCCGTCGCCGTCCGGCTGCGGCGGTGCAACGACATCTCGGGGGTGTCGTTCTTCCTCGGCGGCGCGCTGTTCACCGTCGGTGCGCTGCTGGCGCAGTACGACGGGGCACCGCTTCCCGTCATCGACCGGACGTTCCTGATCGGCGGGTTCTGGTTCTCCCTCGGCGCCTATGCGGCCCTGGTCCAGGAGCTGAACTCGCCGCGCCGGATCGGCGACGACGGAGCGCTCGTCGCCCGCCCGTGGCGGTGGTGGGCGTACGAGCCGAACCGCCCCGGCTGGGTGGCCGCGTTCGTCCTGTTCTGCGGCACGCTGGCGTTCGCGATCAGCCTCGTCGACGCGTTCGTGTCGGACCTGAGCGCGCGCCAGGTCGACCGGCTGGTCTGGGCACCGGAGGTGGTCGGCTGCATCCTGTTCCTGGTGTCCGGGCACGTCGGGATCATGGAGGTCTGCCACGGTCGGTTCCGCGTGCTGGCCTCGTCGCTGGGCTGGTGGATCGTCGTCGTGAACCAGGTCGGGTCGTGGCTGTTCATGCTGTCCGGGATCGCCGCCTTCGTACGGCCCGTCACCGGCGAGGCGATCAGCGTCGGGGTGGTCAACTGGGGTACCGCCTCGGGCGCGGCCTGCTTCAGCGCGGCGGGGCTGGCCCAGTTGTTCGAGCGGCCCGCGGTCGCGCCTCCGGCCGGCCGGGACCCGGACGCGGCTCCCGCGGACGAGCAGGTCGACGACGTGACCGAGGAGCGGTCGGGGCCGCGCTGACCGACCGCGCCGCTCACGGCCCGCCGTCGTCGAGGGCGGCGCGCAGGATCGCGCGGCCGTTCCAGCGCATCAGCTCCAGCGCCTCCTCGCGGGGGTAGCGAGCGACGTCGACCAGCCAGACGAACGCCTCGATACCCGTCGCCGCGCGGATCGCGACGGCGAGCCGGTCGCGGTCGACGTCCGGGTGGGTGGCGGCGAGCGGTTCCAAGGCGTCGGCCAGCCAGCCGATGACGCGCCCGCGGCGCAGTACCGGGCCGGTCGGCTCGGCGCCGGGTTCGAGCGACAGCCGCAGCGCCGCCCGCAGCTGCATCTCCCAGTCCCGGACGATCCGGTTCGTGGCAGCCAGCAGCAGGTCCAGGCGCTGCACCGGGTCGTCGGGTGGGTCGTCGGGCAGCAGCGAGTCCTGGTCGACCTCGGGGTAGGCGGCGGCGACGAGGGCCCGCTGGTTCGGGAAGTACCGGTACGCCGTGGTCCGGGAGACCGCGGCCGCCTCGGCAGCCTCCTCGACGGTCGGCGTCGTCCCGTGGGACAGCAGCTCGCGGGCGGCGGCGACGAGCGCGGATCGGGTGCGGGCCTTCTGGTTGCGCCGGCCGGTGAGCTCGTACGGAAGTGCCTCTGACGCCATCGAAGCCATTGACGGTCACGGTACCATGGTGCCCTTCATGGTACTCAAGTCCCGCGAAGGTGGTGTCGTATGAGCAAGGTCACGACGAGCGCGGCGTCGAGCACCGACCCGGTCGTCACCGACCCCGGCCTGTACTCGGTGGTGTTCGAGAACGAGCGCGTGCGGGTGCTGGAGTACCGCGACGAGCCGGGCGACCGGACGTGCGAGCACACCCACCCCGACATGGTGATCATCCCGTTGGCCACGTTCCGCCGCCGGCTCACCGTCGACGGCCGCACGGTCGAGGTCGAGAAGACCCTGCACGAGGCCGGGTGGGTCGACGCGCAGACCCACATCGGCGAGAACATCGGCGACGTGCCGACGCACGCGCTGTTCGTCGAGCTGAAGTAGCGGCGCTCAGCCGTTCACGGGGGAGACCGACACGATCTCGCCGCGGACCGTCACGATGATCATGCCGCTCTGCCGGTGCTCGTTGGAGACGTAGATCCCGAGCTGGTCGGCCGGACGCGTCGGGAAGCCGAAGACCATGTAGGTCGACGTCGGATCGGTGACGCCGACCCGCTCCGGTGCCTCCGCGAGCAGCCTGCGCAGGGCCGCCTGGTCGACGGTGGCGAGGTCGACGAGCGGGTCGTCGAGCTTGCGGTTCCCGCCCATCGACGCGTCGAACTTCCGCGGCGGGTAGTCGACGCGGCGGGTGTGCCGCGGATCGTCGGGCTCGAGGACCTCGATCCGTGCGTACGTCGGATAGACCGTCGCCCCGACGACCGTCGTGCCGCGGTGCTCGGTCCGCAGCCACGAGAGCATCGCGTCCCAGCCCGCGGCGGTGAACAGCGGTCCCTGTGTCGGTGCGCCGTCCGCCGCGGCCGCCCCGGGAGGCCCCGCCACGGGATCGACCGACCGCCCGACGCTGCACATCGTCACCACCAGCGCGACGACCAGCACACCCGCGAGGCCGACGAACCACACCCCTGCGCGGGAGCGGCGGCGCGGGCGCGGGGCCGGTGGCGGCGGCGCGCCCTGGAGGTCCGCGGTGAGCACAGCGAGCTCGGCCAGGGTGGTCGCCGTCATCGCCGCCGCGACGCGCTCGCGGTGTTCCACGGTGTCGAGCTGCCCGTCGACCAGCGCGCTGTCGAGCGCCGCGCAGGTCGCCGACCGGTCGGCGTCGCGGGCGCGGGTGGCGCGCCGCGCCGCCCCACTGCTCACGTCGCCCGCCGTGATCGGGGCGGGGTGCCCGCCGACGACGACCGGGGTGACCCGTACCTGCGCGAAGGTGACATCTCTGCCTTTCGTGAGGCGCTGAGAATAGACGCGCGGCCGGGACCGATGAGTCGGGGCGGTCGAATCGGTCTATCCGGGCATGACGCCTGTTTCTTCTCCCGCGTTGTCGCGGGCCGTGGTCGACGCCGCGGTGGCCGCGGAACGGGAGGACTCCGGCTGGACCCACGGCGAGGGCGCCGAGCTGCGCGGACCGGACGTCGACCTGCTGCTGGTCGCGTCGGGGCGCCCGGCGGGCCTCGGGGCGCTGGCCGGCCCGGGGGTGGACGTCGTCGCGGAGAGGCTGGGCGCCGGCGGAGGCGGCCGGCGGCGGGAGCGCGCGGCTCGTCCGGGCCCGGCGGACGGTCGATCGTGAGCAGCCGGCGTACAGCTCGTCGGCCCAGCCTGCGCAGGCGTCGGCCCGCCGCGTGCCGTCCGGCGGATCTTGCCGGCGTGGGAGACGCTGGGGGCGATGCCGCACACCACGGGTCCGCAACTCCCTGCGCCGCAGTCCACCGCGTCTCCGGCCGCCGCTCTCGACGAGCGTGGGCTGCGGCGCGTCCTCGTCGTGCTGTGCCTGACCCAGGTCGTCGGCTGGGGCGTCCTGTACTACGCGTTCCCGGTGCTCGCACCGTCGATCGCCGACGACACGGGCTGGTCGGTCGCGACCGTCACCGCCGCGTTCTCCGCAGGACTCGTGGTGTCGGCCGTCGTCGGGATCGGGACGGGCCGGGCGCTCGACCGGATCGGGCCGCGGCCGGTCATGACCGCGGGCTCGGTCCTCGCGGCACCGGCGATCGCCGGGGTGGCGTTCGCGCCGTCGTTCCCGCTGTTCGTGGCGGCGTGGCTGGTGGCGGGCGTCGCGATGTCGGCGACGCTGTACCCGCCCGCGTTCGCCGCGCTGACCCGCTGGTGGGGGCCGCGCCGGGTCACCGCGCTCACCGCCGTCACGATGCTCGGCGGGCTGGCCGGGACGGTGTTCGCGCCCCTGTCGGCGACGTTGCTCGATCATCTCGGCTGGCGCCACGCCTACCTGGTGCTGGCGGTGGTGCTCGCGCTGGTGACGGTCCCTGCGCACCTGGTCGGGCTGCGTGGGCCGTGGCCCGCCGCCCCGCGCGCGGACACCTCCGACGACGGCCCCGCGCCCCGGGCCGTCGTGCGCAGCAGGGCGTTCGTGCTGGTGGTGGCCGCCGTCGCGCTGGGCACGTTCACGTCGTTCGCGGTACTGGTCAACCAGGTGCCGCTGCTGATCGAGCGCGGCCTGTCGACGCACGCCGCGGCCTGGGCGCTGGGTCTCGCCGGGGTCGCGCAGCTCGTCGGGCGGCTGGGATACCGGCATGTGACGGGACGGCTGAGCGCGCCCACGCGTGCCGTCGTCATCCTCGCCGCCACCGCGGTGACGGCCGGCCTGCTCGCCCTCGTCCCCGGCCCCGCCGCGCTACTGTTCGGGGCGTCGCTGCTGATGGGCGTGAGCCGCGGGATCGTGACGCTGCTGCAGGCCACCGCCGTCAGCGACCGCTGGGGTACCGCGCACTACGGCCGGCTCAACGGGATCCTCTCGGCGCCGGTGACCGTCGCGACCGCGCTGGCGCCGTGGGCCGGGGCCGCGCTCGCCGGCGTGTTCGGTGGGTACCCGCCGGTGTTCTGGCTGCTCGCCGGCTGTGCGGCGCTCGGTGCGGTGCTCGCGCTCGGGACCTCGACCGGTCCCGGCGGCGCCCGGTCTGGGCGGGCAGCTGAGACCGGCCCGAGCCGGCACGACGGCGCTGCCGCCGCGCAGGAATGACCCGACCCATGCCCCGACCCGGCCCCCGGGACGTTTCGTCGCCGCTCGAACGGTCGACGGTCGGCTAGCGTCGGCGGGACCCGGGACAGGACGACCCGGGCAGGGCGACATGGGGGAGCGCGCATGACCACGACGGTCGCGACGGAGCCGGTGGCCGAACGGCCCGGCCGGGGGATGCAGCTCGCAGACCGGGTGCTCGACCGTGTGTGGCGGCTGCCGTCCGGCGGCCGGTACACCGTCACCCGCGGCCTGCGCGCGCCGATGCGCGACGGCGTCGAACTGATCGGCGACCTCTACACCCCGGCCGACGTCGAGCCCCTCGGCACGATCCTCGTCCGCGGCCCGTACGGGCGCACCACCCTCAACAGCCTCGCGTTCGCCCGCGTCTACGCCGCGCGCGGCTGGCAGGTCCTGCTGCAGAGCGTGCGCGGGACGTTCGGGTCGGGCGGGGCGTTCGACCCGATGCGGCGCGAGATCGAGGACGGCCAGGACACGGTCGCGTGGATGCGCGGGCAGCCGTGGTTCGACGGCACCTTCGCCACCCTCGGCCTGTCCTACCTGGGCTTCACCCAGTGGGCCCTGCTCATGGACCCGCCGCCGGAGCTGGCCGCGTCGGTCGTGGTCGTCGGCCCGCACGACTTCAACCTCTCCGCGCACGGCATCGGCTCGTTCTCGCTGGCCGACTTCCTGGGCTGGAGCGACATGGTCGCCCACCAGGAGGAGGGCACGCTGCTGCGGCGGCTCGTGCGCGAGCGCTCGGCCGCGCGCCGCCAGCAGTCGGCGATGGACGGCATCCCGCTCGTCGCCTCGGGGGAGGCGCTGCTCGCGGGGAAGGCGCCCTGGTATCGCGACTGGGCCTCGCGGCCCGAGCCCTCCGACCCGTTCTGGCGGCCGATGCAGCTCTCCGCCGCGCTCGACCGCGTCCGCACCCCCGTTCTGCTCGTCGGCGGCTGGCAGGACCTCTTCATCCGCCAGACCCTCCAACAGTGGACCCACCTGCACGGGCGTGGTCTGGACGTGGCGCTCACCGTCGGTCCCTGGACGCACGCCGACGCCGCGGCCCGCGGTGGCGGGCGCGTGGTCAAGGAGGCGTTGGACTTCCTCGGGTCCCGTGTCGCGGGGCGGCCCGCCACCCGCCCGACGCCGGTGCGCGTCTACGTGACCGGTGCCGACCCCGGGTGGCGCGGCTCGACCGACTGGCCGCCCCCGACGACGCCGCGCAGCCTCTACGTCGAGCCCGGTCGTGGGCTGGCGGCGGCCGCGTCGGGACGCCCCGCCGCGCCGGTCACGTTCACCTACGACCCCGCCGACCCCACCCCCGCGCTCGGTGGGCCGCTCCTCGACCCCAAGGCCTCCGGCGTCGTCGACAACGGCCCGCTGGAGGCGCGCGCGGACGTCGTGACGTTCACCGGCGAGGCGTTGACCGAGACGGTCGAGGTCGCGGGGACGATCGTCGTCGAGCTCGCGCACCGCAGCGACAACCCGCACGCCGACCTCTTCGTGCGCATCTGCGACGTCGACGAGCGCGGCCGCTCGTTCAACGTCACCGACGGCTTCGCCCGGCTCACCGACGCCGACCGCGAGCAGGTCGTGCGCGTCGAGCTGGCCGGGACCGCGCACCGGTTCGGCCCCGGCCACCGGATCCGGCTGCAGGTCTCCGGGGGCGCGCACCCGCGGCTGGCCCGCAACCTCGGTTCGGGAGAGCCCGCCGCCACGGGCTCGACGCTGCGCCCCTCGGCCCGCACACTCCCCGTCGACGGCCGCTCCCGGGTGCTGCTGCCGGTCGTCGGCTGACGGCACGGCGTCCCGCTCCCGACCGGCCGACCGAGCGGTCGTGTCCTCAGCGGGCGCCGCGCAGGGCGCCGATCCCGAGGTCCCCGGCCGACCTGGCCGGCGCGGGCTCGGCGGCCGCGGCGGCGGTCCGGGCGGGCGGCGGGTCGTCGAGCATCGCCGTCGACGGCACGAAGAACAGGTTGCCGGTGACGGCCGTCGAGACCTCCAGCAGCCGATCCGTGTTGCCCACCGGTTCGCCGACGAACATCCTGGTCAGCATGCGTTCGGGGACGTCGGGGTCGGCGGCGTACCCGATGAAGTACGTGCCGTACTCGCCGCGGGCGATCGACCCGAACGGCATGTTGTCGCGCAGGATCTCCCGCTCGGTCCCGTCCTCCTCGACGATCTGCGTGAGCGCGACGTGGGAGTCCGAGGGCTGGGTCTGCTCGTCGAGCTCGACGTCGTCGAGCATCCGCCGCCCGACGGCATGTTCGCGCGCCTCGACGCTCTGCGCCTGCCAGGCGCCGAGGTCGTGCAGGTACTTCTGGGTCATGACGTACGAGCCCCCCGCGAAGTCGGGGTCCTCGGCGCCGATCAGGACCGCGGCCGCGGCGTCGTCGCCGGTGGGGTTCTCGGTGCCGTCGACGAACCCCAACAGGTCACGACGGTCGAAGTAGCGGAACCCGTGCACCTCGTCGATCACGTCGACGGCGGCGCCGAGGCGGTCGCGGACGAGCCGCGCCAGCTCGAAGCACGGGTACAGGCGCAGGGCGCGGACGTGCAGGAACAGGTCGCCAGGTGTCGACGGCGCGTGGTGGCGGCCGCCGACGACCTCACGGAAGGGATGCAGGCCGGCGGGGCGCGGACCGTCGAAGGTCCGGTCCCACAGGTCGGAGCCGATCCCGACGATGCAGGTCAGCCCCTCGTCCGGGAGCCGGAAGCCGACCGACCGGACGATCCCGGCCACCTCGGGCAGCAGGTCACGGACGGTCTGCTCGCCGCCGTCGGCCACGGTCAGGGTGAGGAACACCGCGCTCTCGGTGAGCGGCGAGAGCACCGCCTGCGGCTGGGGGTCCACCGGCACGCGTGTCTCCGATCGTCGGCCGGCCGCCGGGCCCGTCCCGGCAGCCGCCGCCGATCTTCCCGACGCCCACGTCCTTCCCGCAACGGATTGCCGAGTTCTGAGACACCGCACATCCCGGCGGTCGGGCCGGCCCGTGCGACGACTCCGGGAGCTCAGGAGGCCTTGCGCACCGCCGCGGCGAGCTCGTCGCGCGTCATCGACGACCGGCCGGGGACGTCGAGCTCGCGGGCCAGCGCGGTCAGCTCGGCCTTGGTCGCGTCGCGCAGGTCCGGTGCCTTCCCCGCCTTCGTGCGCGACGACCGGGACCCCGACTTCTTCGTGCTCTTCTCGCCGGTGGCCTTCTTATCGGTGGCCTTGTTCTCGGTGGCCTTCTTCCCCGTCGCCTTCTTGCCGACACCGCCCCGCGACTGCTTCGCCTCGGACACGCTGCGCTCGAGCGCCGCGAGCAGGTCGGACATCTCCGTCGGGTCCGGCGGGGCGGACTCGACGACGGTCTCGTCGCCCTTGCGCTTGTCCTCGATCAGCTCGTCGACCCGGTCGCGGTAGGTGTCGCGGTAGCGCGTCGGGTCCCACGAGGTGCTCATCGAGTCGATCAGGCTCGTCGCCATCGCGAGCTCCTTGCCCTGCACCCGGACGCCTCCGGGCAGGTCGAGGTCGGTGGGGTCGCGCACCTCGTCGGCGAAGTACAGCGTCTGCAGGGCGAGGACGTCGCCGTCCGGTCGGACCGCCGCGAGGTACTCCTTGCCGCGCATGACGAACGTGCCCACGGCCGCGCGCCCGGACTCCCGCATCGCCCGCAGCAGCAGTGCGTACGGGCGGCCGTACTGCTCCTCGGTCGGGGCGAGCCAGTAGGTGCGTCGGAACCAGATGGGGTCGATCTCGTCGAGCTCGACGAAGTCGGCGATCTCCAGGTTGCGGGAGCGGCCGGGCGCGATCGCATCCAGCTCGTCGGGTTCCACGACGACGTGCTCGCCGTCGCCGACGTCCGCCCCCTTGACGATGTCGTCGAAGTCGACCTCGTCGCCGGTCCGCTCGTTGACCCGCTGGTTGCGCACGCGGTCCGACGTCCCGCGCTCGAACTGGTGGAAGTGGATCGTGTGGTCCGACGTCGCCGGGAACAGTCCGACCGGGATCGACACCAGGCCGAACGTGATCGAGCCGGTCCAGATCGCGCGCGCCATGCCGGGGCCTCCTCGGGTGTCGGTCGGGCGTGTCGGCGCCCGGGATCTCCCTACCCGCACCGGCCCGGTCGTACGCCGTCGACGGGTAACGTGCGGGTCGGCACGGACGGTCGGCGCGGGCGGTCGGTGCGGACGGTCGGTGCGGACGACGGCACCGACGCCCGGTGGCGAGGCGAGGAGCACGATCGGTGATGACGGACCCCTGGACGTCCGGAGCGCCCGAACCGGTGCTGGTGACGATCGGCGACATCACCGTCACCCCGTCCTGGGTGGTCACGCCGGGGGGCAGCGCCCCGGTGTCGTCGGTGCAGTGGCACGTCACGGACATGTCGGTGACCACGCGTGAGATCCCGACGTGGGCGATCGTGTGCGCGGTGATCTTCTTCCTGTTCTGCTTCCTCGGGCTGCTGTTCCTGCTGGCCAAGGAGGAGCGGACCGTCGGCAGCGTGCAGGTCGTCGCCCAGGCGCCGGGGTTGCTGTACTCGACGCAGATTCCGGTCTGGTCGCTGCACCAGGTCCACGACGTCAACGGCCGCGTGAACTACGCCCGCTCGATCGCGATGACCGGCCGGTGAGGGCGGCGCCCGCGGCGCTCACCCCGGGCCGCGCGGTCGCGGGCTACGTGGTCGTCGCGGCGTGGGCGGGCGCCCGGTCGTGGCCGGTGGCGTGCCCGTGGCGCAGGCTCACCGGCCGGGCCTGCCCGGTGTGCGGGCTGACCCGCTCGGTGGCACTGGCGTGGCGAGGGCGGTGGCGGGAGTCGTTCGCGGCGCACCGGCTGGGCGTGCCGCTCGTCGTCGCCGTCGCCGCCCGAATGCTCGTCAGGCCCGTGCCAGGTTCTCGCGCAGGGTCGCGCCCGCGTAGTCGCGCTGCATGAGCCCGCGCTCCTGGAGCACCGGCACGACCATCCGCACGAACTCCTCGAACGCCCCGGGCAGGTGCGTCGCGGCGAGCACGAAACCGTCGCAGGCCTCCGTCTCGAACCACTCCTGCATCTGGTCGGCCACGTCGACGGGCGTCCCGACGAACCGCGGCCCCTGCAGCAGCGTCGCGCGGTGCGCGGCCAGGTCGCGGACGGTGACCTCGCGGCCCAGGTGTGCGCGCACACCCTCGGCCAGCCCGCGGATGCCCGAGCTCGCCTCGATCATCTCGGCGGTCACCGGGTCGTCGAGGTCGTGCTTGGCGAAGTCGTAGTTGAGCAGCTCCGACAGCAGCGCGAGCGAGGCGAGCGGGTGGACGTAGCGCTCCAGGAACAGCCGTTCCTTCTCCAGCGCGATGTCGCGGGTCTCGCCGACGACGGCGTAGGCCATCGGGAGGATCTTCACCGAGCCGGGGTCGCGGCCCGCCGCGGCGACGCGGTCCTTCTGGTCGCGGTAGTGGGTACGCGCGACCTCCAGCCCCGGGTCGCCGGTGAACACGACGTCGGCCCAGGACGCGGCGAACTCACGGCCCCGCCCGGACGACCCCGCCTGCAGGATCGTCGGCCGGCCCTGCGGCGGCCGCGGCACGGTCAGCGGCCCGCGCACGGTGAACCACGTCCCCTCGTGCCGGATCTCGTGGACCTTGTCGGGGTCGGCGAAGATCCCGGACTCGCGGTCGAGTACCAGCGCGTCGGCCTCCCACGACTCCCACAGCGCGACGACGGCCTCCATGAACTCGTGCGCCCGGTCGTAGCGCTCGTCGTGGCCGAGGTGCGACTTCAGCCCGAAGTTCTGGGCCTCCGAGTCGTTGATCGAGGTCACGACGTTCCAGGCCGCCCGTCCCTTCGACAGGTGGTCGAGGGTCGCGAACGTGCGGGCCACGTGGAACGGGTCGAAGTAGGTCGTCGAGTAGGTGGCGCCGACGCCGATGTCGCGGGTGGCCCCGATGATCCCGCCGAGCACGGCGGTGAGGTCGAGCTTGACCGGCCGCGCACCGTAGCGGACCGCGTCGGCCACCGAGTCGCCGTAGACGCCGGGCATCGCGAGGCGGTCGTCGAAGAAGACCATGTCGAAGCGGCCGTGCTCGAGCGTGCGCGCGATGTGGGTGTAGTAGTCGAGGTCGAGGAAGCCCAGATCGGCCGACGGGTAGCGCCACGATCCCGAGTAGACGGTCACGTTGCCCGCCTGCATGAAGCCGACCATCGTCATCCTGCGCGGCTGCGACGTCATTGCGGCTCTCCCGTGGTCATGCCGAGCAGCTCGGCGGTGGCGGTGATCGTGGCGGCGTGGCGCAGGTGCGCGGCGTCGACGAGCATCCCGTCGAGCCCGGTCGCGCCCTTGCCGGAGCGTTCGGCCTCGCGGTAGGCCTCGACGATGCGCCGGGAGCGCTCGATGTCCTCCGGCGTCGGGGCGAACGCCTCGTTGGCGATCCCGACCTGCGAGGGATGGATCGCCCACTTCCCGACGTACCCCATCGCGGCCGCCCGGTCGCAGACCAGCCGGTAGGCGTCGGGGTCGCGGTAGTTGGGGAACGGGGCGTCGATCGCGTCGACCCCGGCCGAGCGGGCGGCGACGACCACGCGGGCCCTGGCGTAGTGCCACATGTCGCCCGGGTAGTCGACGACCGGGTCGAAGTTGCCGTCGACGCGCGCGCCCTGCGAGGCCGAGAAGTCGCCGACGCCGAAGATGATCGCCTCCAGCCGGTCCGACGCCCTGGCGATCTCGCCGACGTTCTCCAGCCCCTCGGTCTCCTCGATCAGCACCTCCAGCCCGACGCGGTGCTCCAGCCCGAGCGTCGCCTCCAGCTGGGTGAGCAGCACGTCGACCCACCAGACGTCGCGGGCCCGGCGGACCTTGGGGACGATGATCACGTCGAGGGCCTCGCGGGCGATCGTGAGCACCTCGATGACGTCGCCGTAGGCCCATCGGGTGTCGACGCCGTTCATCCGGATCGCCCGGGTCGTGCGGCCCCAGTCGAGGTCGCGCAGCGCGGCGCCGGCCTTGCCTCGGGCGGCCTCGCGCTCGGCGGGGGCGCAGGCGTCCTCCAGGTCGAGGAACACCAGGTCCGCGCCGGAGGCCGCGGCCTTCGCGAACATCTTCTCGTTGCTGGCCGGCGTGGCCAGCTCGGACCTGCGGGGTCGCACGGGACGTTCCGGCACGGAGCGCCTCCTCGTCGGGGTCGTCGGGGTCATCGGCTCATCGGGGGACGGACCTCAGATGACGCCGCGGTCGCGCAGCGTCGTGATCTCGGCCGACGACAGGCCCAGCAGGCCGCCGTACACGTCGTCGTTGTGGGCGCCGAGCGGGGCGCCGAGGTGCTCGATGCCGCCCGGGGTGGCCGACATCCGTGGCACCGGCGCCTGCACGCGCATCGCGCCGAGCTCGTCGTCGGACAGGGTCGGGTAGACGTCGCGGGCGGTGAGCTGGGGGTCGGCGAGCAGCTGCGGGGCGTCGTAGATCGGGGCGGCGGCGACCTCGGCCTCCTCGAAGACGGCCATCGCCTCGTCGAGGGTGTGCGCGCCGATCCACTCGGCCATCACCGCGTCGATCTCCGGGGCGTGCTTGAGTCGTTGCTGCGCCTCGGCGAACCGCGGTTCCGACGTGAGGTCCGGGCGTCCGACGGCGCGCAGTGCCCGCATCGCGATCGACGGGGCGCTGCCCGACATGGCCAGCCACTTGCCGTCGGAGGTGCGGTAGGTGTTGCGCGGCGCGGAGATGTCCCAGCGGTTGCCCATCCGGGTGGGGACCTCGCCGAGCTGGTCGTAGGTCAGCACCGGCTGCTCCAGCAGCCGCGCCAGCGGCTCGATCAGGTTGACGTCGATCAGCTGCCCGGCGCCGCCGCGGGCGTCGCGGTGGTAGAGCGCCATCATGACCGCGTAGGTCGCGGTCAGCGCGGCGACGCCGTCGGCGAGCATGAACGCGGGCAGCGTGGGCGGGCCGTCGGGGTGGCCGGTCATGTGCGCGAACCCGCTCATCGCCTCGCCGAGGGTCCCGAACCCGGGGCGGTCGCTCTTCGGCCCGCCGGCGCCGTAGCCGGTGACGTGCAGCATCACCAGCCCGGGGTGCTCGGGGGCCAGCGCGTCGTAGGACAGTCCCCACCGTTCCAATGTGGACGGCCGCAGGTTGACCACCAGGACGTCCGCCGACCGGGCGAGCCGGCGCAGCAGGTCGCGGCCGGCCTCCTCGCGCAGGTTCAACGTCACCGACTTCTTGTTGCGCCCCAGGCTCTTCCACATCAGGCCGACGCCGTCGCGCTGGGCGCCCCACTGCCGCAGCGGGTCGCCGCCGTCCGGCTGCTCGATCTTGATCACCTCGGCGCCGAACTCGCCCAGCCAGGTCGCGACGAGCGGGCCCGCGGCGAGCGTCGCCGCGTCGATGACGCGCAGCCCGGCGAGCGGTCCGGCGGCGGGGGAGGGGGTCACGTGCGCTCCTGTCGACGATCGGTCTGGTGTTCGGGTACCCCGCTCGGCGGAGCGGTCGAGCCGCCGGGGTGCAGTCGGGGGGCGACGAGCACGGGCCCGGGTCCGGGCGGTCCCGCTGCGGGCGGGTCCAGGAGGTCGAGCAGCAGCCGCGCGACCTGCCTGGCGAGCCCGCCGTAGTCGACGGCGATCGTGGTGAGCGGGGGATCGGCCAGCGCGAACCACTCCGGGTCGCCGTAGACGACGAGCGAGAGGTCGTCGGGCACCCGGCACCCGCGTGCCAGCACCGCCGTCGCCGCCGCGACCGAGAGCGAGCCACTCGCGACGATCAACGCCGTCGGCGGCGGTCCCGGGCCGTCGAGCAGCCGCGCGACGCCCAGGGTGCCGTTGTCGCGGGTGGGTGCGAGCAGCAGCGTGCGCGACGGCGCCGGCTCGAGCCCGGCGGCGGCGAGACCGCGGCGCCAGCCCCGTAGCCGGGCCGCGCCGTTGGACAGCGCGACCGGTGTTCCCAGGAACGCGATGTCGGTGTGCCCCAGGGCGGCCAGGTGCGCGACGGTGTCGACCACCGCCTGCTCGTCGTCGCTGAACACCCCCGGCGCCTGCAGGCCCCCGGCCCGGTGCAGCTCGACGACGGGCATCGTCGCCAGCAGCTCGCGGCTCGCGTCGAGCATTCCGGTCGTGGCGGAGATGACGAGCCCGGAGATCCGGCTGGCCGCGAGCTCGCGCAGCTGGTCGAGCTCGCGGCGCGGGTCGTCGCCGGTGATCGTGAGGATCATCTGCGTGCCGCGGTCGGCCAGCACCCCGGCGCACTCCGCGGCGACCGCCGAGTAGGCGAGCGTGTCGACGTACGGCACGACGAACCCGACGAACGCGTCGCTCGTCGTCGACGCGAGGGCGCGGGCGAGCCGGTTGGGGACGTAGCCGCGCGCCTCGGCGTGGGCGCGGATCCGGGCGGCGAGCTCGGGCCGGACGGCGCCGCTGCCGTTGAGCGCGCGCGAGACCGTCGCCGTGGAGACGCCGAGCTCGCGTGCGAGGTCGACGACCCCGACGGCGCCCCGTCGCCCCCGTCCCGTCATGACCGTCCCGTCGTCGTCCGTGCGGTGTAAAGGCTTACATTCCGCGGTCCCGGCAGTAGACCATCGTCACGCGGTGAGGGCAACACCGACCGACCGGACGGTCGTGTCGTCGGCTATTCTCGCTGGTCCGAGCGAGTGAAGGAGGGGACCCATGAAGGCGGCGCCCCAGGGTACGGCCCGGCGGGCCGAGATCGTCGCGGCGGCCGCCCGGCTGTTCGACGAGCGCGGCTATCACGCCACGTCGATGGACGACATCGCCGCGGCCGTGGGGATCAAGAAGCCCACCCTCTACCACCACGTGCAGAGCAAGACCCAGATCGTCATCTGGATCCACGACGAGCTCGTCCACGACCTCACCGACCGGCTCGAGCAGCGTGTGGCCGACAAGCTCCCGCGCGCGGAGATCCTGCTGCGCGTCATGGACGACATCCTCGGCCTGCTGGAGACGCGCCCCGGGCACCTGCGTGTCTACTTCGAACACCACCGCGAGATCCCGGGCGAGGAGGGGCGGGTGGCCCGGGAGATGCGCGACCGCTACACCGAGACCGTCCGGCAGCTGATCGAGGAGGGCGCCGCCGCGGGCGAGTTCCGCGTCGAGAACCCCGGCCTGACGACGTTCGCCTTCTTCGGCATGTGCAACTGGGCCTATCAGTGGTACCGCCCCGGCGGTCCGCTCACCCACCAGGTCATCGCCCGCTACTTCTGGCAGATCTTCATGTCGGGCATCGCCACCGGCCCCGAGGTCCTGGAGGGCCACGCCGACCGTCTCGACGTCTGACCCGCTCTGTCGTCGGTCAGGGATGGCGAGGGGCGTCGCGAGCCGGCCGGATCCTGGCACGCACGCACGCACGCTCGTCGTCGCAGCCGGCGGCCGGCCGACGGCCCCCGGGCGGACGTCCGGTCTCGTCCTGGTGGGCGGCGGGCGTGATGTCGTAGCGTGACCCCGACCGTCTGGTCGGTCGGGCGACGTTGCCCGGCGGCGGTCGCACGTCGGGAGGTCCCGTGACCCGTACCGCCCAGCCGGTTCCGACCCGCCCGCGCAGGCTCCGCGACTCGGGCTGGACGCTGCACGGCATCCTCGCCGCGGCGGCCGCGGCCGAGCCGGACCGGCCCGCCGTCGAGTTCACCGGTGCCCGCGGTTTCACCACCGCCGAGCTGCACGAGGCCGTCGGCGGGATGGCCGCGACGTTGCGCGCGAGGGGGATCGGGCGCGGTGACCGGGTGGCGCTGCTCGTCGGCAACCGCCCCGAGTTCCTCACGACGTTCCTCGCGTGCTCGGCCCTCGGCGCCGTCGCGGTGCCGCTCAACACGGCGTTGCGCGGCCGGGCGCTCGCCGAGACGCTGCGCCAGTTCCTGCCGTGCCCGCTCGTCACCGAGGCGGCCCTCGCCCCGAACCTCACGGCGCTGACCGGTGACGCGGCGCCGACCGCGCTCTGGTCGGTGGATGCCCTGCCGGGTGCGCACCGGCTGGAGCCTGCCGCGGAGCCCGTCATGCCGGCGCCGGACATCCAGCCGTGGGACGTCGCGACGATCCTGCTGACGTCGGGGACGACGGGCCTGTCGAAGGGCGTCATGTGGAGCCACGCCACCGCCCTCACCTTCGCGGACACCTCGACGTGGGTCATGGGCTACACCGCCGACGACGTGATCCACACCTGCCTGCCGCTCTTCCACATCAACGCGCTGCTGACGGCGCTGGTCCCGGGCCTGCTGACCGGCGCGAAGGTCGTCGTGGCACCGCGTTTCGGGGTGCGGACGTTCTGGTCGGACCTCGCCGACTGCGGCGCGACCGTCACGAACATGATGGGCGCCATGGGCGCGCTGTTGTGGCGGCAGGAGCCCACGCCCGCCGAGACCGCGCACCGGCTGCGGCTGGCGATGGTGCTGCCGCTGCCCGCGGACCGGCACGAGTTCGAGCGCCGGTTCGGCGTTCCGACGACCGAGGTCTACGGCTCCACCGACACCGGGATGCCGATCGGCATCCCCTTCGGTGAGCGCCGGCCCGGGTCGTGCGGGAAGCCCGCCCCTGGGTTCGCCGTCGATCTCGTGGACGCCGACGACGAGCCCGTCGGACCGGGCGAGCTGGGCGAGCTCGTGACCCGTCCGACGGTCGCGTTCGCGGGCACGCTCGGCTACTGGCGCAACCCCGAGCACACCGCGCAGGTACTGCGCAACCAGTGGTTCCACACCGGTGACCTGCTGCGACGCGACGACGAGGGCTGGTACTACTACGTCGACCGCGGCAAGGACGCGCTGCGGGTGTCGGGGGAGAACGTCTCGAGCGTCGAGGTCGAACGCGCGCTGCTGCGCCATCCCGACGTCGCCGAGGCCGCGGTGTTCGGGCTGCCGGGAGAGTTCGGCGAGGACGCCGTCGCGGCGGCCGTGGTCCCGCGGCCGGGGCGGACGGTCGACCCCGCGCAGCTGCGCGCGTTCGTCACCCCCGATCTGCCGTACTTCGCCGTGCCGCGCTACCTCGACGTGCGGGAGTCCCTGCCGCGCACCGCGACCGAGAAGGTGCGCAAGGCCGAGCTGCGCGCGGAGGGCCTGCGGCCGGGGATGTGGGACGGCGGCCCGTCGAGACGCTTGTGAGGCGCCCGGCCTCCTCCGGCGCGCCGCCCCTCCGACCGCAACCTGACGGTCCTCGCGCGGCCGTTCCGCAGCAGTGAGGTTGCGGCCGGGTCGTGGCGCGCAACCTGACGGTCCTCGTGCGGCTGTTTTGCAGCAGCGAGGTTGCGGCCGGGTCGTGGCGCGCAACCTGACGGTCCTCGCAGGGCGCGTTCGCAGCGCCGGGTTTGCGGTCGGGGCGGGGCTACGGGCCGACGGGGAGGACCGAGCGGGCCGCGCGCGTCACCGATGCGACGGCCGCCGGGTCCGCCGCCGCGATCTCCGCGGCCAGCTCGAGCGCGGCGGTCGTCACCCTGCCGGGCTCGGCCAGCCGGCTCGCCAGTCCGATGTCGACGGCCTCGGCCCCGGTGATCCGCCGTCCGCTGAGCAGGAGGTCGCGGGCCGGGGCCTGGCCGACCGCCCGGACGATCCGGTGGATCGCGCCACCGCCCGCGAGGATGCCGAGCGTGGCCTCTGGCAGCCCGAGCCGGACGCCCGGCGCGACGACGCGGATGTCGCAGGACAGCGCGAGCTCGAGGCCGCCGCCGAGGCAGGCGCCGTCGACCGCGGCGATCGTCGGCGCCCCGACCTGCTCGAACGCGCCGTAGACCTGCTGGCAGAGCTCCACGTAGGACACCTGTTCGGCGAGGTCGGCGCGGGCCATGTAGGGGATGTCGCCGCCCGCGGCGAAGATGCGCGGCACGGCACTGCTCACGACGACGGCGCGGGTCCCCGCCGGGACGCTCGCCAGTGCCTCGCCGACCGCCTCGAGGAACGGCCGGTCGAAGGCGTTGACCGGGGCCGAGTCCATGACGATCTCCGCCACGGCGTCGTGCAGTCCGACGTGGACCCCGGGACGGCGTCCGAACGCGACGCCGCTCACCGGCCGTCCGGCCCGGTGAACCGGGGGTCCCGCTTCTCGGCGAACGCCGAGAGGCCCTCCTGTGCGTTGGCGCCCGCGCGGACGGTGCGCCACAAGGACAGCTCGGCGGCGAGCCCGGCGGTGAACGAGTCCTGCGAGGCCCCCAGTGCGAGTCGCTTGGTCGCCGCGAGCGCCTCGGGGGACAGCGCGGCGAGGCTCGCGGCGAGTTCGAGCGCCGTCGCCGGGTCCGGGACCAGGCGCGTGACCAGGCCCCACGCCAGCGCCTCTGGCGCCTCGACGGTCCGGCCGGTGATCAGCAGGTCGCGCGCGACGCCCTGCCCCACCGCACGCACGAGCCGTGCGACCGTGCCGCCCACCGGGAGCGCCCCGGCCGCCGGCGTGGGCGCACGGACCACGACGGTGCCCGGCGCGACGCGGACGTCGCAGCACAGCGCGAGGTCGAACGCGACGCCGGTGCACCGGTCGGCGAGCAGCGCGACGGTCGGCAGCGGCAGGTCCTCGACGGCGGACAGCGCCTGCTGCCACGCGGTCACGGAGTCCTCGTCGACCGGCCGGTCGACGGCGGCGTCGGACGGGAGCCGCAGGAGGACGGCGCGGGTGCCTGGCGGCAGCGCGGCCAACGTCGCGACCAGTTCCGTCAGCGCGTCGGTCGCCGACCCGGCCGCGAGCTCCACGACGGCCACGGGGTCACGGGCGGGCCGCGGCGCGACACCGCGGGGATCGGGCGTCGACGCCTGCACGGGCTGTCCTCCAAGGCGATCCGTAACGCGACCGACTGGTCGGTCGAGAGACTGGCGTGCCCTTCCGTGCGGTGTCAAGCGCGGTCAGAGCGCGTTTCGACCCAGGTGCGGGGCGTGTCCGAAGAGTTCCTTGACGACCTGTGTGGCGGCCCCTAGGGTTTCGGGCCAGCACCCGACCGACCAGTCGGTCGTGCCTGTCCGAAGACCCCGGAGGAGCCGTAATGACGCGGTGGAGAAACCGACTGGGCGTGGCGTTGGCCGCCGCGACCGCGCTGCTGGTGGCGGGCTGTGGCGGAGGCGGGTCGTCCGACTCCGGCGGCTCGGGCGCGGGCAACCAGACCCTGCAGTTCGCGGTCGTCGCCGAGCTCACCGGCAAGTACGCGCCGTACGGGCTGCAGCTGCAGGCGGGCGTCAACGAGGCGGTCAAGGACCTCAACGCGTCGGGGCAGTACCCCTTCACGATCGAGCCCAAGTTCTACGACTGCCAGAGCGAGCAGGCGATCTGCGTCAGCAAGACCCGCGACGCAGTGACCAGCGACAAGATGCCCCTGGTGATGGGGCCGGTCGTCAGTCTTGACATCCTGCCCTCGGCCGAGGTGACCCAGCGGGCCGACACCCCGCACGCGGTGTTCGCGGTGCTGCCCGACATCACCGACAAGTACACGAACACGTTCCGCTGGAGCGCGCAGAACGACGTCAACAACAAGACCGTCGTCGACTTCGTCAAGGCGAAGCTGCAGCCGGGCGAGGGCGTCGCGATCGTCCACGCCAACACCGACTTCGGCAACGGCGGTGCCAAGCAGCAGGCCGACGGCCTGGCCGCGGCCGGCATCACGCCCGTCGCCAACATCGGCCACGACCCGTCGCAGGCGGACTACACCCCGGTGATGGTCGAGCTGAACCAGAAGAAGCCCAAGTACATCCTGCTGTCGGACTCCGACCCGGCCGACGTCGCGAAGCTGCTGCGCCAGGCGCGCGAGAACGGTGTGACCGGGCAGTGGGTCGGCGCGGACGCCTCCGGCGCCATCCAGCTCGCGGGCGACGACGCCAAGGGCTACATGATCGTCTCGCCGTGGTTCCCGAACAACGCGTCCGACCCGAACTCGATCGAGCTCTCGCAGCGGTTCGTCGCGGCCGGCATCAAGGACCCGGGCTGGATCGCGGCCATGGCCTACGACGCGACCAAGGGCGTCGCGGAGTCCGCGAAGGCCAAGGGCCTCACGGCCGCCGACATCACGGCCGGCATGGAGTCGCTGACGAACATGCCGGGCAAGGCCGCGAAGTCGTGGACGTTCACCAAGGACAACCGCCGCGGCCTCACCGACTCGACGATCGGCCAGTGGAACGGCACCGGTTTCGAGACCGCGTGGCCGCAGGGCTGACCTGATCGGCCCGGCCCGGCCGCAGGAGCCGACCTGACCGGCGCCGGCCGAGCAGCACGACGAGAACCGACCAGGACGGCCGCGGGCACCGCCCGCGGCCGTCCGACCGGGAGGCGGATCGGTGAGCACCCCCAGCACGACCCCGGCGTCGCCGGACACCCGGCTCGACGCGACGACCGACGACCCGCAGCCGCCCTCGTTCACCGCCGAGCGCCACCTCGCCCCGAAGTGGGCGCGGTGGGGGCTGCCGGTGGTGCTCGCGGTCGCCGCGGTCGCGCTGCCCTTCGTGGGCATCGACAGTGCGCAGCAGTTCCTGTTGGCCTACATGGCGATCATCGCGTTGCTCGCGGTCTCGCTGCACTTCCTCATGGGCATCGCCGGCCTGTTCAGCCTGGGCCAGGCGGGCTTCTTCGGCGTCGGCGCCTACGTCGGCGTCGTACTCATGGACAAGTTCGGGTGGGACGGCGCGATCGCGCTGCCGCTGGTCGCGGTGGCCGGTGCGCTGGTCGGGCTGCTCATGGCGGTCGCCACGCTGCGCGCCTCGGACCTGTACCTGGCGCTGACCACGCTGGCGTTCGGCTTCGTCGGCGAGAACGTGGTGCGCAACATCGACTATCTCGGTGGGGCGCAGGGCCTCGCGGGCTTCGACCTGTACTTCTTCGGGCTGACGCTCGACGACCCGCTGCTGATCTACTGGATCGGCCTGGGCTGCCTGATCGTGTTCATGGTCATGATCACGAGCATGCGCCGCAGCCGGTTGGGCCGGGCCCTGATGGCGGGCCGGGAGGGGCCGATCGCGGCGCGCAGCATCGGCGTCGACACCGGGCGCTACCGGTTCCTGGCCTTCGGGCTGTCGGGAGCCTTCGCGGCGGTCGCGGGCTCGCTCTACACCGCGTACGCCTACGTGCTCGACCCCTCGGTGTTCGGCCTGGGCCTGACGACGACGGTGCTGACGATCGCGATCGTCGGCGGGCTGCGCTCCATGCCGGGCGTGCTCGTCGCGGCGGTGGCGCTGACCTGGTTCCGCAGTGCCGTGGACGGTGAGGCGATCTCCGAGTACGTGCTGCTGTTCTACGCGGCACTCGTCGTCCTGACCCTGCTGTTCCTGCCGCAGGGCATCGGCGGCGCCATGTCCACGTCGTTCAGACGACTGGCGAACCGGAAGGGGCGCTCGTGACCGAGCCACTGCTGCGCGCGCGGGGCCTCACCCGGCGCTTCGGCGGCCTCGTCGCCGTCGACTCCGTGTCGGTCGACGTCGCCGAGGGCGAGGTCCACGGCCTCATCGGACCCAACGGTGCCGGCAAGACGACGCTGGTCAACATGCTCACCGGCGTCGACCGCATCGACGACGGCACCGTGCACTTCGCCGGCGAGGAGACGACGGGGCTGCCCTCGCACAAGCTCGCCGCGCGCGGGATCGCACGGTCGTTCCAGACCTCGCAGCTGTTCGAGGACGAGGACGTGCTGGCCAACGTCATGGCCGGCCGGCATCGGCACCTGCGCTACCGCTTCCCGCACGACGTGCTCTACACCCCGCGGACCGCGCGGGAGGAGCGGGCGAGCCTCGTGCGGTGCGCGGAGCTGCTGGCGATGCTGCGCCTCGACGACGTCGCGCACCGGCACGTCGGCGAGCTGTCCTACGGCAGGCGGCGGCTGGTCGAGATCGCCCGCGCGCTGGCGACCGAGCCACGGCTGCTGGTGCTCGACGAGCCCGCCGCGGGGCTGTCGGGCGTCGACGTCGACCTGCTGGAGGGCGTGCTGCGGGACCTGTCCGCCGCCGCTTACACGATCCTGATCATCGAACACAACATCGGGCTGGTCATGGGCATCTGCGACCGCGTCACCGTGCTGGCCGAGGGCGCCGTACTGGCCCAGGGGCCACCCGCGGAGGTCCGCGTCATGCCCGAGGTGATCACTGCCTACCTGGGCAGGAGCGCCGCATGACGCTCGAGGTCGAGAACCTGTCGGTGGGCTACGGCGACGTCCCTGTGGTTCGCGAGGTCAGCCTGGAGGTCGCGGTCGGCGAGGCGGTCTGCCTCGTCGGACCCAACGGGGCCGGCAAGACGACGACGCTGCGCGGGATCATGGGCCTCTCGAGGCCGACGGCGGGCGCCGTCCGCTGGGAGGGCACCGACCACGCAGGCAGGCCCGCGTGGTCGCGCGCGCACGCCGGGATCGCGCTCGTCCCCGAGGGCCGGCACGTCTTCGGGCCCCTCTCGGTCGTGGAGAACCTCGAGGTCGCGGTGCGTGCCGTCGGCGGGCGGCGGGTCGGTGCGCGCATCGACGCCGCGATGGACCGCTTCCCGCGGTTGCGCGAGCGCCGCGCCCAGCCGGCCGGGCTGCTGTCCGGCGGAGAGCAGCAGATGCTCGCGATCGCCCGCGCGCTCGTGCAGGAACCGCGGCTGCTGGTGATCGACGAGATGTCGCTCGGGCTCGCGCCGGTGGTGTACGAACAGGTGGGTGAGGCCGTGCGCGGGCTGGTCTCCGACGGGCTCGGGGTGCTCATGGTCGAGCAGAACGCGGCACTGGCGATGTCGTTGTGCAGCAGGGGATATCTCATGTCCGGTGGGCGGATCCTGCTCGGTGGCACCGTCGAGGAGATGGCGCACGAGGATGCCGTCGCCCACCTCTACTTCGGGGCGGTGTGAGAGATGGACAAGCTCCTGCAGCTCGTCGTCGCCGGCCTCGTCACGGGGTCGATCTACGGCCTGATCGCCACCGGCTACGCGGTGCTCTACACCGCGACCGGGTTCGTCAACTTCGCGTTGGGCGCGCAGGCCATGCTCGGCGGGTACCTCGCCTACGTGTACTTCCCCGCTCTGCCGCAGTGGGTGCGGATCGTGATCTCGCTGGTCGTCGGGGCGGTCGTGTCGGTCGTGTCGTGGAACCTGCTCTACAAGTGGGCCGCGAGACGGGCGATGCTGGCGGCGGTGATCATGTCGTTCGCGCTGGCGATCGTCTTCGAGGAGATCATCAGACTCTCGGCGGGTGGGCTGAACGTGCCGGCCCCCTCGCCGTTCGGCCGCGCCGTGTTCCAGCTCGGTGCCGTGACGATCTCGGCCCACCAGCTGGCGGTGGTCGTCGTGTCCGCGGTCCTGTTCACCGGGCTCGTCGTCATGCTCGGCAGCAAGCGCGGCGCGGCCGTGCGGGCCATGTTCGCCGACGCCGAGACCGCCGAGGTGCTGGGCATCCGCACCGCCCGGCTGACGACGATCCTCTTCGCGGTCTCGGGCGTGTTCGCCGCGGTCGCGGGCATCCTCGCCGCCCCCCTGCTGACGCTATCGCCCTACATGGGCCTCAACCTCGCGCTGATCGGCTTCGTCGGCGCGATCCTCGGCGGCCTCGGCCGGATCGGGACGGCGATCGCCGGCTCGATCCTGCTCGGGCTGCTGGAGGCGTTCTTCGCCGGCTACGTGTCGGCCGACTTCCGCACCGCGCTGGTGTACGCGGTGTTCGTCCTGGTCCTCGTGATCCGCCCGGCGGGCCTGCTCGGCCGGGTGGCGAAGGTGAAGGTATGACGCAGAAGTACGAGACGATCTCCGTCGAGCGCGACGGGGCGGTCGCCCGCATCACCCTCGACCGCCCCGACAAGCTCAACGCGCTCGACCCCGTGATGCTCGAGGAGCTGCTCGACGCCGTCGGCGGGCTCGCGGCCGACGAGGACGCCGCCGCCCTGGTCCTCACCGGCCGCGGCCGGCTGTTCTCCGCGGGCGTCGATCTGTCGACGCCGTTCTTCATGGAGGACCTCGACGAGAAGCAGGCGTCGACGGTGTTCAGCGGCAAGCGCCTGCTCGACTGGCAGCACCGCATCATCGCGGGCCTCTACGAGCTGCCGTTCCCGACGATCGCCGCGGTCAACGGCGACGCCGTCGGCGGGGGCGGGTTCGGCCTCGCGATGGCCTGCGACCTGCGGCTCGCGGTCCGCGGTGCCCGGTTCTGGATGGTGCCGGGGGCGCTCGCGGTGGTGCAGGACTTCGGGTTGTCGTGGCTGACGCAGAAGGCGATCGGGCCGTCGCGGACGCTGCAGATGGCGTTGCTGGGCAAGCCCGTCCTCGCCGAGGTGGGCGAGGGGTGGGGCCTCGTCAACGAGGTGCACGACTCCCCGGAAGCGTTGCGCACCAGGGTCGACGAGGTCGTCGCACAGCTCAACACCATGGGCCCCGACGCGATCCGGATGCTCAAGCTCGTCATCCGCAACGGCGCGACGAGCCCGCTGCGCGAGCAGCTCGCGATGGAGGCCGTCGCCAACGGCCTGACGTTCCAGTCCGCCGAGTTCGCCGAGCGCAAGGCGGCCTACCTGGACGGCCTGCGGAAGAAGGGCGCGAAGTGACCGTCCCGGCCACCATGCGCGCGGCCCGGCTGCGCGAGATCGAGGGGACGGTCCGGCTCGTCGTCGACGAGGTGGACGTCCCGGCCCCCGGCCCGGGCGAGGTGCTGGTCCGGGTGCGCGCGTGCGGGCTCAACCAGGTCGACCTGCTCACCCGCGACGGCAGGACCCCCGCCGCGGTCCCGCTCCCGCACGTTTCCGGCACCGAGGTCGCGGGTGACGTCGCCGCCGTCGGCGAGGGCGTCAGGAAGTGGCGCGGCGGCGAGCGCGTCGTCGTCGACCCCGTCCTCTCCTGCGGGGAGTGCGCGTTCTGCCGCGTCGGACGGGACAACATGTGCCTGCGCGGCAAGATCTACGGCGTCCAGACCCACGGCGGGTACGCCGAGTACGCGATCGCGCCGGCGGCGCAGCTGCTCCCGATCCCCGACCACATGGACCACGCCACCGCCGCGGCCGTCGCCGTGACCGGTCCGACGGCCTGGCACATGCTGCGCCGCCGCGCCGACGTTCGGGTCGGCGAGGACGTGCTGGTCATCGCGGCGGGCGCGGGCATCGGGGTGCTCGCGGTGCAGATCGCGCGGCTCGCGGGCGCCCGGGTCGTGGCCACCGCGGGCAGCCCGGACAAGATGGCGCGGGCCGCCGACCTCGGCGCCGACCACGTCGTCAACCATCGCGACCCCGAGTGGGCCGACCAGGTGCGGGCGTGGACCGGTGGGCGGGGCGTCGACCTGGTGTTCGAGCACGTCGGTGCCGCCACCTGGGAGGGCAGCCTGCACGCCATGGCCCGCGGCGGCCGGCTGGTCACCTCGGGCGGGCACTCGGGCTTCACCGTATCGCTGGACCTGTGGCACCTGTTCGTCAAGGAGCACACGGTCATCGGCTCCTTCGCCGGCTCGCGCCAGGACCTCGTCGACGTGCTGGACCTGGTCGCCCGCGGCCGGCTCCGCCCCGTCGTGCAGGACACCGTCGGGCTCGACGGGATCGAAGGGGCACAACGACTTCTGGAGGACCGCGGCGTGTTCGGCAAGCTCCTGCTGGACCCGGCGCGCTAGATCGGGGGGATTCGAGATGAGACATCCTCTGTCAACCTTCGGGTCAGGCTGCTCGTCCGAGGGCTCGGTTGCGGTTGGC